>NZ_VSRN01000001.1:5398522-5702525 GCF_008369915.1 Dyadobacter sp. UC 10 | reverse complement strand
AAAATGAAGGGAATGGGCATATTCACAGGTGCCGATCTCAAAAAGTTAAGTGAAGAAGAGCTGGTGAGGCGTTTTGGGAAAACGGGCCATTTCTATTACAAAATCGTGAGAGGGTTGGACGACCGGCTGGTACAAACGCACCGGGAAACAAAATCGCTGGGTGCCGAAGATACCTTCACCTACGACCTGATCACGACTGAAGAAATGCACAAAGAGCTGGACAGAATAGGCGAAATCGTCTTCAACAGACTCCAAAAAAATCAGCTGCAGGGCCGGACGGTGACCCTAAAAGTAAAATTCAGCGATTTCACCCAGATCACGCGCAACCAATCATTTAACGAAGCAGTGACCGACATTGATTCAATTATCGACACTGCAAAAAACCTGCTGGGTAAAGTTGAAATGAGCGGGAAACCCGTCAGATTATTGGGTATTTCACTGTCTAATTTCCACGAACCCGAAGTCCGCAGCCGCAGGCCAAGAGATCCGGAACAACTGGAACTGTTTAATTGAACTTTACAAAAGTAATGCATCAACCCGGTGCGCCTGAACCTTTCCCTCGCAGGAAGACCAGGAAAAGATTGTGAAACGCCCGTCCTGAGAGGCGACCAACGCAATGGCATCGCGCTGATCGTAGACAAACTGCGCCGCCGACAAATGCCTCGTCCCCCCGGTTTGAACCGGATGTACCACCATGCCTACATTACCGATCACAGGTTCGGTCATAATTATTTCCTCAACTGGTATGCCATCCGCAGCCCGCCCGATCTTCGCCCCGAAAGCCAGCAGTTCATATTGATCGTTAATAATGGTCGCACCATCCACGGCAGTTAATCCGGCCAGATTATTGATCGCTGAGGCAAATTGCGTTTGCCAGGTAAGTGGATTGGGCTCTTCCAGATAACCTTTATAGAGCTCGGCAAGCTCCGAAAATGAAGGCTCGACCTGATAGGTGATCGGATGAATGATCGATTTCCGCCATTTTTCCTTTCCGGTAGGCACTACCAGCAAAATACCACCCCGTTCGTGGCTCCGCATAGAAACTGCAAGCTGTACTAATAGGTTGGGCGAGTTGTTCCATAAGGTAGGCGACTTAAAGCCCATCATAGAATTAACGACCGACGGGCAATCACGGTCCTTACCGCTTTCCTCGTTGACAACCTTTACCTGATCACCCTTCAAAACAGCCACATTGACAAATTTACCAAAGCCATCAACCCGGCGGTGTTTAACCACAAGCATCCCGGGCTCTATCACTTCCAGCACAAAGCACAAGCCGGGAATTACCCTGGTAGTGCCCCAAATGCAAAGTCCCTCGGCAGTTGGCCAGACGCCCAGATGAATTCCCGACCGCTCGACAGCCGGGGCCAGCTTTGTAAGTGTATTGGCAGTAAAAGGTAGTTTTTCGGCGAAAATAAGCGGATGCTCTGCATCTTCGGGGGAGAGGAATGCAATTGACACTTTCGGAGACCTACCCTCCTCCTTGCGCAGGCTTGCCCAAAAAGTTGTATCGATAATGGATTCAATCGTGCGCGCGTCCGGCCGCGGGGCCAGGTCCTGTTCGTAGTAGCGGCTTACGGCCTGGTAATGGCTCTCAAAATGGCGGGCTACATGATCTGCAACGGATGCAGCTGCCTTATAGGTGGTAAAAGAAGGTATTTCGCTTGCTTCGAAACGCAGTTCAGGATTGACCATTTTCAGGTGGTTTTGGTATTCGGACAAAAATCGCAGCTCGCAGTAATTGGGCTGGTTATTTCGTTTAACAAAGACGCTCCTGAAAAAGTTGAAAGACGAAGTCAATTAAACTCACTTTTAAACCTGCTGTTTTGGTTGAGTATTTTTTTTCACACATCACAAAACTTTGTTGCCCAAAATGTAAGTTTTTACCTCCTGATAATGAAGCATTTCGACAGAAATGCCGACCATTCCGGAGATATTTCCAACAAATTCCAACCCGAATTTCCAACCTTTTCCGGCGACCCCGTATCCTAGCATACATAAGTGAGAATATTAGCCATGAAAATTTTACTTTGAGTTTTAAGAGTATGAATAACGATCGATTTTTCAGATCTTGCCTGCTACAAACCCCTGATTTTTCTCGTATAGAACATCAAAACAGAAAAAATCAAGTTATGTGTTTGAATAATACAGGAAATCGGTTTGCTAACATTACAAACATTGCTGCGTTCCTAAATTATCCCCTTCTCTTCACTATTGACAGATTTAATTTTTCCGAAAATTTTCGAATCAAAATCTGATCAACTCATTCCTGAAACCGGCCAGCAAACAGTGCGGCGTATATGCTTTTCGTGAGAAGGCCGGATAACTTTTTATGATGGTTCAATTATTTAACGATTGCTCGACGAGTGCCAGAGACAATGAAACAAAGCGAGGTGCGTTTGAGAAACAGCCCGCCTGTCTGATTAACATCCATCAACATTAATGAAATCGCTATCGAAACACTATATACCCTACACTAAAACTGTAAGATTAAATGAGAAGCATCTCCGTAGTTATTCCGAATTATAACGGGAAACATCTGTTCGAAAAGTATTTTGAGAACAACTACAAAATATTGAAAGGACTCGGGCCAAATGTTCAGATTATCGTGGTTGACGACGCTTCTAAGGACGATTCGGTATCCTATCTGGAAGAACATTATGGCAACGATATTACGATCATCCGCAAGGAAAAAAATTCCGGGTTTGCAAACACCTGCAATCTCGGAATCCGAAAAGCAACAAACGATCTGATTTTTCTGCTGAATACCGACGTTACCCTGGAAGAAGGCTACTTCGAGAAGTTATACAAATACTTTGAGCTGGAAGACACTTTTGGTGTAATGGGAAGGATTATCGGCATGGAAGATGACAACATCCTGGATGCGGCACGTTCTCCCAAGATCCTGGGCAGAAAAATCAAGCCGAGCAATTTCTTCTATCTGAAAGATTCCGATACGCTGACCCCGACATTTTACCTTTCGGGAGCTATCGCATTGATGGATACGCGCAAGTTGAAAGCGATCAACGGCTTCAACGAAATGTTCAATCCTTATTATGGCGAAGACCAGGAAATGTCGATCAGGGCGTGGCGCCTGGGCTGGAAGTGTTATTACGAGCACAATGCGGTGTGCCGTCACGAAGTATCGGCCACAACCAAGGGGCACAAGGATAATTATTCTGTAAAGCGGATCTACTTCCGAAACAGATATTACATGCATCACCTTCACCTCCACGGCGCCGATCTCAACCTGTATCATTTGCAGGTGATCCTCAGTGACGTACTGCCGAGCATTCTCACGCTGCAATTTTACAAGGCCGAAGCCTATCTTGATTTCCTTCGGAATATGAATGAACTGAAGCAGAGAAAAACAGCTTTCAAGCGTCAGATGCGGACTTACAAATCCAACCTGGGCATCAACGACATTATAGAAAATATCCAGATCATGCTTAAGTACAAGCAGGTTGTTAAATTGTAATCTTAGCATTACTTTCACCTAATAACATTAATTTGCGCCCTGAACCGGAAATTGTGATGATTTCCGGCTATTTTACTTTCAGGTATATCCGAGCGGTTATACCATTCTTGACAAATGAAGACTTACTTCCGATTATTATCTTTTGCGCAGCCGATTTCAAGGTTTGCATTTCCGTATATTCTTTTTACAGTACTGGGAGTCGTTTTCAACACCCTCAACCTGGCATTGCTGGCTCCGCTTTTAAGTACTCTTTTTAACAATAGTAAAGAAGGTACTGCGCTGATAACCAAACCGGAAAGTGCATTTGACGTAACGGAATTTCTGAATTATTATGCACAGCAAGCTAACCTTGAATACGGGCCGCACGGAGCGCTTCAAATCGTGTGCGGTATTATTGTCGTATCGGTTTTGCTTTCGAATGTGTTCAAATATTTCTCTCAGCGGGTCATGGAAAATCTCCGGATCCATACCTTGCTCAATCTCAGAAAGACGGTTTTTAATAACGTAATGAATCTGCACGTGGGCTATTTCAGTAACCAGCGTAAAGGGGATATTATTTCAAAAATCGCTTCTGACGTGCAGGTTGTGCAGTTTTCAGTGACCGGTACTCTACAGGTTGTCTTCAAGGAACCTTTGCAGCTGATCGCCTACATTTTTATGCTTTTTGCGACTTCCGTAAAGCTGACCCTTTTTGCAATCCTGGTAATCCCGATCTCTGCGTTTTTGATCTCCAAGATCGTAAAAAGACTGAAAGAGCAGGCTACACAGGCTCAGCAGATGTTCGGGCTGATGATCAGTTACCTCGACGAAGCTTTGTCAGGGATTAAGATCATCAAGGCATTTAATGCGACGAACGATATCAAGGATAAATTCCACCAGGAGAACGTACGGTATTCGGATCTTGGCAAGAAAATGGCCAAACGCCAGCAGCTGGGCGCACCCGTTTCTGAGTTTTTGGGTGTGACGATGGTTGCGATCATCGTGCTGTACGGCGGCTCGCTAATCCTTGATAATCAGTCAGATCTTACTGTTTCGAAATTTGTTGCCTACATCGGTATTTTCTCGCAGGTAATGCGTCCCGCCAAGGCGATTACGGATTCTTTCAGTACCATCCACGCCGGTATTGCCGCAGGTGAGCGCGTTTTGGAATTGATAGACGAGCGTCCCGCGATCAAAGACAGCCCGGATGCGGTTGAAATTAACGCTTTCAACGAGGCGATAAGGCTCAATAACCTTTCGTTCTCCTACCCCGGCCGACCGGTTTTGCAATCTATTAACCTGACCATTCCAAAGGGGAAAACAGTCGCATTAGTAGGGCCGTCGGGAGGCGGGAAGTCAACATTGATGGATTTAATACCAAGATTTATCGAAGCGCACGAAGGTAACGTCACGCTCGATGGCGTCGATATCCGTAATGTGAAGCTCGAATCGCTATGGTCGATGATAGGGGTAGTCAATCAGGAGTCGATTTTGTTTAATGATACCATTTTTAATAACATTGCTTTCGGTGTACCGGACGCAACTATAGAGGAAGTGGAAGCTGCGGCGCGCATCGCAAATGCACACGATTTTATTATGCAGATCGACGAAGGATATGATAGTAACATCGGCGATCGAGGCGTAAAACTTTCGGGCGGGCAGAAACAGCGGATCTGCATCGCACGAGCGGTTTTGAAAAACCCGCCTATTATGCTTTTGGACGAGGCAACTTCTGCCCTGGATACCGAATCGGAAAAATTGGTACAAGAGGCACTGAATAACCTGATGAAAAACAGGACTTCGCTGGTCATCGCCCACAGGCTCAGCACGATACAGAATGCTGACATTATTGTGGTACTCGAAGACGGCCGTATTGTAGAGCAAGGCAACCATCCTGAGCTCATTGCAAATGAAAGACTTTACCGCCGGCTGGTCGATATGCAGCAATTTTCGGAGGCCTGATGGACAAAATGCCAGAAATATCAATCGCGTTGTGCACCTACAACGGACAGGACTTTTTGCCCGAGCAGCTCGATTCGATTCTTAATCAAAGTGTTACAGACTGGGAAATCGTAGTCATTGACGATTGCTCGACCGACCAGACCTGGTCGATTCTGGAGAAATACGCCGCGGCGGACACCCGTTTCAGACTTTACAGAAATGACGAGAACCTGGGCTATAACAAGAATTTTGAGAAAGCACTCATGCACTGCAAGGCTGATCTGATCGCGATCTGTGACCAGGACGACATCTGGCATCCGGATAAGCTCAGTACCCAGATAGAAGCCATGGAAGACCATCAATTGGTTTACCACGACTCCGAATTCATTGCGCATTCAGGTGAAAAAATGCATATCCGTATTTCAGATAAATTTAACTTTTACCGCGGGAACCGCCCTGAACCGTTTATTTTTTTGAACTGCGCCTCTGGTCACAGCATCATGATGCGAAGCGAGGTGGTAGCGAATGCTATACCTTTTCCTGACAATTTTCACTATGATCAGTGGCTCGCATTCGTAGCTGCCAGCAACGGTACGATAGATTACCTGAAACAACCGCTCGTACAGTACAGGCAACACCGGAAAAATAATACCGATATGCTTGCGCTGAATTCGGTGGCAAAGTCGAAGCAACAGAAGATCGCGGAAATGGAACGGGAAAAAGAGTGGCTTCGCTTATGCCTGAACAAAACGCACGATAAACCCAATGAGCTGATCGCCGAACTTTATGCAGCCTGCAGGAGACGTAACGCGTCCCTGCTAAGCATTTCCTACGCGATGATCATCTGGAAAAATAGGGATCTTCTGTTATATCTGTTAAAAAAACCGGAAACAAGTAAGTTCTTTTTCACCCTGCGTAAAATGTGGGGAATCTGGGCTAAAAAGTTGATATGAATCCACTGGTAAGCATCATTATCCCTTCCTATAACTACGGATTTATCATTGAGGAAACCCTGAGGAATCTTCAGGAGCAATCCTATCCTGCGTGGGAGGCACTCGTCGTTGATGACGGATCATCCGATAATACGGCTCAAATAGTCAACGAATTTGCAACCCGGGACAACAGGATACGCTTTTTTACTCAAAAGAATAAAGGTGTGTCCGTAGCACGGAATCTTGGCTTTGCACATTCGAAAGGAAATTACATTCAATTTCTTGACGCAGATGATTTGCTTAGCCGGGACAAGCTTGCAATCCAGGTTGCGTTCCTTGAGTCGCACCCGGAGGTGGACATTTCCTATACCGACCATCTGTACTTTGAGCACGAGAGGCCGGATATTGTGTATCCCGATTACGAAATGAATAACCATAACTGGCTTCCGAAAATTGATGCGAAGGGTTATGATGCCGTCAATACATTGATATACTCCAATATAGCGGTCGTCAGCAGCCCCTTGTTGAGGCGGGCGATTGTTGAAAAAGTGAATGGTTTTCCGGAGTTCAGTAATTACACCGAAGACTGGGAGTTTTGGTTCCAATGCGCAATTCAGGGTGCACGTTACACTTTTCTGGACAATGATCAGGCCAAAACGATGATCAGGATACATCACCGGAATACGAGCCGTAATATCCAGATCATGCAGGCGGGAGAACTTCAATTCAGGAAAAGGATTACCTCGCAGGTCCGCAATTCGCCTGTTTTGAATGCAGAAGAAAAAGAAAACATATTACAGCGTAATGCTGCGAGCACCCAGAAGCTGTATAAATACATGATGTACCATGCCAACCTGGGCAGCCTCCGTCAGTTGAAAATCCTTTACAATCTGGTTAGTCCGGGTACATTCGTTTCCTATTATTTCAAATCACTGAACTTCAAGCGGAAAGAGCTTTTTAAAAAGAAAAGAAGATGAACCAGGCACACGCGGCTTCACCTGTTGAGATTGATGTTATTATCTTGAGTTATGCACGCAATGAGGCGTTGCAAAAAGTGACATTGGACAGCATTGAAAGTCTGGTCGCGTCGGAAGACCCTACCAGATTTAAATTCAATATTGTGGTGGTAGAATCAAATAAAGGGCTGAAACCGTTCCAATATCCAAACAGTCGGACTGTATATCCGTGGCAGCGGTTTGGTTATCACCGCTATATGAACATCGGCATCAGGATGACCAAAAGTCCATTCGTATGCATCAGTAATAACGATCTGATCTACCATCCGGGCTGGGCAACCGAAATCATGAAGGCTTTTGAAGCAGACCCGGAGCTTTACAGTGTTTCTCCTGCATGCAGCGTACATCATCCCGAACAGGGTATTGCATTGAATACCGGCAACCTGTATGGTTATGAGGTAAGAAAAGAACTTGTAGGCTGGTGTATTCTATTTAAAAGGGATATGCTCAAAATAACCGGCAAGCTCGACCCTGCATTCAAGTTCTGGTATGCCGACAACGATTACAGTAATACATTGCAAAAGCATAAACTCAAACATGCTCTGGTTACATCTGCAATCGTAGAACACCTTGAAAGCCGGACGCTTAATACCAAAAGTGTAAAAGAACGCCTTGAACTGACCAGCCGGGAGCGCTTTTACTATGAATATAAATGGGAAGGACGGAGCTACTTTTCTTACCTGAACCGGCTGAGGAAATTTTACAAAGAGTTGAAAAAGATCAGGTAACGCAGCTATTGCTTCTTCATTTTCAGGAATTTGCGCATCAGTTTAAAAGGAAAAGAGAATGTCGCAACCCTTGATTTTCTTGTACTCCAGATCAGTTTCATAAGCTCCGGTTTCGGGTAATCCTCTGCATTAACCCGCTGTTGCAAAAAAACTTCCAGTGCGTCACGCTCGATCCTTTTCAGGTGTGTCTCAGGCAATTGGTCGACATTGACAGGCAGGATGCTGCTCCATTTCCTGTGCACTTTCAGGATTTCGTCCATCCACGATTTATTGAAATTACCTTCCGAAAAGTGTTTCAGCAAGACGTTAAATGTTACGATCGCTTCGTACTCCCGGCTGATGGCAATAGAAAAATCAAGATCGTAACCATGAAACCTGGTCAGTAACTTACTATCAAACGGGTATTTCAGGACAATATCTTTTTTGGTACAAAACCAACAGCCGTCAACGCAGGCTACCCTGGCGAATTGCTCGGTCCTGGGGTTGCGGTAATCATGCATTTCCGGTTTGCCCGTGTGCTTATAGCCCTGAATCAGGTTGCAATAGAAGCCTCCGTTTTCCTGCAAATAGTAATTATACCAGCTCGAAGGTGCCAGTGATTTGTACCCGCCACCGGCAATACCTATCAATCCAAGCCTCTCGTTTTGACCAAACAATTCCAGCACCTTACTACCCCACCCTTTCGTTTTCATTTCAATGTCCTCATGCATAAAGCACAGAACTGAATACTTCGCCAGGCGGGCACCCTCATTGTAAACTTCGCATATTCCTTTACCACTGAGCCTGTTATCGACCCCGATGATCTCATGCGGTACCCCGATCGTTTCCGAAATGCTTTTGCTGACCGCTTCGAGATCCGCCGGCTCCACCGAACAGATAATAACTGAAATCATATGAGAGTCACATTCGCGGGTTTTTCCTGTAAGTTTCGCAGGCTGGTAAAATTAACATATTAAGTAGAATCTGCCCCTTAAACGCATTTATTAAGATTCAACCATTGTCCCGCTACTATGAAGCTTTTGTATTTTGCACTCCTATTCCTGATTCAAACTTCCGCTTTCGCACAGGTCAAACTGGCCAGGCTTTTCTCAGATCATGTGGTATTACAGCGGCAAAAGCCGATCCCGGTTTGGGGTTGGGCTAAGGCCGGCGAAAAAGTAAAGGTTAATCTTGCCGGACAATCTGTTGATGTAAAAGCTGATAAATCAGGGAGGTGGATGGCCACATTCAAAGCGCTCGAAGCCGGCGGCCCGCACATACTTAGCGTCGCAGCTAAGTCGGGAAATGTGACTGTGAATGATGTGCTGATCGGTGAAGTGTGGCTTTGTTCGGGCCAATCGAATATGCAGTGGCCCGTGGCAGCAGCCAGGGACTTTGAGAAGGAAAAACAAAACGCGGATTTCCCGCAAATACGCCATTTCCACGTTGACCGGCAGGTATCGCTGAGCCCCGAAACAGATTTGAAAACGGGCGAGTGGGAAATTGCATCCAGCGAAACAGTGGGAGATTTTACAGCAATCGGCTTCTTTTTTGCAAGAGAAATTAATCAAAAACTCCATATCCCCGTCGGCATTCTGCATTCTTCCTGGGGAGGGTCCCAAATCGAAGGCTGGATTAGTAAGGAAGCAATGCTGGCCAGCAATGAATTGAATGCATATGCCCAAACGATGCCGAAAACCTGGGAAGAAGCGGATCAGGTAATGGATGTAAAACTCAGGGAGCAGTTGTTCAAAAGCGCAACTATCACACCGACTGCCGAGGGCGAGAACAAGTATATTTCCGGTAGTGCTAATTTTCAGACCTGGCAAAAAACAGCCGATGCCGTAGGGCAATGGGATTGGAAAGGACTGATGGGTTTTCGCGGTACCGGCTATATGGCGAAAGAAATTGAGTTGACCGGTGATTTTATATCGAAACAATCCGTTTTGTCAATTCCTGAAAACGATAGCCCTAACCGGATTTATGTCAATGGAAAGCTGATTTACGAAGGTGTTTCAAAAGGGGTCAGGAAAATCGAAATTCCTGCAAATACCTGGAAAGCCGGCAAAAACCAACTCGTGATACGGCTGGGGAACATGGTGGGAAATTCCTGGTTTGGTCCGGGGTTAATAGGGTCGGCAAATGATCTTTACCTGGAAGTGGATCAACAGAAAACCAGCATTGGAAAGGATTGGTACCTGATGCCGTCATTCACTGAAAAGCATGAATATGCGCATTTGATGAACAATGTGGGTACTTCTATTTACAATGCAATGATCGTACCGCTTATCCCTTTTGCGATACGCGGTACTTTGTGGTATCAGGGCGAAACCAATGCGCCAAGAGCATTTCAATACCGCCAGTCGTTTCCAATGCTGATCAATGACTGGCGCAAATTGTGGAATGATGAATTTTCATTCTACTGGGTACAGTTGTCGAGCTTTGGCAATGAAAACAGCAGTAATGAAGGCAGCAGCTGGAGTGAGTTGCGGGAAGCGCAGAACATGACCCTCAGCCTTCCAAAAACCGGAATGGCCGTCACTACCGACATTGGGAACCCCAAGGATATCCACCCCACCAATAAGCAGGACGTGGCGCACAGGCTTGCCGCCAATGCACTGAAACTGGATTATGGCCAAAACATCCCCTATGCCTCCCCCCTATTTGAGCGCGCGGAATTCCACGATGGAAAGGCGATAGTTTCTTTTAAAAATGCCGAAAACGGATTGACTGTAATAGATAAATATGGTTATCTGAAAGGATTTGAGATAGCAGGCGCCGACAAGGTTTTTCATTATGCTGCGGCACAGATCATCGACGGAAAAGTAATCGTCTCGCACCCCAAAGTCACAACACCGGTTGCTGTAAGGTACGGCTGGTCGGACGCTCCGGAAGATGCCAATTTATTTAACACCGACGGTTTCCCGGCAAGCGCGTTCAGAAGTGACGACTGGGCCGGTAAAACCGATCACGTCAAATTCAAGTGAGTCTGACCTCTTGTTAGAGAAACCCATTAAAACTCCTGTAAAATTCTTGTTATGTTAAAGCCAATTTTGGGAACTGTGCTGGCTTCCGTTTTTCTGCTGGGCTCGACTAATTTCTATCAGGAAAAGATCGCAGACGACAAAGAATGGCCGGAATACCTGGGCGGTCCCGACAGGAATCATTATTCCTCACTGACCCAGATAAATCCCGAAAATGTTAAAAACCTCAAAGTTGCCTGGACATATGCCATGCCGGATTCGGGGCAAACACAGGTGAACCCGATCATTGTTGACGGCATACTTTACGGGGTCACTTCAACAGTGCAGGCGTTTGCGCTGGATGCGTTTACAGGCAAGCAAATCTGGATGTTTGGAGACAAATCCAAAAATGGCTCCAATACAAGCCGGGGGCTGACCTATTGGAGTGACGGTGAAGACAAGCGGATCCTGCATGCAATGGGATCATTTTTATATGCATTGGATGCAAAAACGGGGAAGCCTATCACCAGCTTCGGCGATAACGGAAAAATAGATCTCCATACCGGCCTTCCCGAAATAGCGGCCAAAAAATACATGGTTTCCAATACCCCGGGCACGATCTATGAAGACCTGATCATCATGCCGTTGCGTTTGTCGGAAGAATCAGATGCCGCACCGGGCGACCTGAGGGCCTTCAACGTACGCACCGGAAAACTCGTCTGGACTTTCCATACCATTCCATATCCGGGCGAGTTTGGCTACGAAACCTTTCCGCCCGACGCTTACAAAAACACTTATACAGGTGCGGCCAACAATTGGGCAGGTACGGCGATTGACCGTGCACGCGGCATCTTGTATGTGCCGACGGGATCAGCGGGTTATGATTTTTACGGCGGAAAAAGAAAAGGTGCGAATTTGTTCGCAAACTGTCTGATAGCTCTTGATGCTAAAACAGGTAAACGGATCTGGCATTTCCAAACCATGCACCATGATATGTGGGACAGGGACCTGCCAGCACCGCCAAACCTGATCACGATTACCAAAGATGGTCAGCGAATCGATGCGGTAGCACAGGTCAGCAAGCAGGGATATGTATTTATATTTGACCGTGTTACCGGAAAGCCTGTATATCCGATCCGCGAGGTTACAGCCCCACAAGCCGCCCTTCCGGGGGAACACCCGTGGCCTACACAGCCGGTTCCTACCAAGCCGGCTTCGTTTGCAAGGCAAGCTTACACACTAACTGAAAATGATATAAGCCCCTATGCTCCCGACCGCGACTCATTGAAAATTAAATTCAAAAGCTATCAAAAAGCGCTTTTCGCACCGCCAACCAAAGAAGGGACGATTATTTTGCCAGGCTTTGATGGAGGGGCAGAATGGGGAGGTGCAGCAGCAGATCCCGATGACGGCATATTGTATGTGAACAGCAATGAAATGGCCTGGATCCTGACCATGAAGGATACACCGAAAGAAAGTGAATTGTCCAATCTAAGTCCGGGTGAGAAAGTGTATACTACCTACTGCACCACCTGCCACGGTCCGCAACGAAAAGGCAATGCAAAAAGCGGCTATCCTTCCCTGATTGACATTGGTTCGAGGCGCGACCGCGCTTTCGTAAATCAGCTGGTCACTTCCGGAAAAGGAATGATGCCCGGGTTTCCAATGCTGACAGCGGATGAAAAGCAGGCATTGCTCGCATTTCTTTTTGGAGACGAAAAGGTAGAAGCAGTTTCAGAAGTACCTGCGACAAATAAGACTATTCTACCTTATCAGAGCACAGGTTACAATAAGTTCCTGGACAAAAATGGGCTACCCGCGATCGCGCCGCCGTGGGGCACGCTAAATGCGATCGATCTGAATACCGGCAAGTATCTCTGGAAAATCCCGTTCGGCGAAACTGAATCCCTGAAAGCCAAAGGCCGGCCTGCTACCGGAAGCGAAAATTACGGCGGCCCGGTAGTTACAGCCAGCGGATTGTTGTTTATCGCTGCGACGAAGGACGGTAAATTCAGGGTTTATGATAAAAAGAATGGCAAACTTCTATGGGAAACAATGCTGCCTGCTGCGGGTTTCGCGACGCCGGCCACCTATGAAGTCAACGGCAAACAATTCGTCGTAATCGCTTGCGGTGGTACCAAGCTCGGAACAAAAAAAGGTAATCAGTATGTGGCTTTTGCGTTGCCGTGACGAACTCCTTAATAGAATACTATTTTCTTTCTACCGTCTGATAACCAAGGAAAGCCTATCAATAACTGTAATCCATGATAGAATGGAAATAATGCATGATTGTGCCTACAACCACTTACCTGCATTATTTCTTAATGTCAAACTTATCTTCAGATTTTAACGATCTTTTAAAACGCGCACCAAAAACATCCAAATATGATTTGCTTTTTTGTGATCAGTTGGAATTATATGAAAAACGTTTTAATACAACTCGGCATCCTTGGGACCTGATATTTTCGACAATGCCGGATCAAGACGAGTTGTCTCAGATATTGTGCAATCCCAACTTCGATGCCAGAATACGATTATTAGCAGCTAAAAAGTTAAGGCTTCTTAACTGCACTTCGGTAGCCAACCAACTACTTGCTGTCGTAATTGAAACCAACTTCGCCGAGGGAATGGAGGTGTTTGCCGCTTATAAAAATACCTGCGGTCTCTTTGTCCGAAAAACTGGAAAAATTTTATTCCAATCAACAGCGGCTGATGAATGTCTCGATCTATTGAACATTATTTTTCAGAAAAGTGATTCTTTTTTGCAAGAACATGGTCTTGAGAATATATTCAGAAACAGTCAGACAAGGTTAGGATCTTCCAGGATATCTTTTCTGACAATTCAAGGCATTTGTGCAATCGAAGCACCAATCATCGAGTTTTGCATCAACTCAGATTACAAAGATCTGGTTGAATCGATTTTCAGCCTCATGAACTTCATTATCGAAACTCACTTAGATCTCAAAATTTAGTAACGATGTTTTCAACTCCCAAATCATCTACGTTTACAAAGCCAATTTGACCATTCAATCATTTTATAACCAAAATACGGGACCAATGCACGATGTTTGAGCTTGCGCATTTCAAATCCGGTCTTTTATGTTTGGTGTTTCAAATAAATCCGTAACTGCGACTACGAGAGAATTGAGTTTCATCTACGAAATGCTTTTTTGCGATGAGCTTTCATTTTATGCTGAAACCCTGGACGATCTTACGCAATATCCCTGGTCAGTCCTGTTCAATCCAGCCGCTACTGCGGCAGACCTGTACGAATTGATCGATCAATCGGACAACTCACGGATCAAGTTACTCTGTTACAACAAATTAATGCAAGGACATCATCCTATATTAAAGCAAGAAGTCCTGGCAGTTGTGGTGGAAGTCGGTCTGCAAAAAGGTGCGGATGCGCTGGCCTGCTACCGCGACGGTACTGCCAGGTACATTAATCACACTGGCAAGATAGTTTTTTGGGAATCCGGTAATGAACATAGTACCGGACTGATCAACAGGCTGTTTGAAGAAAGTGAAAAAATGATAGCGCAACTTGGCCCCTGGCATTACGGAAGACTCAACCCTCCAAAATCAGGTCACGCCCGGATAACCCTGATGGCCTCCAACGGGCTTTACTTCGGCGAAGCACCCAGTGACATACTTTTCAGCGATGAGCTGGCAGCCCCGTCTTTACAGGCCGCAACTGCGTTTCTCGGCTACATTACTACAAAAGTCCTCTGAAAACCGGCAGCATTACAATGCTTCCATAGTTTTGACCATCATCTTCCTAGCATTGCTGTCCGGCAGCCGGCCAAGCCCGGCGCCCAGGTTATCGACCAAATGTTTCACATCGGAAGTGCCTGGAATTACACTAGTTACAGCCGCGTGGCTGACAATGTATTTCAGAAAAAACTGCGCCCAGCTTTTAATATCATATTCCGCCGCCCACCCGGGTAGCTGCTTTCCTTTTACCGCCCTGAATAATGCGCCCTGCTCGAAGGGTTCGTTGATCAATACTGCTACATCGTGATCTTTTGCAGCATTAAGTAAGCTCGTTTCCGCATTTCTGGATTTGATCGAATAATTGAACTGGACAATATCAACCGCTTTTGACTTCACGATCTGTTCCAGTCTCGCATGTGCAGAATCGGTGTAATGCGTGATCCCAATGTATCTTATTTTCCCCTCCGCCTTCCAGTCTCTGAGCGTTTTCAGATGCGTTTCCCAATCCAGCAGATTGTGTATTTGCATCAGATCCAGCCTGGTCCGTTTCATTTTTTTCAGCGACTCATTCATTTGGTCAACACCAGCCTGCCGGCCGCTTGTCCAGACTTTGGTAGCGAAGAAAAATTGATCATTAATTTGCAATTCGCTGGTGAGATCCCCGATTACCTGCTCAGCACGTCCATACATGGGCGAGGCATCAACGACTTTTCCTCCCATTTCTTTCATCTTTGACAGTACTTCCCGCAACGGATTTCGCTCTTCCTTCGAAGTCCCTACATCGAACTGCTGCCAGGAGCCCAGGCCAACGGCCGGGATCTTCTCCCCTGTTGCCGGTATCGTACGCTGTAATAACATAGGTGCTGCGTTGGTGGGATGGGCAGGAAAAGTGTCCAACAACATGGCAGCTCCCGCCGCTCCCATTCCCTGCAACATTTCCCTTCTTAACAATAATGCTTTCATGAAACTGGTGTTTTCAGTCAGTCAATTTACATAACAAAATGCATTGACGCTTTAAAACCGTCACAAATAGAAAAGGAGCCAGAATGTTCTGACTCCTTTTGCTAAAATTCACACCAAATTACAACCTTTTACTTTTTCTCTATAGTCAAGTCAACCTTGTAGTCTTCCAGTTTCGGCGCCTGGCTGGTGACGGGGTAAGGGGACACGTCGTTTACCCGCAAAATGTAGGTTATCTCACTCAAAGTGAATTCTTGAAAATCCGTCCTTTTGTCGCCCTTGAAGGTAGCCTTCACTTCCTTCTGATCTCCGCCATCGGAGATATTGAAACTCAACCTCGCATCGCCCATCTGGATGCATACCACATCTTTCGGGCAACGGCTGTCGACAACACCACGGAGCTCCACCGTAAGATTTTCACCGGCCGTAGAAACTGTGGTTGCCTTCCGATAGGGAACACTTGCCGACTGGATTTCCGGCTGCGGCGAAGCGTCGTCTTTTTTACTACAGGCAACGATGACCGCACAGATTAGCGCTAATAAAATTGTTTTTTTCATGGTTAATTGATTAAAGACGTTCAAAAGAAACATGGAATCAATAATTGGTTGCAAGCTTTCAATGCCGTTCAATATGTTTTATGAATCAAAAAACGGCTCAAACCTCAAATGGAAGTTCGTAATCCTTTGTGACCGGCCTGGAACTTCGCGTCTTAACACTCACTCTGGCTTTGAGAGGGCTACCTGGCAACAGGTAATATTTGATATATTCCTCTTCATTGCGCGCCCACGACTTTTCTTCAAGGAAATATTCGTCGGTGCCCAATTTCCCGGCTTTATATGCCCATTGTGCTACAATAGCCGGCTCGAAAGTGACGAACTGTCCCATACCAAGAATCTGAATGCCCGGAAGCCCTGCATTCCCGAGCTCGGTATTGTGTTCCACAGTCACATTTATAGAGGTGTTGTCTTCCAGGTCTTTGACAGACCATTGATCGATGATTGTCTTTTGATTTGCCATTTTACATGTATTTGTATGTTTGAAAAACGCTCAAAATACAGCCACACCAATCGATCAGGAAAATTGCTTATTTACAGGCCGGCGCTATTTAGTAGAAGGATTTTCTCTTAGATTCCAGAAGATAGGGCACGAAAAAAGCCGGAAAAAATTTCCGGCTTTTTTCACTTGAATGCAGGTTGTTAACTTACACTTACCCTACATTGTTTCCGTCTTTATCCAGTTTTACGCGGGCACTTTCACTGCCCTTCGCAACCTGTAATTCATAATATTGCTTGTTATCACCCTCTGTCACCAAAAAGGCCTTCTTTACAGTCCATCCTGTGAAATCATCACTCTTGATGGTTTTCTTGACACCTTCCGGCAAATCTTCCGGCTTTACCACCACCTTATCTTCCTTTGCACTCTTTTTCGTGTCTGCCGACGTTGTCGTCTCATGTTGGTGCGCAGCATCTTTCTGTGCAGTTTGAGCCTCTACCGAAGCAAAGGAAATCAGCGTTAAGGCAAATGCCGATACTATTAGCTTTTTCATAATCTTATGTTTGTTAGACAATTGATGTTTGAATCTGTGCATCCGCACTTGTAGCTTTTACTTTATTATCTCTGTGCCAAAATTCGTAAATTCCTGTATATAAACCAGTTAAATATATTACAATAATTTAATGTTGGTTAATCGACTCCACGTTTTGTAGGATTTGTCTGCAAACGCAGGCATTAAAAATAGAAAAACCCGCGCCGTCAGACGCGGGTTTTCATATTCCTGATCAGATTTTACTACTTATCGTAGCCAGGGTTCTGAATAAGCTTGGCATTCCGGTTCATCTCGTCGCGGCTGAAAGGACGGAAATACATTTTGTCCACCCAGGTTCTGTTCTCATGAGACTTCTCTTCCACCGGCGTATAAGTATAGTTGTACACCGTCGGGTCATAATGGTAAGGCTCCTTCATCGATTTGCCCGGTTTGAATTTACCTAATACCGTAATGTACTGAAGTGGGCGGCCCAAAGTTGCAGACGCGATCATCCAGCGTCTTGCATCGTGGTAACGTTGCTCTTCATAAGCCATTTCAATCCTTCGTTCGTGACGGTAAGCATCTCTTAATGCTGCGCCACTAGCCTTAATTGCAGGCATACCGGCCCGGAAACGGATCCTGTTCAGCCAGGCAAGTGCTTCCGCTTCCTGACCAAGTTCGATGCTTGCCTCGATATAGTTGAATACCAGTTCGGTAACCCGTAAGAATGGCCAGGGGATATTCTGCCTGTCCGTATTATCGTACAATGCAGGGTTAGGGTCAATAAATTTGCGCATATAATAGCCAGTGCGGCTTCCGTTCCAGTCTTCAATAGAGCTGCTGCGCGTGTCCAGACCCTTACGGTTGAACAATACTCCTTTATCGTCCAGCAGGTCGTAAGATCCGGTCTGGATTTGATTGGCGGGGTCGTTTGCATCGGAAGGGCGTGGTTTCCAGGGAGCACCATCGTACATAACGGTTGCATAAAGCCGCGGATCGCGATTCACGTAAGGGTTCGCTTTGTGAGTCGGATTTGTCCACGAAAAAGGAGTTCCGTCCATCATTTGATAATCATCCACCAGCAAACCAATAGGCGTATTACCTGCCCAGTTGTGGTAACCGTTTGGACCATTGTTCAAGCCCATCTGACGCGCAGCTTCGTTGAGACTTGGCACAAAATAGCGTCCAAAAATAATCTCATCGGCCCCCGACTGGTCTACTGTTTTGTCAAGGCTACCGCCTCCCATTGAAATAGCAATGTAGTTCAGCTTTCCCTGTTCAGCACTAACGGGCGCCGTCAGGTTGAGCTTATAACCTCCGCTGCTTGCATCCAGGGCCGCTTTTGCAGCTGTTTGCGCAGCCTGCCAGCGCGCTTTCCGGTCTCCCGAAACGTATCCCAAAAACTCAGGCTTAGGATAAGAAGAGATTACAGCAGATTTCGTTCTTGCCGTCGGAATATCGTGCAAATCGCTTGCTGCGTAAAGCAACATCCTCGATTTCAAGGCCAAGGCAGCATTTTCCGTTGCTCTTCCTTTTACTTCCGTCTTTCCTTTTAATAACAGGGCAGCACTATCGCAGTTCATAATCACAAACTTCACACATTCATCCCAGGTATTCCGTTCCACTGAATAATCTTCATTCAGATTATAAACCCGGTTGATAATGGGCACTGCGCCGTAGTAACGCAATAACTGCTGGTAGTAGTAAGCTCTCAGAAAGTACGATTCTCCAATCAACCGGTCTTTCAACGTCTGGTCTGTGAAAGTGGCGACCGGTAAATTCTGGATCGCAATGTTGGCAGCGCGGATACGCGTATACATAGGTCCCCAGCCATAGGTATCGTCGACCCAGCCCAGGTTGGACGGGCTCAAACTGCCTTCATTAACAGTATTAATGTTTCTACCGGTGTGGGTAAAAACGGCTTCGTCGGTCAATGAGGCAAGCATTTGCTCGCTAAATCCACCTTGTTGCAGTCCCTGGTAAATGCCGGTAACAAACCCCTCGGCAAGCGGGCCTTCTTTCCAGACTTCCTCACTCGGGATTTCAGTTGGAGGGGTTACATCCAAAAATTCAGTGTCGCAGGATACAAGCCCGGTTGTGGCAAGTGCTGCAAGAAATATCCAATTTTTATAACTCATTTTCATGATTGTTTCTTAAAAAGTTACACGTACACCAGCATTCAGCACGCGGGATTGAGGATAGTATTGACCGTTTGAAGAAGTCGCCTCAGGATCCCAGATCTTTATTTTATCAATGGTGAACAGGTTCAATCCGTTTACGTAAAGTCTCAGGTTACTCAAACCAACTTTTTTCCCCACTTCGGAAGGTAGGTTGTAACCAAGCTCGATATTCTTAAGACGCAGGTAGTTATTGCTTCTCAGGAAATAAGTGTTAGCGCCGGCAATGTCAAAGTTCGTATAGTAAGTGTTGTTCCTGTTGGCAAGACGTGGCTCCGTTGAACTCGGGTTATCAATGGTCCAACGGTTGTCGTAGGCATATTTAAGATAGTTACCAATATCACCCGACTCTGTTTGTCCGATGTACTGCAACCCACCCAGCGTTCCCTGAAACAGGAGCGACAAGTCGAATGCCTTATAGCCGAGGTTGATATTCATACCGCCCGTAAATTGCGGACGGTTGGTTTTTTCGGAACGTACTTTATCATCCGCTGTGATCTTGTTATCGCCGTTGATGTCCCTGAACTTCATATCACCCGGACGGATAGAGCCTGTGATCCCTGAGTAATCCAGTGGATTTGCATCAATTTCAGCCTGGTCGCGGAACACTCCGTCGTATTGATATGCAAGAAATGCGTTGTAGGGTCTGCCGGTAGTTTGCTGGTAAGAAGGCGCGCCGGGCGTTTCATCCCAATACTTGATTTTATTTTTAGCATAACCTCCATTCACACCAACTGAATACGTGAAGTCTCCCGCATTGCCATCGTAGCTCACTTTGAATTCCCATCCTTTGTTTTGTAGCTTACCCAGGTTTTGAGGAGGAAGCTTTCCGTCGATACCTGCCGAAGATGGAGTAGAACCTGCTTTCGGGATCAGGATATTAGAACGGTTGTTGATGAAATAATCAAATTCAAAAGCGACCCTGTCACGGAACAACGTACCCTCGATACCGAAGTTGGAGTTGTTGGCAACCTCCCAGGTGAAGTTCCTGTTTGCAACACGGGTTTCAAGAAGCGTTTTCGCAACCTGGTCATTGATGATGTAGGAACCAAATGCCATGGTCGACAGGTACTGGTACTCGGCCAGTGTTTCTGTGCCGATCAGATAAGGTTCGGCTCCCATTTGTCCCCACGAACCACGGATTTTCACATTATTTACGAAACGAATATTGTTCTTCCAGAAATCTTCTTCCGAAATTCTCCAACCGGCTGATACACCAGGGAAAAAACCAAAACGGCCTTCTTTCGGGAACACGTAGGAACCATCCACTCGCCACAAGAATTCAGCCAGGTATTTCTCTTTAAAATTGTAACCTGCACGACCGAAGTAGCTCAAACGAGCACGCTTGAACAGGTCGAAATTATCGATGTTCTGCTCTGCGGCAGCACCGGCGAACAGCTGATCCACAATCGGTGAAATGAAGTAGCGGCGGTAAGCAAAAAAACCATCCGCGTCGACAGTTTCGCGCTGGATACCGGCCATTACGTTGAAATTGTGATCATTAATGGCTTTTTCATAAGAAACCTGACCAGTAAGCTGGATCGACAATTCCTGAGATGCATTTTCGGTCAGCCTCGGATCGCTGAATGTAGAGCGGACAGAACCGACCAAAACAGGGGTCACACCGTCTGCTTCATAACTAACCTTATCCCAGTTATACAATGTCCAGGGTTTTTGGAAAGATTTCTGACGACGTAACTGCTTATCCAAAGCGGCCATCGCAGTTACCTTCAAACCTTCAACACCAGGAATAAGTACTTCCAGCGTACCATTTGTCTGAATATAGTCTCTCTTGTCGTTGTTGTAACCTGTTGCATTGGTCGTAATAATCGCCGGGTTCTGACCATTTTCAATATCACGGCCTGGGCGACCGTCGGGCCAGATTGCAATTTCGGTGGGCTTTCCGCGCATCAGCATCCGGAAAATATCACCGGCACCACCGCCATTCGGGAAGTGACGGAATTCTTCGCGCAGTGCAACACCGAGATTGGCACTTACATACTTGTTGATTTTTGTGTCGAGATTGACACGCATATCATATTGCTTATAGCCTGTGGCAGAATTGACATAATTACCGTCCTGATTGATATAACCCAGAGAAGCAAGGTACTTGATATTATCGCTTCCACCGGTCAATTGCAGGTTATGACGCTGCTGAGGTGACCATTTGCGGATCACTTCACTGTACCAATCCGTATTAGGATGGGTCAAAGGATCGGTTCCGTTTCTGAAAGCCTGAATATCAGCAGGTGTATAAACCGAGCTCAGTACATTCCCGTTGTCAGTCCTCGTATAAGCACCATTTGCATTAAAAGCCTGCAAAGCGCCGCCCCACTGCCCTACCGGTAAGTTGTCGTAAATCTGCAACTCGTTACGGATCGTCGCATACTCCGCAGCATTTGACATTTCGGGTAAACGCGTGGGTTGCGCGATACCCATATTCAAGTCATATGCCAGCTGCGGCTTGCCTGTTTTTCCTCTTTTTGTAGTGATCAGGATAACCCCGTTACCGGCGCGTGAACCATAAATAGCCGCAGCCGCATCCTTCAATACGGAGATACTCTCAATATCGGCAGGATTCAAACGGTCCAGACCGCCGCTACGGTTTGGAACACCGTCTACAACGATCAGTGCATTGCTGTTACCCAGCGAGTTAGTACCACGGATACGGATCGCGGAACCGTCGTAACCTGGCTCGCCGCTCGCCTGCACAGTGGAAACACCGGGCAAACGACCGCCAAGCGTGTTGGAAAGGTTAGCAGCGGGTGCCTTTTGTAACTCTGCACCTTTCACCGCTGTTACTGAGCCTGTCAGCGTAGCTTTTTTAGCAGTACCATAACCCACTACGACCACTTCATCGAGTGCTTTGGTATCCGCAAGCATTTTCACATCCAGGCTCGTTCTGTTTGCCAGCGGAATCTCCTGGGTTATGTAACCGATAAACGAAAATACCAGGGTAGCAGATCCTGGTACATTAACCGTATAATTTCCTTCGAGGTCTGTCACTGTACCAACCGAAGTCCCCTTCACAACCACACTCACTCCCGGCAGTCCCTGCCCTTGTTCATCATTCACTTTTCCCTTGACCGCCACATCCTGAGCGAACGCGCAGACGCTGACCAAAAAGGTCAATACAAGAGAATAAAAGCACCGTGTTAGGTTCCGGTCCCTTTTTTTAGAAATTCCCATAGGTTAAATTATAATTGGTAGATAATAAAAAAATAGTAAAACATTAAAGTTTGCTGTCACTCTGCGCCGTTAATCACCTCCTTCGCTCTGTGTCTTCTAAACACAATTAATTTAACAATTGGTTACAAATAGCATATATCCAAAGACGCTATCGCGTTTCAGAACAGTTAAAAATTAGAGTTGGGTTGAATCGATGGAAAGGAATACTCCAATCGAACTATCGGTTCTTCTTATTGTGCAAGACTATAACCGGGGTACAAAAAGATATGAAATAATTTACATAAACAAGGATTCCAGCTATCTGACAATGATTTCTTAGAAAATAACCATAGGTTACTTGACGTATAGTGGCAGTTGTCCGGTTGGTTGCAGCTTCATGTTGGTCCGATCCTAGTTTGCCCCTCGCGCTAAATCACCTTTGCCACCTGCTCATTAGTTTTCCGGTTCCTGCTCTGATACGATAACTTTAGAAGAAGCCGGCATATCGCGGGCATTTCCATCACTATTTAGTCAGAGCATAAATGAAAAAGCTACTTACAACATGCATTTTAAGTCTCCTCTGCCTCACTGCCAGGGCACAGAACGCACGGGACTTTTTTACTTTTCAGGGAGTCGCAAGGGATGAGCAGGGTCACATTTTAGCAAACCGGAACATTTCTGTACGTTTCGGTATTCACCCGTTTTTAGAAAACCATGTATACCGCGAAGAGCACAAGACGACGACTAATACGCACGGGGTATTTACAGTATTGATAGGCTCGGGCACGTTTATTAGCGGGAATTATAGCAGCATACAATGGGAGCATAATTATTACTTTCTGCAAATCGAAATCGATTCTAACGGTGGCAGCAACTACATCTCAATCGGATCAACCCAGTTGGTAAGCGTACCGTATGCCTTGCATGCCAAGCAGGCCGATAAATGGAAGAATAATGATCCGATTGTGCAAACCGGGGATTACGACTACGGACTATCACTACCTCTCCAATCACCGGGAATCAAATTGATATGGTATCCCAAAAAAGCAGCATTCAGAGCAGGGTATGCATCAGATAACAGTTGGGACGATGGAAATATCGGAATGTACACCACTGCGTTCGGCTACAATACAAAAGCCTTGCAGAATAATGCATTTGCTACGGGTTACAGCACATTAGCAAGTGGTTCGGCCTCCTTTGCGAGCGGGACGTTTAGCAAAGCCGCTGGCGCGGCCTCCTTTGCGGCGGGCAACGAAACATCGGCCAAAGGAGACAATTCGGTGGCCCTGGGCGACAGCTCGGTCAGCCACAGGCATAACAGTTTCGCCTTGGGATACAAAACTGAGGCGGGTGGAGATGCAAGTCTGGCCATGGGTGCCGGTGTCGTATCTAAGGCATACGCCGCCACTGCACTGGGCAGTTATAATAATGTGCAGGATAATCCGCAGGGGCCCACACAAAACCATGCAAGCGGAAGTGACAGAATTTTTCAGATCGGGAATGGATCAGATGAAAAAAGCTTGTCAAATGCATTTACAGTTTTAAGAAATGGAAATATCGGTCTTGGCAATGGTGCTCTCATTCCGCAATACATTCTTGATATCGGCGGCCGACCTCGCATCAGGCATTCAGCAGAGACAGCAGGGCTATACCTGGATAATTCCAACTTGGAACCAAAAGCTTTCATGGGAATGAAGACAGATGATCAGATCGGTTTTTATCTCGCGAATGCATGGCGTTTTTGGGTAAATGGTTCCGGAGGCGCAACCCTGATCGGTGGACTTGACCAGGTTTCCGACCGACGATTAAAAAGAGATTTTGCCAATTTGTCCAATAGCCTGGGTAAACTATCCCAAATTGATGGTGTTACCTATTATTGGAAAGACCAATCGCTTGCGCAAACGATCCAGACAGGCTTGATCGCGCAAAACGTAGAAACCGTCTTTCCGGAGCTTGTCACAACGAACGCAGAAGGCTTTAAATCAGTAAACTACATCGGCCTGATCCCCCATTTGATCGAATCGGTGAAAGAATTAAAGCAAGAAAATGCATCGCTCAAAAAGCAGCTGGAACGTATCGATGAACTCGAAGCGAAGCTGAATACACTTGCCGGAGATAGTACTTCAAAGGTGAGCATCTCGAAGGAAGTAAAATAGCATTCAACTCAGACAGGTGGAAACTTAAAGATTAACATATCAATGCAAAAATCCAGCCACCAAGAATAGGCGGCTGGATTTTTTGTTTTGGAATTGAGGCTATTGTCTTTTGACAATCAGCTTTTGGGAGAAGACCAGATCATCGCGCCGGACAGTGACGATATAGGTCCCTTCCGGGATCCTCGTTACATCCAGCCCCTGACCCGCAGACCAGGCCTGCTGATGCACCAGCCTGCCGTCCGTTGAATGGACCTGCAAAACGTATCCCTGCCCCACGGCATGGTCAGTCATATTCGTCACTTTCAGCTTGGTGACTGCCCAGGCAGGGTTGGGAAAGATTGTCAGCTCCCCTTTGAGCAGCGAGCGGGGCGCCGGCTGGTCGGGGTTAGCACGCTCACTCGGTTCAGCAGATAGCCTGCCACGCGATTTTTTTGCAGGATAACTAAGATTCGATGTGAATCCAATTCCACGCTCCAACACTGCACCTACATTTTCCTGGGCATAGGAGGAATGCCCGATAAGGATAGTGATAAAAAAGACAGTGATCAAACTAAGATACCTGTTGATATTCTTTAAACAATTTGCTAGCATAATTTCTCTATTGATTGGTGATTACTTCGTATACGTATACTTAAAAGTCGTTACCTGGCCATTTACGACCTGCCCTATCTCGGCCCCAACAAAGTATATATTACAAGGCACCTGGATATTATTACCGATTACCGCTTTTTCGTCCCCGTCTTCCAGTGCTTTGATGGTAAAGAATGCCGGACATTTGTTCGAATTGATTGAAAATATACGAACGGAAACTTCATAGAGACCTTCTTCGGGATCTGTAAAGAATGCAATATCTGGACCTGTACCATCTTGGGTATCTTGTACGTACTTGTCCGAATCAGTGAAGGTAAAAGTATAGCCGGAAGGTGTCCGGATAATCATATCAAAATCGTCTGTTGACAATTCCTCCAGCGTAAATGCCAAATCCGAATTAATTGGTTTGTTTTCTTTTTCTGGCTCAGCTTCCGTTTGGAAACTTGCAGTGACTGCCTTACTCAAACAAGCCTGGTCAGGGCTTTCCGCTTGAAGGGCCCAGGAGATATCATGGTCAAATTCAAGGTTTTCCAGCGTAATCTGGTTACCATTTACCATGAAGCCAGCAAGGGACTTCTGCGTATTTTCATCCCGGGCTACAAGACCTACCCTGGTAACGCCAGCAGGCATGTCCCAGGAAAGAAGCACCGAGTTGCCCTCCTGCAATGGGACTCCACTTACATTATTGGGGGTCAGGTTCGTAGGGCTGGGCGGAGTAATGCTATAATCCCCAACAGCCTCTGGCCCAAAGATCCATTCTCCGTTACCGCCCATAACACCGGCAGCCACTTTATAAATGTATTTATTGGGAAAAGTCGACATATTGGCCAGTTTGCCTCCCAGCTGCCCGGTCTGGTACGATCCCAGCTCTGCCTGGGTAGTCCCATTAACACCAGTCAATTTGTAGGTTTGCGCCCCTGCCACAGGCTTCCAATGCAGTACCGGCTCACTGCCAGCTTCCACGCAATCTATATTGTCCACCTCGGGCTTAGGCGCCAAATTCTTGGTAACAATAAATTGGTGCCATTTAGCTACTTCACCTTCTTCTTCCTCGACAATAAAAGGCGGCTCCGGCTTTTTGCGCGGCACGATCGCCCAGTGGTAGGCCTTTTTATCCTCAACACCCTGCAAGCCAGGAACATGGATAGCAAAGCGGGCAGAACCTACTTCCTCTGCGTTCGCGGGCGATTCATAAAAAGGCTCTTTCAGGTAAAACTGGTAGTAGTCGGCCACGTCCGGGCTGAGCCGCGTGGAACGCAAAACAACATCTTCGCCAAACAGGGGTATAGAATCCTGGTCAGCAGGGGATTTCAGCGTGATCGTCGGCATGTCGGTTTCAAATGAAACCTCCTCGGTCCAATCACTGTAAATCGTCGGGAACTGCTCTTTTTCAGCTTCCGTCAGCAGTTGCAGCAGCCCGCCTGGCAAGACATGTACCGCCTTTTCAGAGCCTAGTTTTTGCTTGCCCGCAACAGCATAGCTGTACGGCTTTTTGGCAGACAAAGCCAGCTTTTTCGTAACCGAACTTTGGTCGTCTTCGTCATAGGGTATATCAACAGCGATAGTATGCTCAGCAGCTGTACCCTGTGGGTCTTTCACATGCATATCATAGCCCATGGCGCCGGCCACACTGCCGAAGCTGAAAAAGCTCGACCATGCCGGCACCGTCTCCCCTTTCAGCGGCGAGATGGTTACCGGAGCCGGGACAGGCCCGGCAGTAAAAGGGTATGGAAGGGTCCACTTCTCTTTGCCCAAAAGCGATTCGCAGAACGCAGGGTCGTCCGAGGCTTCGCAATGCGCGCGCGAATCGGGGCCCTGCGCAAGGTGCGAGCGGACAAAATACTTGCCCGGTTCCAGGTTGATGTAACCATAGGTCATACCAGTTGCCAGATCAGGCGCGCTGCTGTTCACAAAACGGTAAACAGGGGCCACATTATCGTTAAAGGCCATACTTGTGCTCACCTCGAACAACCGGTAGCTTTCGTACTGCGGATATTCCGCTTCAACACCCACCTTCGCTGCCCAGGGATAAACCACCGCATCATCCTCAGGGAAATGCGCCAGTGTAGAAGCATAGTCCGGCAGGCCCAATACCGCTGCCCAAGCATCGTAAAACGCAATGTGCTCCTTGGATTTAGCGTGGTATTTAACAGGGTCCAACTTGTGAAGCTCCGACAGGGTCGCCATGCGGAATTCCTCGATGGTTGGGTCATAGGAGACAGTCCGTGACGCGTTCCATAGCACACGCAAAGCAAGCTCCCTGGGGATTTTGTTTACAAAATACGTCAGGCTCCCAGGCTCATCATTCGTGTATCCTTCTGCCCCTTCCGTGCCGTGCACAAGCAGATAATAGAAGAGCTGTAAAAAGCCTGCATTGTGCTTGGCATTGTTTGGTAACCAGTTTGCACCGTGATAAACGCTCGGCTGCCCATGCAGTTTTGGTTGTGAAAAATCAAGTATCTGCGTTGCGTCCTCCATTTCTTCATACAGTGTCCAGATATCCTCTGCCGCTGGATTTTGCTTGGCCCGTTCAAAATCCTTTTTGATTTCCAGTGCAAAGATGCCCGCGAGTCCCGCCTCTAAAATGTCCGCCTCTTCGCCATCCTCCGGATCAAAATTGAAAGGATAGTCCCGGCAGATACTGACAGCCCCCGCATATCGTCGAAAGATTTCATCCCGGCAGGCTACTATCGAAGAGAAATCATATTTCAGTTCCAGTCTTTTAAAAGACGACCAAATTTCGTGCTCTTTATTTATATTATTACCCAATGCATTCAAAAGACTAATTTCTCCTGCTCCGTCCATTCCTGTATGTCCAAACTTATCCCGGAACCAATCTCTCGCAATGCCGGAATGTGCGTGAACGCTGACGGCCATTTTGGATTTGACCGGATCATTATTTCTTCCGTAAATATTCAGGACAGGATCCATACTTGTGAAAGTCTGATAATCCTCCGCGTTAACTTCATCAATTTCAACTGTCTCGATATGATTTTCAGAAGAACAATCCACCAGCTGGGTGATTTTTGCACTACCGGGCTGCGGATTAACTGTCGTCTCCTTCGCGTTAAATGATATCGTTCCGTTTAGCAGACTTTCAGCGGACGCAGTTATGCATTTGCTATTGTACTCCGACTTTACATCAACAGCATCCCAGGCTCGTACAATCTGCCGATAAACATGAGACTCCGGCCCGTATCCCAGATCATTGGTCATTTGCAAAGTCGCCTCACGCAGGTCCGGGTAAGTTGCTTTATCATTATTCCCCAGTTTTTGTGTAAATGCGTTAAATAGTATCCTCAGAGAAAGCTTGAAAGTTTCTTCATTGTTTCCCGGGATCAGCGGTTCGACCGTGAAGGCACCTTTGGCGGGCTTGTCATCAACAAAACCCGACTTACCCTTATTGATCAGATAGAAAAAATACTGCATCACCGCTAGATTATGATGCACCCTGTAACCAGGCTCTGACTCATCTTTTTGCTCATAGAAGTCTCCGAAATAGGCCGAAGGATAGCCTTTCGCTTTTGGATTCCAAAAATGGACAGTCTTAGGCCCTTGAAGATACTCCCAATAGTATGACCAATGTGCCTCGGAGATACTAAAATTGGAAGGCCAGTGACTAAATGCAAAGCCAACAATATTGCAGATGCCTTCATTCAGTTCCTTTCTGGTTTGGCTCGCTAACGGATGGTTGTAACCGGTAAAATCGATGATCCCATGCGTCATTTCATGACCAATTGTAGCCTTAGCATACGATTTCGGAGAAAGTTTTGCAAAGTGGATCCGATCCTTTTCATTTTCGAAAATATCACTGGTCAAATCGTTGTTGATCATGCAAAACACTGGCACGTTTCCCTCTTTATCCCAACCGTTCCATCCCACGCCGTTCTCATCCGTTAAAATAGAATGAGAAAATCCGGTAAATTCCTGTGTATGTTTTAAAATTGTAAATGCCTGAATGTCTGTAGTTGTATTAGGTATAGTTAGGTTTTGATTTAAACCTTCGTATATTTTAACAGCACCAGCGTAGCTGTCTTTATCATTACCATACGGCACCGGAAATGCGACTGCTCCAAACTTATGAGCATTAAAATCTTCCCAAATCACCTGTACCGGCGCATAAAGACCTAGGCTAGGATCCTTTGGAGAAGCGATCGCGATATGTGTAGTGTAATGCGGCCCGAATAGTTTAGTCGGCTTGCTATTATCAAACTCTGTTTCAATATACGGGAGGAATGGTGTTGCATATACACTTTGATCTCCATACAGAACAATGGGCACATTGTTGATTTTTCTAGGCACCGCATTATACAAATTGCCGAGGATACCGTTGGGGCCCGCATTCCCAAACTGCTTAGGCTGATAAAAGAGCGTCTGAGCGACCAGAGAATCGGCCATCGAACCAAGAAGAATCAGACAGAATAGGATTTTGAAAAAGGAATTCGTCGAAAAGGGAGATCGTCGTCTCCAAGGAGGCTGTACATTTTTTCGCATAGTCAACTGATATTAGCGTTTAAAAACTCAGCGATAATACCTTGATATCTACACAAAAATTGCCCCAACAAACAAACGGCCTTAACCCGGTTATCCGCCGGATTAAGGCCTTGAAATAGTTGTATTTGTAAAAAAGAAGTTAGTTCATACCTGCTAAAAATAGCTTAGCAGATATTACAAAACCCTCCCACCTGTGACGTCTATACGTTGCACTCGTTTTACTTTGAAAAGATTTTAAATACAAAACATTATCCCTGCTAACTATACTGCACAAACGCCTCATCCGCATAACACCACAGCCACTTCTCACCGGGCTCGGCTGAGATGACTACAGGGTGCCCGGTTGCGTGGAAGTGCTGGGTCATGTGTTTAGCGGGCGAACTGTCGCAGCAGAGCGTTACGCCGCAGGTCTGACAAGTACGGAGGTGCAGCCAGCGGCCCTCTGCTTTTACGCATTCTTCACAGACGCGTTCGCCGGGTAATTTTAAGTCGGTAAGATCCTTGATATGCTCACAAATCTGGTCCATTATACTTCACTTAAATATTGATGTACAAAACTGATTGACATAGAGCCTTCGCCTACGGCAGAAGTTACGCGGTTCATCGCGCCGGCGCGCACGTCGCCGGCTGCAAAAATGCCCGGCGAGCTGGTTTCCAGCAGATAGGGGTCGCGGTCGGCTTTCCAGATCTGTTTGAAATTGTTATAACCCTTCATTTCCCGGCCGGTTTCAATAAATCCCTTGTTGTTTTTAATGATTTCCAGACCCACCCAATCGGTATAAGGCCGCGCGCCTATGAAGATAAAAAGTGCATCCGACGGCACTGTGCGCTCTTCACTGGTGTTCAGGTCAACCAGCTTCAATGATTCCAGGCGATCGCTTCCACCCGCTTCGACGATTTCTGTGCAGCCTAACACCGTAATATTGTCGGTACCCTTGATCTGATCTATCAGATAGGAAGACATGGATGAAGTCAGATCGTTTTTACGTATTAGAATGAACACATTACGTGCAAATTTAGACAAATACATGGCCGCCTGTCCGGCAGAATTGCCCCCTCCAAGTACGTAAACGTCTTTGTTCCCGCAGGAAGCCGCTTCAGTACTGGCTGCTCCGTAATAAATGCCTTTTCCGGTGAACTCCTCCACTCCCTTCGTTTCAAGTTTACGATAATCAACACCCGTTGTAATTACAACAGCTTTACCATTGACCTCGCTGCCATCGCCGAGCACAATCGTTTTATACTTATCCTTCAGTTTGATTTCCTTCACAAACTGAGGGGAAAGCATTTCCGTCCCAAACCGCGTCGCCTGCGTTACAGCGCGGCGCGTCAGTTCGGCACCGCTCAAACCGGTTGGAAAGCCAAGGTAATTTTCAATCCTCGAACTTGTACCAGCCTGTCCGCCGGGCGCTTTGCGCTCGATCAATAAAGTACTTAAACCTTCCGAAGCACCATATACCGAAGCAGCAAGTCCGGCAGGCCCTGCGCCGATGATAATTACGTCATAAATCTGCTGCTTGGTCTTTGCATTCAGCCCGATCCTTTCCGCTATATCAATCAGAGACGGGGTTTTCAACAGAGTACCATCCTCAAATATAACTGCCGGAAAATCAACGGGGCAAAGGTTATTCGTCGCGCTGATCTGTTTCCCCAGCTCATTCGACTCCGCGTCCAGCCAGGTATAGGGCATTAAATTACCGGCAAGAAAGTCTTTGATTTCGTGAGACTTAGGGGAAAATTGGTAACCTAACACTTTAATACCTTTAAAATCGGGACGATAGTTGCCCTGCCAATCGTGCAACAGCTCGTCTATTGCGGGATACAGCTTTTCTTCCGGCGGGTCCCATGGCTTCATCAGATAGTAATCCAGCTGCACGTCGTTAATTGCCTTGATCGCAGCTTCTGTATCGGAATAAGCGGTTAATAAAACTTTTTTGGCAAAAGGAAAAAGTACTTTGGCTTTCTCAAGAAAATCGACGCCCTGCATTTCCGGCATGCGCTGATCGGAGATAAAAATCGCTACTTCCTCGCCCTTGTTCTGTAATTCGAGCAGACTTTCCATTGCCTCAGCGACAGAAGTAGTGCTGAGTACCTTGTACTTATCTCTGTAATGTGATTTAAGATCGCGGCTGATTGCCCGTAAAACCTGAGGATCGTCGTCAATTGAAAATATAATGGGCAAACCCATAATAAGGAACGTTTTTATGATGCTGAAACTAAATTATCCATTAATCGGGAAACAAACCAGAAATTCGGTTTTCCCCGGCTCCGAGTTCAGGGTCACGGATCCGTGATGCTGCTTAATGATCCGCGTAACCACATCCAGCCCGAGACCGGTACCTTTCCCTACGGATTTGGTGGTAAAAAACGGATCGAAAATCTTGGAGCGGATTTCTTTTGGAATACCGGGCCCATTGTCGCAGATCGCCACTTTAACAAAATCCTTTTCGCGAAAACTCACAATTTTGAGCTCGGCCCCCGGCTGCCCTTCCAATGCATCTATCGCATTATCAATCAGATTTGTCCAAACCTGGTTCAGCTCGCCCACCATCGCCCTGATCTTCGGTAGGGTGAGATCAAATTCTTCGATGACCTTTACATTGGCTTTCTTAATTTTATAGTTGAGCATCACGATCGTATTGCGGATCCCAGTGTGAATATCGACCATCTCCCGCTCGCCCCCACGGTCCATATGCGTGAAGGTTTTTACTGAACCGACCAGATCTGCGATCCGCTTGGAAGCTTCCTGAATATCTGCTACCATTCGCTCAGTTGTCAGGTTATTGTTGATCCACAGCAAAATAGGCGACAAATCATCCTTATTGATTTTGCTTTTCAGTTCTTCCAGATCCTCTTCACTAATGCCAAATTCCACAAGGTTCTCGGCGATATCTTCACAACCGGCAATACTGTGTTCGTCCAGCCAATCCAATATTTCATCCTCCATTTCTGAACGTCTCATCATATTCAGCACCGGTCTTTCGGTTGTCTGCAAAATGGCGGTCATCTTATTATTGATAACATCTACCTCCTCGGGAGATAAATGAATGGATATCAGCTTTTTGAAATCGCCCGGCTGCATCAGCAGGTGCTTTTTAAGGGAGACCGACCCACGCACGATCGCCGCAGCCGGATTGTTCAATTCGTGTGCCAAACCTGCGGACAATTTACCCAGCGCCATCATTTTCTCATTCTGCTGTTCCAGCTCCGTAAATTCTCTCACGCGGGAAGTCATGACGATCACGAGCGCCTGCGTCAGCTCATAATTGGAAACGATCAGCTCCCGCATCAGCTCCTTCGGAAATGTCATTATCTGGGTCAGCTCGACACACTGGCCAAATGCAATGCCGATCTTGCCCCTGGAAAAAGGCAGCACACCCGTAATAGTCCCGGGCAGCAGCTCTGCAATGGTGTGTTTGGTATTGTTTTGAATGCGGTAAAGCTCAATCTTACCTGAAAACAAAATGTGAGTACCTTCCAGCTGATCACCAGGCCTGGACATGAAGTCGCCTTCCTGTAATTCGTAATGCCTGCTTTTGTCGATCATCCATTGGAGCTGGTCCTCAGGAACTTCCTTGAATACCTCTATTGATTGGAGGTCATTAACACTGATATCTTTCATAAAACGTTGGTATTGTCGTTTTGCCAGTCCCTAATTACGCTATAAAATCGCCAGGACAGGGAAAAAATTCACTGAACCTGACGAAAGCGACATCAAAAGTGTCCAAAAAGCAAGCTATGCGGCGCCGGACGATACAATGCGATTATAAATTTTGTATTCCGGAATTCCATGCAGCGGTTCGGCAAGACTGACTTCGACCCAATCGCGGTTATTCTGATGAATGAATGCGCCATTACACGTTGGAAAGAGCGATTTTAGGATTTCAACAGAATCCGGTTCCAGAATAATCTCCTCGTGGCCGAGGTCGCTGGCGTAGTAAAATCCCTTACAAAGCCCTATCGACGTTTCGAATTCCACCTTCACCAAACTTCCTGAGAGTTCCGGCTGCGCGGCTTCCACGACAATTTCCTCACGCAAATCCTCGGCTGTCCCCAGCGTCTCTTCCTGTTCACCCAGAATATCAATAACTCCCATGATTATAGCGGTCTGTTTAAATTCAATAGAGACTGTCATCGCAAAAACCATTCCCGAAACCTAGATCAATATGACAGCGGTATGATTATTTGTTCAGCCAAAATATGGAACAAGCACCTCATATTCACATCGCTACGTCCGGATTGAACTGCAAGTACCGGGCTGGTTTCGAATATCTTTTATCCGCCCGAATTAATACTGTGCCTCCTGGCGAAATATATTTTTATCCGTTTTCATGGCCCCAAAGAGTTGTACAGCTTTCCCCATCCGGAGAACGTCTTACAGAATTATACGAAGAAGTTTGTGGAATGAAAGCGACAGGGGCATGCTGCCGGGGTATTTTTTAACAATGACGTTAACAGGCATGCATTTAGGAACACAGCCTTGTCGCAGCGTTTGATTGATGACATTTCCTGATTCTATTTCAATCTGAACTTTGAAAATTATGAGCCTTTCAAAATACAATCAAAAGAGAAAGTTTGATAAAACACCGGAACCCAAAGGAGGCCAGACTCAATCGGAAGAGCTGATCTTCGTGATACAGAAGCATGACGCGTCGCGGTTGCATTATGATTTTCGGCTTGAAATGGATGGTGTCCTCAAAAGCTGGGCAGTACCGAAAGGCCCGTCGACCGACCCGGCAGTGAAGCGACTGGCAATGATGGTGGAAGATCATCCCTATGACTACAAAGATTTTGAAGGTATTATTCCGAAAGGCAATTATGGAGCAGGAACTGTTATGGTTTGGGATTTTGGCACATATGAGCCTCTTGAAAAGACCGGATCGAAAAAGGAAATGGAAAAGGAGCTTTTGAAGGAATTGAAATCAGGCTCACTGAAATTTAAACTAAAAGGAAAAAAACTGAAAGGCGAGTTCGCATTGGTCAAAACAGCTATGGAAGAGAATTCCTGGTTATTGATCAAGCATCGCGACAAGTTTGCCGATGAAAGTGATATTACCGAGAAAGACAGGTCGGTTTTGTCCCGCAGAACGCTGGAAGGAATTGAGAAATCACCTGAGCATATCTACGGAGAAGAAGACCCTGATCAGGATATTAAAAACGATAAAAAAGCAAAGCCCGCAGAGAAAAGTACAGCAAAGGCTAACGAAGCTTTGGAGAAAAGCAGTGAAGACAAGGACAGTGGAAAAGCAAAAAAAAAAGTAACCGCGATCCTGAAACAAGCGCCAAAAAGTAAGTTCCCGGAGACACTAATGCCCATGCTGGCGACGCTGGTAGACGGGCCTTTTGACGACCCGGGCTGGGAATACGAGGTAAAATGGGACGGTTATCGCGCGGTTGCGTACCTGAACAAAGGCGAGGCAGATCTAAAGTCCCGGAATAAAAAGTCGTTTAACGATAAGTTTTATCCCGTTTATGATAGCCTGAAAGCATGGAAAATCAATGCTGTGCTTGACGGTGAAGTAGTTGTGATCAAAGACAACGGACAGTCGGATTTTAATGCTCTGCAGAACTGGCGCAGTGAAGCTGACGGTCAGCTGGTTTATTATGTTTTCGATATTTTATGGCTTGATGGCAAAGACCTGACCGGTTTGCCCCTTTCGGAGAGAAAAGCTGTATTGCAAAGTATCATTTCGGAAGATGCCCCGGCAAAGCTAGGTTACAGCGTTGCCGCCGAAGGCACCGCATTCTTCGATGCGGCGAAAAACATGGGGCTGGAGGGTATCATCGCAAAGAAATCCGACAGCGTTTATTTTCCCGGCATCAGGACAAAGGATTGGCTGAAAATCAAGATTAATAAACGGCAGGAAGTGATCGTTGCCGGCTATACGCAGAATGCCGGATCATCGAAGTTGTTCAGTTCGCTGCTACTCGGTGCATACGAACATGGGAAGCTGCAGTATGTAGGTAAAGTGGGTACCGGTTTCAAAGACAAGCAGCAAAAGGAGATGCTCGCACAATTCAAGCCTCTGATCATCAAAAAAAGCCCGTTTGAAGAAGTTCCAGACTACAATAAGCCCTCGCGTTTCCGGCCAAATCCGCCCAAAGCAGATGCTACCTGGCTAAAACCTGAACTGGTGTGCGAGATCAGTTTTGCGGAGGTCACGGCAGACGGGGTTTTCAGGCACCCCTCATTCGAAGGTATGCGCGAGGATAAGGCGGCCAGGGATGTTGTCAGGGAAATAGAGAAACCTGCGGAGGAAGTCGTTGAAGATAATGACGAAAAAAATAAGGTGATCAGCAAGCCGGGGAAAGCGAAACGGAAGACACTCCTTAATCCCAAAGACGAAACTCAAACAAGAAAACTGAACGGGAATGAGCTTAAATTTTCAAACCTGAGCAAAGTATTCTGGCCGGAAGAAAAAATCACGAAACGCGATTTGATCAATTACTATTACCAGATTGCACCCTTCATCATGCCTTACCTCGAAAACCGGCCTATGTCGCTGAACAGGTTCCCGAATGGTATCAACGGGAAAAGTTTCTACCAGAAAGATGTAACCGGAAAGGTGCCGTCCTGGATTGATACTTTTCCCTATGAGGCTGACAATGAGAAGAAAAACTTCATGATTAGCAATGATGAAGCCAGCCTGCTATATATGATCAATCTGGGATGCATTGATGTAAACCCCTGGAATAGCCGCATTGAAACGCCCGATAACCCCGACTGGTGCCTGCTTGACCTGGATCCCGATACTTCCAATACGTTTGAGCAGGTGATACTTACCGCCCAGACTATAAAGCAGCTGCTGGATTCCATTCAGGTGGTCAGCTACTGTAAAACCTCCGGCTCCACAGGATTGCACATTTACATTCCGCTTGCCGCAAAATATACCTATGATCAATGCCAGATGTTCGCGAACTGGGTCGCATCCCAGGTACAGCAGGAATTGCCGGGCTTTACCAGTGTGGAGCGAATGACGAAAAACAGAAAAGGAAAGCTATATATCGACTATTTACAAAACAGGCCGAAAGCAACATTGGCCGCGCCCTATTCAGTCAGGCCAAAACCCGGTGCCACCGTATCCATGCCACTGCATTGGGACGAAGTCAGGAAGGGATTGCAGCTGAAAGATTTCACGATCAACAATGCGATAGAACGGGTCCGGCAGGAGGGTGATTTGTTTAAGCCGGTACTGGGAGAAGGAATTGATCTCGAAGAAGTGATCAGTAAAATTGAGATTGAAAAGTAGCTGTTGATTAGCTGAGAAAGGGAAAATTGCTTTAAACAAACCGATAGTTAACTGAATTTGACCTGTCAGTCAACAACTTTGTGAAAGCGGCCTAGAACTATTTTGTTTGTAACGGCTTAATAAAAGTGGGTATCACACACTATAACGTTAGACTATACACACACTTACTTTTTTCTTTACTCCGTTTTTCTGTCCGCAAGCTCCCCCATTTTTCCCAACGGACGCGCCCGGTTTTTCTTCAATCCTGATCTCACAGTCTTTTAATTGCAAAGAATTGCCCTCCTGACATATTCAGGATCATATTTTACCAATACACTGCTTCCCTGCCGTATCACTTCGTATCTGGAATAAGACAGTACCTCGGTCATTTCGGCCACAAATTCTTTTCCTTGCGCAGACTGTACTTTTACTTTTACCTGAAACTCCGGCTGATTGTTAAGGTACTCACCGGTAGGTTCGATTTTCAATACAGTTGCATTAGCTTCCACGCCTTCTTTGAGGATTTTCTTTTTTCTCTCTTCCCTGCGTCTTTTGCGGAAAGTGGAATAAATGGAGTACGCAACCATGCAGATCAGTATAATGGTGGCGCCAATTGCCCTGTCAGTGTCTTCCACAGCTTCTATAATTATGATTGTGTACCAAAGTAAGGTATAGAATACGCAAATTGGATTTTTTCACTTAGTGAACGGCTGCCGTTCTTATTTTTTGGTACAATTGGCGCGTAAAAGCACCTGTCGGACCATGTAAATCCCGCTAAACCCTTCGTACAATTAAATGATGTTCTCTTTTCTCGCCGGCATGGGCTGGGAATTGTAATCTATCCAGTAGTGACAGACCGTCTCGATCAGGAACCGAAGCTCTTCAAATTCTACCGGTTTAACTATAAACGAGTTGGCTCCGGCTGAATAGCATTTCTGAATATCCTGGTCCGAGGAACTGTTTGTGAGGATAATGATCGGCAGGGTTGACCACATTGTATACTGGTTATCCGGGGTTTTTCGAACAAGGCGTAATAGATCATAGCCGTTAATGTTAGGCATATGTAAATCCAGAATAATCAAACCTGGATGCCTGCCAGAATATTCGGGAGATGATTGCAGAACCATGAACTGGTAAAGTTCAGCGGCTCCCTGAAAAAAACGGACATGGTAATTAGGTAAAAATTCTTTGAAAATAGTGCGGATTAAAAGTCGTTGATCCGCTGAATCGTCGACCAGGTACACTTCACGTTTGTCCATGAATACTTAAAGTTATATTGCTATATTCAAAAAACAGCAAAAACCATACCATATACGCAGAATTTTATCCCGCAAGATTAATGATCGACTTTACCTTCCCTTAACTGGCACAGACTTTGAGCGAATCAGGTACCTGAACTTTCTAAATAGCTAATTCAATGGAAATCAAATCAAACCAATCAACTACCAACAGGCCCGACGGAGACAGGATCTTAAATGCTCCTTATGTTTTCACAGATATACCCATGTATCTGCAACAGCTTAAATCAGAGAAATCCTGGGAAAAGAATGACCGCAATGCGATCACAGTATTTAAATCGGATAAGATCACGATGGTTGTTGCTGCGCTGAGAGCCGGGGCTGTTGTGAATGATCACGCAATCGATGAATGCCTGACTTGCCAGGTATTGTCTGGAGAGCTAAAAGCAGAAACGGAGGGAAGAATATTTTACATCAGTGCCGGGCAGATGATGACTTTTCACGCGCACCTCGCCCATTCTATACAGGCTCTGGAGAATTCCGAGATCCTGATTACCACATTCAAGGGATAGGTTACTGGGGAAAAGTGTCGGTTGGATACGGCTACAAGTCAGCCGCATCCACCAGTTCACTTTAAACATAACTTTTTTGCATTTTATACCGGGAAAACAGCGCCCAGCCTAAGGCTGTGACCGCCGCAACTGCACTCACAGTCAGCAACATTTCTACCGGATTCGAACTTTCTTTCGGAAGTGAAACCACTCCGGAGCTGTCGGTAACCGCAGGCGACATTATATATCTTCCTCTTTTGGGTACGGCGAGTTGTTGAAAATAATAAGCCAGCTCCAACAATTCCTGCTGCATATCTTTTCCCGAAAGGGGCTTGCCGTGCCCGGTAGCAACTACATTCGGCAGCAATGATGCCAGTGTTTCCACAGAGCTTTCAGCCTTTAACCAGTCGCAGGTGAAGTATTTGGGCGGCCCTGAAATGATCTTGCTCTGGGTGAGCACTGAAAATACGGACTCTTGCGTCGTCGTGACAAATGCATCGCCGGCAATCAGAACTTTATCTCCTTCCCGCCAAAAACTCACGTGCCCCGGAGCGTGTCCCGGCGTTGGGATATAGGTCCAGTCGGGCAAAAACGGAACACTGGCATCAATACCCGGAAACGCCTCAACAAGTCCGGTCAAATCAATCGGATGCTTTGGATAGAATTCCGAAAGATAGGTCATCAAGCCACCTCCCACAGATGGATCTGGCGGTGGATACGCTGATTTGCCGGTTAAATAAGGCAACTCCAGATAGTGTGCATATACTGGTACATTCCATTCTTCTGCCAGCCGCTTTAAGGATCCGGTATGATCAAAGTGACCATGGGTGAGCAGTATGGCGGCCGGTTTCGCATTTTCCCCGAAGAGGCTCGCGGCCATTTTTTTGATCTTGGGATACGCTGTCTTTAAGCCGGCATCGATAAGGACCCACGAACCATCCGATTCGTTTTTGACAATATATACGTTTGTGAACATATCCGTCAAACCCCAGACCCCTTCCGCCACCTCAAAATAGGACTTATCCCGCTGAATCGCTTTTTGTTCCATTTTAAAAAAGTTTCGTATCAAGAATGTTTAGGCCGGTTTAAAAACCATGCCATAAAGCGGCTTCGAGCCGGGAAGATTTTCTGCATTCTCCTAGCACCCAAAATCCCTGTCTCATGTTGTTGTCAATCGAAAACGTTTCAAAACCGGTTAGGCGCGATTTTTGAGTGCCGAAATCAAATCATTGACCAAACAGCAAAGACATGATTGTGGAACAAACCATGAATGAGACACCCGAAGAAACCAGATACCTGTGGTGGCAGCACGGGGTAATATATCAGATATATCCGCGCTCTTTCCAGGATTCGGATGGTGACGGTATCGGCGACCTGAAAGGTATTATCAGCAGGCTCGACTACCTGCAATGGTTGGGAATAGATTGCATCTGGCTTTCACCGGTATATCCTTCCCCGATGGCGGATTTTGGATATGATATTTCCGACTACCGCGGCATTCACCCGCTTTTCGGTACAATGGAAGATTTTGACGGGTTACTGAAAGAGGTACATAGCCGGGGAATGAAGCTGCTCCTCGACCTGGTCCCGAATCATTCTTCCGACCAGCATCCGTGGTTCCTGGAAAGCCGCTCATCCCGCGATAACCCAAAACGCGACTGGTACATCTGGCACGACGGAGGCGAAAATGGAGAACTGCCCAATAATTGGCTCAGCGTTTTTGGGGGCCACGCCTGGGAATGGGACGAGAAAACAAGCCAATACTATTACCACGCGTTTTTGAAAGAACAGCCCGATCTGAACTGGCGAAACCCGGAAGTTCAGCAGGTCATGCTGGATGTAATGCGTTTCTGGCTTGATAAGGGGATTGACGGCTTCCGCGTGGATGTGATGTGGCACATGATCAAAGACAGTCAACTGCGCGATAATCCTCCTGCGCCAAATTCTCCCTATGACGCGAAAGATCTCATTTACGACCATTATAACCCGGTTTATTCTACCGATCAGCCGGAAGTTCACGCGATCGTCCGCATGATGCGGGAGCTTGTGGATGAGTACGATGAGCGTGTCCTGATAGGCGAGATCTACCTGCCCATTCATAAGCTTGTAACATATTACGGTCAAAATAACCGGGGGGCACATTTGCCATTTAATTTTCAACTGCTCACCCTTCCCTGGGATGCCCCGCAAATTGCGATGGCCATCGATGAATACGAAGGAGCACTGCCTACGGGGGGCTGGCCCAACTGGGTCCTCGGCAATCATGATAAGCCCCGCATTGCAAGCCGTGTAGGCCGGGCTCAGGCAAAAGTGGCCGCTATGATGCTGTTGACGCTGCGCGGCACACCGACAATTTATTACGGTGATGAAATTTGTATGCGGGATGTACCCATTCCGATGGATGAAATCGTGGATCCACAGGGGCTGAATATGCCGGACCTGAATGTGAGCCGCGACCCGGCCCGTACACCAATGCAATGGAGCAATGAAATCCACAGCGGGTTTTCGAAACATAAGCCGTGGCTCCGGCTTCCTTACAATTCCGGGCGAGAAAATGTTGATAACCAGCGAAATGACCCTCATTCGATGCTTTCATTTTATCATAAACTGATTGCAGCGAGAAAAGAATACGCAGCCCTGAATGTGGGAGCTTATAGCCCCTGCTATTCTGACCAGCAGCTCATATCTTATATCAGGGAATTTGGGGATGAAAAATTTCTGATCATTCTCAACCTCAGCCACCGTCCGGGTTATTTCAAACCACGCACAGGAAACCATTCGGGGACTGTCATTCTAGGCACTGAAATGGAACGGATCGGAATGAGCGTATCGGACGTGATTACCCTGAGTGGTGACGAAGGGCTGCTTATTAAACTATCGTAGTATACACTTTTCAATGATCAGATATGCCGTCAGAAATTGTAAAAGAATGCAGTAAAGCATTGGCAGAAAGAGGACTATGCATTGCATTTGCTGAAAGCGCAACAGCAGGACGCCTTTCCGCAGAATTTTCGCTTTGCTCCGAATCGGGTACTGTATTGAAAGGCGGGCTGGTTTGCTATGATGCCTTTTTGAAGCAAACTATTCTCCACGTGCCAGCTGATATGATCCGGACGTTCACACCGGAAAGCGCTGAGGTAACGCAGGAACTGGCCCATCGCCTTCAGACCTTCATACCCGCGGATATTCACATGGCTGTGACTGGTCTCACTTGCCCCGGAGGAAGCGAAACAGCCGAGAAGCCTGTCGGGACTGTCTTTTTGCATGTCTATATAAAAGGAAAGTCAATCGGTATCCGGGAAGTTTTTAAAGGAAATCCGGAAGAGATTGTTCTGAAGGCCGTCGACAGGGCTGCGGAGGCGATTCTTGCCGAGCTACCCAAACATTTTCAACACACTGATGATCAATTACTTATTTAGCAACAAAAAGCAAACTATTAAATCAAGTCTTACATCAACAAAAACTGAAATCATGAAAAAGATAAGAACTAAAGGTGCATTACTCGGGTTGGCTTTTTGCCTTTTCTTCGCATCCTGCGGAAAGAAAAATGATGACCGCGAAGGCAGCGCAGGGTCAGGGAGTGCTACGGAAACCACGCCAAATGATAGCAGCGGCGCTGAAAGCCGGAAAGCATTGGGAGTCGGCGAGGATAATCAGGACGATTCGCTTGGGTATCCATCGAATCAATCCAACCTCAACGCCGATTCGACGAAAGTAAAACACGATGACCATCTTCCCGCGGAACCAAAAAAATGATCACTTTCCGCATTCGTTGCGGATTCTAAACTAAACCAGACACAAAAAAGCCGGCTTGAAAAACCGGCTTTTTTGTGTCTGTTGATGATGAAGTTTAATATTAATGCACCTTCTCAGCGTCACGCAACCTCTTTACTGTGTCGTGGCCGGATCTCAAAGTGGCTTTTTGTTTGGTGATAAGCGAACGCAGGTCTGGCGTAAGTGCGTCTGATTTCAGCGCGGATTCGTAAGCTTTCTGCGCCGCATCTTCTCCAAATTCAGAATTTTCGAGCGCAGTCTGCCTGTTTTCACTGGTGAATGCGGACTTGATATCCATCCAGGCCCGATATATTTTACCTGATACCATTGTTCCGGTTGCCGGCTCGCCACCCAGGGCATTGACCTCGGTGGTCAGCTCGGATACGTTTTGCCTGCTATGATCAGCAAGGTTGCTGAAAAGCGATTTAAGGTCTGTATCGGAAGCATCTGTTTCATCAGATGCCTTTTTATACCCTTCTATACGATCGTTATTGATTAATATAAGATCATTCAGTACTTCTACAATTTCTGAATTTTGTGCCATGACTATCTTCATGATTGGTTATGCCTCCTGTCCAAAAACAATCATTCCAATGCCTGATACTTCGACACCCAAGGCAGCAGGTCAGGATTTGTGGAGCTTTTTGCGCCGTATATTCAAAATCGGTCCGTTCTACCGAAAAGGGCCTTACCTGGCGCTGAGTTTTCTTCTTACCTTACTCAGGAATTCAGGCGAAAATCCAAGATATGAAGCGATATAATGCTGGGCTACACGTTGGGGAATGGTGGGGTAACGGTTAAGAAAATCAAGATATTTTTCAACTGCACTTGTTGAGATCGTCCGAAACAGCCTCTCCTGCGTCTGCGCCAGGTTCCGTTGCACCATTAGCCGGAACATCCGTTCAAAACCGGAAACTTCTGTCAGCAGCGTCTCCTTACTTTCCGGCGTAAGCAGGAGCACCTGGCAATCTTCCAGTGTTTCAATGTACACATGGCTTGGCGTCTGGTTCTGGAAACTTGTGATGTCACTTACCCACCAGTCTTCAATCGCAAACTGAAGTGTCACCTCCGCACCCGTCCCATCGATGTAATAGGTACGTATGCAACCTTTGAGAATGTATGCTTCAAATTGACAAACCTCGCCTTCCAGCAACAGGAATGTCTTCTTTGGAAATGTTTTGTATTGAAGTAAGGAATCAAAAAATTCCAGGTCCTGAGCCGAAAAATGCATGCAGCGCAATGCATAATCATTGATTTTTTCAAACATGCCGTTTTTCTGTTCCATTGCCCCAAAAGTAAAAAACCCGGCCTTTAATCAAAAGGCCGGGTAATTCAGGAAACATATATCAGGCAAGTATATGCTGGTTAGCAAGCTTGATTTCGCCGGGCAGGATGGTGTGCGCCCTGCCTGGATAAATGTTATAGGTTACAAATGCATTCAGTCGCTCTAAAACCGCAATGCTTTCTTTCACCCGCGAAACCGGAACGTGCGGATCGGGATCGCCCGTAGAGACGAACACCGGCGTATTGGCAAAATCACCGGTGTAATTGCTTTCATCCAGTATTTCGCCGATCAGCCCGCCCGTAAAGGCAATCACGCCTCCATACCGTTTGGCGTTGCGTGCCACGTATTCCAGACTCAGGCAGGCCCCCTGAGAAAACCCGGCCAGGTAAATACTTTCTGCCGGTATTCCGCTCGCCTCGGCCGCCGCCACTGCCTTGCCCACCACTTCCAGCGCCGAGTCCAGCGCAGGCTGATTTTGAATTGCAGGAACCATGAAACTGTATGGATACCAACTGTTATTAGTTGCCTGAGGCGCCAGGATTGCCATTTCGTCCAGATTCAGGTTCCGGCGCAGGGAAATAATATCCTGCGCCGAGCCGCCCCGTCCGTGAAGCAATATGATCGCTTTTTTGGCCTCTGCCAGTGGAACTCCTGCTTCAAGGATATTCAGATTATGCGTGTACATCATTAAATCAGTTTTGGGAGTACAGCTTCGATTTTTGCTCTTCTTGATTCGTATTGCGGCGGAAGCATCAACCCTGAACCAAGCTCTTCCACGGTTTCGTCTGTTGCAAAGCCTGGATTATCGCTTGCTATTTCAAAAAGTACACCACCCGGTTCACGGAAATAAAGCGAATAGAAGTAATTTCTGTCAATCTTATCAGTGATCTGATGACCGGCTTCCAGCACTTTTTTCCTGAATTCCATTAAAATATCATCGTTAGCTACCCTGAAAGCCACATGATGAACTGAGCCCGCTGCCACATGCCCGGCCCTCTCGCCAGGTGCCTCGACCAGATCAACAATCGCCGCATTTTCAACTGCGTCGGTGACAAAACGATATCTGTTGACGTGCTGTTCAAGCAAACGGTACCCAAATATATTAGTCAGAATTTTCGCAGTTTCCTCGATTTTATTGCTGGTGATCGTGACATGATGAAAGCCGCGGGTTGCATGCTCGGCCTTAACCTCGTCAGTTTCCCAGGGAGTCCTGCTATCCGGTGTTTTTGGAACAGTCAACTCAAATTTCAAACCGTCGGGATCAAGGAAGGTCAGATATTGCTCACCAAACTTTTCAGCTGCCTTGTTATAGGTCACCCCATTGGCCTCAAATCTTTTAACCCAAAAATCCAGACTGCCTTCCGGTACGGCATAACCAATCTCTGTGACCTGGCGGGTCCCTCTCCTGCCCGCCGGCATTTGACTGCCCCAGGGGAAGAATGTCAGGATTGTGCCCGGTGTACCGTTTTCGTCACCGTAATAAAAATGATACGTATTAGGATCATCAAAATTCACGGTTTTTTTGACCATTCTCAATCCCAGAATGCGGGTATAAAAATCGTAGTTTTTTTTGGCGTCTCCTGCAATTGCAGTAATGTGATGAATGCCGTTGATCGTATTTTCCATTTTCTTATTTGTTTAGATCTGCTTCGTTTTAATGATACAAAGCTACCACCTCAGGCCAGGGCAAAGCATTGAACTAGGACAAGAAAAGCCTGCGACATAACTTTTTTATCGGTTCTCATAATGTCTACTACAAGCAGTTGCAATTTGTTTATGTTGCTCATATACGTCCGGATCCGCATAATAAAATTTGATTTACGTAGCCCTGATATTGCTTGCTTCTTTAATATCTTCGCGCAAGTTCTCTTCTGATCTCCATCCAACTTACTTCAAGCCAGGTGGCATTTTTTTGCAGTCGAAATCAGTGTGCTTTTCGCATTGTATTAGAGCGAACGAGTCTCAAAATCAATCCATTAACTAACTAAACATTTTCTAAATGAAGAAAAATTTACTCTTTATTACCATTTTCCTGCTACACCTTTCAAGCTCGGCATTCGCCCAGATCGTGGTAACGTTTCCAAGCGAAAGAGCTGTCTTTCAACGTAATAAGGCTAATACTGCCAATGTATATATAGGAGGTTATGTCACGCAGGGGTTTGAACGGATTGAAGCACGCTTCACACCCTGGGTTGCCGGCGAAGGTGAAGCTGCTCCCGGCGGCGATGCGTGGGCTACGATTGATAATTCGATCGAAGCGGCGCAGTTTTACGGTTCGATGTCCGTCAAAGGCGGGTGGTACCGCCTGGAAGTCCGGGCTGTCCGGACCGGCAGCGACCCGGTAATGGTCACTGTTCAGCGTGTCGGAGTAGGAGAAGTATTTGTCGTGGCGGGCCAATCCAATGCAACCGGCGGCGATTCCAATCCAAACGGTCCGGCCGCCCAGCATGATCAGGTGAATAGTGTCAACTTTCAGAATCTCAATTCCGGAACAATCTCTCCCTACCCTTCCCTCGAATTGCCTTGCCCTGAATATGTACATCTGGATGCCAATGTCAAAACGGCTCCTTTTGGAAATTATGCCTGGTGCTGGGGATCATTTGGTGACAAGATTTATGAGAAATTCCGGGTGCCTGTCATGATCTTTAATGGCGGATGGTCGAGTACGGGCGTGGAGAACTGGAAGCAGTCGATCGACCCGAACGCAACACCGACGAGTGCTTTCGGCTATGTATTCCCAGCCGGCCTCCCATTCGGTCACCTCCGGATCGCCCTCAACTATTATATTGCCCAGCTCGGCGTGCGTGCAGTTTTGTGGCACCAGGGTGAAACAGACAATTACATCGAGCAGCCAGGTGATAATACTTACAGCCGTTATCTTTCCAATTTGTGGGATGTGGTGAATGCAACCCGGTCGCTTACCGGAAAAAATGATCTGGCGTGGATGGTTGCGCGGGCATCGCGCTTTACAGTGTCCGGTGCAACGCGCGTTTCTGCCAATGTCGTAAATGCTCAAAATGAGCTGATTAACAACGACGGCTCTTATCCGCACGTGTACCAGGGGCCAGAAACAGATCCATATTACGACATCAATTACCGCGGTGATGAAATCCATTTCAGGGGAGACGGCGTAACGCAGTCGCCGGACGGAAACGTCTATTCAGGGTTGATCTACCTGGCCGGATTCTGGGCAGACAAAGTGACGGCCGACTTTATAAACCAGTCGGAACCTTACGCCGCAACAGCACCTCCGGCGGTTTCTGCCGTTTACTCATCAGGGGGATCACAGATCACGTTTACCGGGCCGTCTATCAATCCGGGTGGACAGTATAACTGGCTGGGAATTGATTGCAACCAGGTACAGAATACTTCCCAGCAATGGTCGGTTGGACCGGGTACATATAAGCTGAAAGTAGTTGACGCAAATCGTAATACGGTGTTTTCTCCCCAGCTTTATGTGTCCGGGTCAGCGCTTCCTGTAACATGGAAATCATTTACAGCGAAAACGACTGAAACCGGCCGCGTTCTTGTGGAATGGGCTACGACAAGCGAGATGAATGCTTCTCATTTTGAAGTGGAAAGAAGTGCGGATGCAATGGTATTCACAAAAATTAAATCCATCGATGCAGCAGGAAATTCGGAAAGCGAAATCAATTATCGTTATGAGGATGAATTTTTAATGCCGGGAAACTATTATTACAGATTGAGGCAGGTCGATGCAGACGGCAGTTTTGATTTTACCCGTATTGTACCGGTCAAAATTTCGGGCACCGAAACAATCAGAGCATATCCGAATCCTGTGGCAGACAAAGTCACTGTTCAATCTGCGCTGCCGCTCGGCACGGTCGAAATATTCAACGCTGCCGGGATACGGATTTACAATGGCAATACGACCGCAACCAGCACCAGGATCGGGCTCGAAAAATATCCGAGTGGTCTTTACACGATACTAGTGAATGGCAAAAGCATTAAAATAGTAAAATAAACTACGTGGTCCTTTCTGGCGTGTTGTACAGCGCAATACGCCAGATCGGCACAAAATGAAAAGGCTGCTAGGTAGTATAATTTGTATTCCTTGCAGACACCTCGATCAGTTTACTATCCATAATCTTTTCGAGCTTACAAATTGTTTCCAGCGTCAGATTTTCCGACCCCTTCACAATTTTATTTATGTATTGAGGTGAGCAGCTCATTGCCTTCGCAAGGTCCTTCTGGCTCATCTTACGTTCCCGAAGTATCCGCAGAATTGCCAGACCGATACGGAACGATATATCGAGCCATGCAGCATTCGCCTCACGAAACTCAGCTGCCTTTTGCCACTCATTATCAGCGACAGCCTCCCCGATAATCTTCTCCTTCATTTTTTGAATACTCATATTCGTTTTTGGTTAAAATAACTCAAATACACCAAACTCGTCTTCTTCATCTGTCCTCATATAATCGTAAACCATCTCTATCTTCCGCAGCTCCCTCAGTAAATGTGCACGCTCGTTCATTGTCCGTGTGAGCTTGATTGCATGTGTTCAATTAGACGTCGGCTTCTAGAATAAGTAACAGGACTAGCAAGAAAAAGACGGCTGGATCATGCACCTATAAAATTAATTAGCCTGGATTAGCAGCTACTTCCTGGTCTTTTCCAAGAAAAAAACTTGCTGGCGAGACAGGCGTCTTTACATTTTTTTACGGGCAAAGGGAATGAAAAAGGTCAGATTCGTTGTTGATCTGACAACAGAAAATTACAACGTTTCGAAAACCTATGAATTGGATTGCGATTAATAGTGAAGAGGAAGTGGCGAAAATATCTCAGTCGGCAGAGTATGCCATTATTTATAAGCACAGTCCGCGATGCATGACAAGCCTGATGGCTTATCGCCAGCTCAAAATGGACGTTAATGCCGCTTCAAACGTAGAAACGCCTATATATATCGTCGACGTCATTAGTAACCGCAGAGAATCTCTGGCGATTGCAGATGCTTTTCGGGTTCAGCACCAGTCGCCCCAAATCCTGGTGGTCAAAGATGGGAAGTGCCTGTACGATGCTTCCCACGAAGATGTTTCCCTTCATGATACAATGAAACACCTCAATTGAATTACTGATTCTGATCTAGTTTATCTGAAAAAATAAACTGCAAAAATTACATGGATTATGTCCAATAAAATGGAATAAGTCCATATATTTGTAATGTTATTATCGAACACTTCATCTTCAACGCAAAAGAGCAGCGCAGGGCTGCTCTTTTTGCATTTATCAGGTTGCCAGTGGCGGGCCAGAGGGAATGAATACCTTCTCCCTCTTGTATTTAAACTTGTATTTCTTAGCAGTAAACTTCGCAGTCATATATTCGCCCATATAGATTGACCCGGTCATCACATCGTCCTTTACGGTTCCCGAAAAAAGGAAAGTGATCGCGTCGGCCGGCTGCCGGTCGGTGCTCCGGATCTTGAATTCATTCCCTTCCACAGTCCCCTGCAATTCCCGTACGCTGAATTCCCCCTTATGTGAACCGTTCAGCCAGTTACCATCCTGCTCGATGATCAGGGTATGCTTGCTCGTACTTGAAAAAAATTCAATGTCAGCTTCCCAATGCCCTTTCAATGATATGGTTGCGGCCGCCATTTCCAGTTTTGGCGCCGAACGTTTTTGAGATAAAACCTCAACAAGGCGGTCGGATACAACTTTTTCATCTCCCGGCTGCATTTGTCCGGTGGTAATCGTAACAAAGGTTTCACCATCCCTGCTACCTCCTCCCAATGCAATGCGAGGCTTGGTACGACCGAAAAGCTCTGCAACTTCCTCACCGGTAATGTGCAATTTCGAGGCATCCCAGGTCACCCGCAGTACCGGCGTCCGGTTGGACAGGTCTTTCGGCTCGATAACCGTCGTTTTTACAGACTCGACACTTGAAACCCTTTTTGAAATACTGTCCAGCCAGGAAAGCCACCGCTTCCATTCCGCCGCATGGTCTCTTTTTACCCAGGCTTCCACCGCCGCAACCATCCCCATTGTTTCTTCCCTGCCTACCTTATTATCGCGGCCAGGACCATGGTGAGGGGCGCTCGCCTGCCAGGCAGACATCAGCAAATCTTTCCTTCCCAATACCAATCCGGCACATTGCGGACCGCATAGTGCTTTGCCACCGCTGTACACTACCACGTCCGCGCCCATTTTGAGGTGTACGTTCGGGATCGTCAGGTCCTCGGCAGCGGCATCGATCATCACCGGGATATTTTTCGGTTTGGCTATTTTGGAAATGGCTTCAAGCGACATCGGCCCGCTCATTGATTCCCTGCCTGCCATCAGGTAAATCATCGCAGTACGGGAGCTCATGGCATCCGATAGTTCTTCTATTGAATCAACTGTGATCAGCCTCACGCCCACATTGCGCAGGGCGTGATCGTATACATTTCTTGAATACCGGGGAATAATCACTTCGGTTTTTTCGAATCCGGAAAGATCAGGGATCCGGATCAGCTTTTCCGGATTTCCACCAGTCACACAGGCGACGGTCACATGCTTCATCCCGGCTGCGCAACCGGCCGATACCAGGCCCCATTCGGCACCGGTAAGTTCCGCGAGGCGCTTTCCTGCACCGAATGCCAGCTCATCATACTGGACAAAAACCTGCGCAGCCGCATCCATAGCAGCACGTACTTCCGGCCGCTCAATCGACCCGCCGATGATGGTAAACGTACCGCGGCAATTGATAATCGGCTCGACGCCAATGGCCTGGTAAATCTGCTTGCCGGCAGCGGCATCTGTTTCGGTGGAAAACTTTTGTGCGGATTTGGAGGGAAGAGCAATCCCGCCTGCCAGTGGCAGCATAGACAGATCCTTTAATGCATCTCTACGTTTCATTAATTTTTCAGGTAAAAGGTAGGATATAAGCTAGTGACTAAATTTTGCAGAAAGCCAAAAATACAATGGGATTGAGCCATTTATTTTAACAATATCCAAATATAATAATCCTTTGCGTGTACGATAACGAATTTATCAAAACCCTTCACTAAATCTCGTTAAAGCGAGAATATTTCGCAGCAGATGCAACGTAAAGCTATTTTCTCCCCCCTTATGCCAGTTTACAATAAATAACAGCCATGAAAAAAATTTTATTAGCCACATTACTTCTTTTAAATGCAGCCTGCGCCTTCTCTCAAACTTTCAGCGTAGGCGGTACTGTGAGAAACCAGCAAGACCAGCCGCTTTCCTTTGCCGCAGTTTCCGTTAACCAATCCAAAGATTCAACCCTCATCAAGGCCGATATTGCCGACGAAAACGGCGCATTCAAAATCGCCGGTATCGCACAGGGAACATACTTTCTGAAAATCTCAGCTGTTGGTATAAAAACATTTCAATCACCCGAATTCGGAGTAGTCGATTCTGACGTTACACTATCCCCCTTCCGGCTGTTATCTGACACAAAACAGCTAAATGAAGTGAAAGTCACGGCTGCAAAGCCACTGATCGAAGTAAAAAGCGACAGACTTATTTTTAATGTCGAATCCAGCATCAACTCCACGGGCTCCAATGCATTGGAACTTCTCCAAAAATCACCTGGTGTTCAGGTAGATAGAGACGAAAATATCCTGGTAAAAGGAAAAACCGGTGTGCGGATTTACATCGACGGACGCCCGTCACCGATGAGCGGGAAAGATTTGGCATCTACATTAAAGAGCATGAATTCGGCTGATATAGAGGCCATTGAAATTATCACCAACCCTTCCGCTAAATATGACGCGGCAGGCGATTTAGGCATTATCAATATCCGCCTCAAAAAAAATGTGAAGCTGGGGACTAATGGAAATGCGAGCCTGGGTGCGATGTTTGGCATTACACCTAAATACAACGCTAACCTTAACCTCAATCACAGAGACAAAAAGATCAACATTTTCGGCACCTACGGATTTAACCAGGGAGCCTGGCATAATACCACTTATGACAACCAGATTTTAAATCAGGTAGCGTATAACAAAGTCTGGCAGGGTATCTGGCGCGATACCACGCACAGTGGTAAAATCGGGGCCGATTACTTTATCAATTCGAAAAATACCATAGGGTTCAGCGCAAATGGGCGACTCAGCAACCACAATGGCGGCGGCTCCAGCGAAACGTTCATCAGCCGCAGGGGAGCGACTTCCGCAGATTCGCTCCTGCTCTCCTCCCGGACTTCCAATCCCGAAAAAAATAAAAATCTTAACCTCAATTTCAACTATCATTATGAAGACACGACCGGCCATGAGCTGAACATAGATGCTGATTACGGACGCTTTTCTTCACGCGGGATCAGTTATCAGCCCAATAAGTATTTTTTCAAAATGTCGGACGAAGTCCCGCTCGAAAGAAATTATGTGACTAAAACGCCGGTAGATATAACTATCAGATCCCTGAAAGCTGATTACGAGCAGAATGTAAAAAAAGGAAAACTGGGTTATGGTGTTAAATTTTCGGACGTAAAATCGGACAATACTTTTGATTTTTTCAATGTACTGGGTAATACCGAAGTGATTGATACCAACCGCAGTAACCGGTTCAAATATACCGAGCGCGTGTATGCTGCATATGCCAACTACAACGTTCCTTTGGGCAAAAAGTGGGATTTGCAGCTTGGCGTACGTGCCGAGCATACCAAATCGCTCGGCGACCTGACGAGCTTCAAACACAACGACCTCGACCGTGTAGATACCACCTACCTGAACTTCTTCCCGAGCGGCGCCATTTCGTTCAAGGCATCCAAGGACCACAATTGGAATATCAATTACAGCAGAAGGATCAACCGCCCCAGCTACCAGAATCTTAATCCTTTTGAATACCGCGTTGATGAGCTGGTTTATTCAAAAGGTAATCCTTTCCTGAAACCCGAATATGCTAACAGTTTTAAGCTGACACACGTTTACAAAGCCAAACTGACTACTGCGTTTGGTTACCGGCGTACGCGGTTTCCCGTAGTCGGGCTCAGAATACCCTATGACAGCAGCCGCACTTATTTTATCACTCAAAATCTGGACTATTCGCAAGGGTTCAGTCTGGATGTCAGCATCACTACCCCAATTACAAAATGGTGGGAGATTTATTTCAATGTGAGCGGTTACCACAATATCTGGAAAGCAGCGCTCGACAACGGCCTGATCATCAATAACCGGACAACTGCCGTTAATTTCAATGGACAAAATACATTCAAACTAAAAAACAACTGGACGATCGAGATGAGCGGCTGGTACAACTCACCCTACCGGAGGATCGATTACAACTGGGCGATGGGCATGATGGACGTGGGTGTCCAGAAAAAATTCTGGAAAGACAATGCGACGGCCAAACTTTCATTCAGCGACGTATTTGGTACTGCGCGAGGCGGCTACACTTCCAATTATGCAGGGATTGACACCCACCTCCGCTTTCGTTTCGAAGGCAGGATGTTGAAGCTGAACCTCAACTACCGATTTGGCAGCAAGGAGATCAAAGCTGCCCGCAGCAGAAGATCTGGATCAGAAGATGAGTTGAACCGTATCAAGGGTGGCTAAACGTCGGCAATCCATTAATATTAATTCTACTTTAATTTGACGGTGCCCCCGCTTATATTTGTGAGAACGAAAAGACTCACGTTTTGCCTTCTAAGCCGTATTTCTATCAAATTTGGGCCAAGCTTTCCGGAGATCCTAACCAGTTTCCTCTCAATGCCCGCATATTTCACTCCGTATGCCTGATTTCGATATTTGCACTTGGATATAGTGTTCCGTTCAATTATTTCATAGGGCTTCCAAATGTCGCGGTGGCAAGCTTTCTGGGCTTGCTCATCGCCTGCGGGGTTTTTTATGTATCCCGGTTCAAGAACCGGCCGGGAATAAGTATCCTGGCTGTGAACATGTCGGGACTACTTCTGTTCACATTCAATTACTTCCTGAATTCCGGCATCAGCGGGCCGACAGATCTGTATTTTCTGCTCTTCCTCCTGCTCAGTATTGTAATCAGCCCGGCAAATGAATATAAATTCTGGATCCCCGTTAACATTGGCATTTTCCTGATCCTTGGCGTGTCCGAATTTATTTCACCCGCGAATTTCCCGGATACCTATGATGACCGGTTTAGTAAATTCATTGACCACATGTCGTCCTATGTCGTCGTAGCGATGATTACTTACTTCTGCACGGATTATATCCGGCGCAGCTACGAGAACGAAAAGCTGATCACGGTAGAAAAAACGGAAGCTATTGAGAGACAAAACGAGCAGATCATAGAAAAGAACAATGAGCTGGAAAGGATCAATGCAGAGAAAAACAAGCTGATGTCGATCGTCGCCCATGACCTTCGTTCTCCGTTGGGGAGTATTCAGAACTTCCTGGAACTCCTTACCCAGCACGATCTGGAAGAACAGCAAAAACGGGATATTGAGAACGACCTTTTGAACGCTACCAAGAACACACTGGCCATGCTCAGCAAATTGCTCGACTGGTCCAAATCTCAACTCTACGGCGTTTCAGCCAGACTCGAAGCATTAAATCTGGATAAATTACTCAAGTCGACCCTCGAACTGGAAAAAGATATTGCGCTCGGCAAAGGTATCGTGCTGGATTATAACCTGAACCCCGCCCTCACCATTCTCGCTGACGGCGACATGATGCAGATCGTCCTTCGCAACATTATCGGGAATGCGATTAAGTTTACCAAGAGTGGTGGACTGATTCTCGTTCGTGCCAAAATAGTGGGAGATAATTGCGTGATCAGTGTTCAGGACGACGGTATCGGGATCTCACCGGAGAAAAGCCAAAGCATCTTCTCATTGCATGTGGAATCAACTTACGGTACCAAAAACGAAAAAGGGGTCGGTCTTGGATTACTGCTTTGCATTGAATTTATAAAAGCCCAGAATGGACGGCTATGGTTTGAAAGCCAGCTTGGCGAGGGCACCTGTTTCTACATCAGTATACCCACAACAGCTACCAGCAGTACTCCTGCGTAATACTGCATGAACGATCGGCCAGGCCGAAAGTTCGGTAAGATGCATTCGGATTAAGTCTGGCATCTCCTATCTTAAAACCTCATTCTTGATTTTTTGCACCAGTTCATAGGATGCTCTCCTATCACGGTATAAATATGAAAATTCACAAAATTTTCATATTTATACCCAATCATCCGCTGTAAGTAACCGACAAATAATTGTCTCGGTGGAAGTTTTGTCTACAAAAAATCAAGAAGTAAATTCAAAAACACAATCTTTTAAACCTAACTATTTTATGATGCACACTTGTAAACCACTACGATTATTACTTGGAATCGTCTTCTCTGTTTTAGCATGTTCCAGGGACGAAAACCCGAAGGCAGATCGCGGCGGGCTTGAAAAATTTGCGAACGATAAATTTATAGTTAGCCGGGACGAGGCTCTTTCCATGGTCGAGTACGCGCACAGAAACGCCCGGACATTAGATGATAAGAAAAAGAACAAAAGGGTTAAAAAAATAGAAGATTTTGTCGGTCCACAGGGAAAGACAATCTTCTACTCCATAACCTATGAAAACAATGAAGGTTTTTTATTAATGTCTGCGGATCGGCGAATGAAACCCTTGCTTGCATACTCAGATCAAGGAGCGTTTGATCTTAACACTGATAACCCTGGAATACAGCTTTGGAAGGACTTTATCGTTGAAAATGCAAAAGTGGCGGCAAACCTGGATACGGCCCACATCAACGTTGTCAACGAATGGAGGTTGTTCGAGCGAGGGGAAGGAGCCAATTTAAGAACGGCGGAACAACCCGTCTGGACTCCGGAAGCAAGCTGCGATTATTTCGTTAACCACCCGATTCCTGCAAATGTTACTGTTCAGCATTTGACACACGATGTAGCATTTTGGGGCCAGGGATCAGGTTATAATGCACATTGCCCCGATGGGATCAACACTCCTAATTGCAACGGATCGTTTGATTGCAGCAACGCACCGGTGGGGTGTGGCCCAGTCGCTATTGGTCAGGTCTTAAGGTATTACGCGAGAACGGTAAATATCGGAGGAACATCTTACACTACTCAAATGTTCAATGCAATGCCCAGGCTGCATTCGGGTACATGTGCTCCTGCCGACGGTACTCCTGAGGGAAACCTCTCACATTTATTACGGGATATAGGGAAGTCTGTTGACGCAACATATAATACGCTTGTACCGTTTTTAGGGATACCTATGTCTGGTTCCGGATGCCAAACCTGGAGCCAGCCCGGAAAGACCGATGACTTTTTTGCCACCCGTGGATTCACAGCATTTGACCTCGACTTTTTCAATGCATCTAACCAAACGACAATAAAAAACTCACTGCTGGCACGTAGACCAGTGATCGTATATGGGTCTAATTGCAGCACCTGTTTGCCAAACATGCATATTTGGGTTATTGACGGCGTTCAGGACCTTCATGCCATATATACGAACCAGCAGGGGTATTGCTACGAGCATTCTTCAGTTTTATATCAAATGAACTGGGGCTGGGCAGATGATCCTCAAAACAACGGTTGGTTCAGCTATACAGGTATCGTAGGAAGTGGCACACTATACAACAGTTCGAATATGAAGGCGTATATCATTACACCAAACTAAACTAACATGAAGGTGATTCTATTTGCTTTTCTAGCTCTGATTTCAGTAATCGGATGTGATAAATACCCGCCTGGCCCTTATGGAGATGTTTTTATGAATAATGCCAATGGGCAATGGATTTTAAAAGCCTATAAAGTAAGAGGTAAGGGAGTTTCTGCTGATCAGGTACCAGAAAAGCGCAGGCTAAACATTGAGAGAGCTCTTGTACAGGCGGACAGCAATTACGGAAGCAGTATTTTTGAAACAGGTCATACCTATTACACTTTTTCCTTCCTTGATTTAGATGGGAATAAAAAGTCATCATCCTTCTCTATCATGTACGGCACCGACTACAACCGCAAGAAAAAACAAGATAACCAGTGGTTCCGCATAAACGAGGATACAGGTTTTTTGGTGGCCGTCGAGTATGATGCACCGAGAGGGGTAACCACACGGATAGAGGTCAGTAATATTATGAAAGGAGAAAAATACAATCCTGACCTAGATACGCTGAGATACATTTATATCCCTAAATTTAATTAAGGACTGACCTGTACCTGCGTTAAACTAAATTTTGCCGCAGGATAAAAAAGAGAGACTTCTTAACCAGGAGTCTCTCTTTTTTTGCGTGGACCATGAGGCTGTTTCCATTTTCCTGTATGTAAGCCACTTTCAGCACATTTGATTAGTTTTGATCAAATATTGATCAAGAATGACTTTTCAGGAAAGGAAGAAAATAATAGTATCGGCAGTTTATGAAGCAGGCAGCCTGTCTGTTTTTGAACTGGCCGAAGTACTCGGAACCTCCCCGGCAACCATACGCCGCGATCTTCATGAAATTTCAGAAGACGGGCTGCTGATCCGAACGCACGGCGGCGCAATGAAACCCGAGAGCCAGGTGGTTACCAGCTTTGCAGGAAAGAAAGACCAATTTGACAACCGAAAAAGAATGATCGGCGAGGCGGCGGCTTCGTATGTGCAGGATGGTGATACAATTTTTATGGATTGCGGCAGTACCGTTTTCCAGATGTGCGCCCATTTAAAAAAGAAGGTAAACATCAGAATTATAACCAATTCATTGCCGGTTATAGCGGAGCTGATCGATATTCCTTCTATCCGCATTAACCTGGTTGGAGGAGAGTTGGATAAGTCCAGGAAAGCGGTCCACGGTGAAAAGGCGATCCAGCACGTAAACAGTTACCATGCCGCAAAGGCATTCATCGGCGTAGATGGTATATCACCCGAAAACGGCCTGACCGCACACAGCGAAGCTGAATCATCGATCACTACGGCTTATATCAAAAACGCAGATAATGTATTTCTGCTTTGCGACTCTTCAAAAATCGGCCGCAACAGCTATATCAAATTTGCGGCACTTAACGAGGTGTCGTGCCTTGTTACAGACGACCAGCTGGATAAACATGCCGTCCGGTCGTTAAAGGAAAATGGTATCGGTGAGATTGTGGCTGTTAGCCTTGCATTGCAGGCATTCTAAACAAATATTGTTTTCAGGATGCGGACGAGCTCGTCGTAGCTATCAGGCTTGGTGATAAAGTCGGCGGCACCAAGATCCTTGCTTTGCTGAGCAGTGCTTTGGCTGGCGGAGGTAGAAAGTACTATCACCGGAATTTCCCGCAAATCCGGCCTGCTTTTGATCTCGGCAAGAAACTCCTGCCCATTCATCAGAGGCATGTTCAGATCCAGGAAAATAAGGTCTGTTTTCAGTTCATTCCTGGTAAGCTTTTCCAGTGCAATAACTGCATTGCTTAATGTTACACAATTAACTGGATGTGAGACATTTTCAAGTGCGCTTAAAAATATTTCATGATCATCTTCGTCATCGTCAATGAGAAGAATATTCCTGTAAAGCATCGATGGGGGCGTAAAATCCTAACTGCAAATTAGTAATATCGCTAAATTTTATCAAGTGCTAACCAAGTCAAATCTTTTGGGATATGTCGTTTCAGGGGTATTTAAAAACCATCAAATCAAAAACGGGCAAAGAGCCTGCGGATTTCAGGAAAATTGCAGAAGAAAAAGGATTTACCACCGGCGGGGAAATTAGGCCCGAGGTTAAAGCCGGCGAGATTGTAAAGTGGCTTAAAGAGGATTTCGATCTTGGCCAGGGCCACGCAATGGCGATCTATGCTTTGCTAAAAGGACTGAAAGACGAAAACAGCGACTAGCTTACCGGGAAGAACGCATTCTTCCCGGTACCCTCCTCATTCAATATTCTCGTATTTCCCCTGGCTGAGATCGCCGGTTTCAAATCCTTTTTTGAACCAATACATCCGTTGTTCGGAACTGCCGTGCGTGAATGCGTCGGGCACCACGTAACCCTGCGATTCCTTTTGAAGCTTGTCATCCCCGATTGCATTGGCAGCTTTCAGCGCCGATTCCAGGTCGCCCGGTTCGAGGATATTTGCCATTTCCTGGGCACGGTTCGCCCAAACGCCCGCCAGAAAATCAGCCTGCAATTCCAGTTTTACCGAGAGCTTATTGTATTCTGCTTCGCTGATTCGACCGCGCTGCTGATGCAACTGGTCTGAAATCCCCATCAGGTTTTGTACATGATGACCTACCTCGTGAGCTACTACATAAGCCACTGCAAAATCTCCGGGCGCCTTGAAGCGGTCTCTCAACTGATCGCAAAACGAAAGGTCAATGTAAACCTTCTGATCGGCCGGGCAGTAGAACGGGCCCATGGCCGACGATGCCCCGCCGCAGCCGCTTTGAGTTGCATTTTCGAAAATCTGCAATTTCGGCTTTTGATATTGCGCGTCATTTTCCGCGTAGATATCACCCCAAACGTCTTCCGTACTTCCCAGTACCGCTGAAACAAAATCGGCAGTCCGGTCGTCGGGTCTCGGTCCTGGCGGGCGGCTTTGAACCTGTTCGCTTGTTTGAGTTCCCTGCAGATTCCCCAGGATTTCACCGGGATCCTGCCCTGTTAATAAGCCGATAGCGAGTACGATGATCATACCGATACCGCCGATCGCGATCTTGCCGCCACCGGACATGCCGCGACGGTCTTCTACATTACTGCTTCTTCGTAAATCCTGCCAGCGCATTTTACAGATCGTTTAAATTGATGACCGTTTTTTGCAATATATGCTAATTATGTGCCACTGTAAAAATAGAAATATGGTAATCTAAAGCGAATCTTAAATTATATTTATATGTAGAAGCACTTTACCTATTGATGAAAAAAGCAGCATTTTTTTCTTTTGCAGTGATATTCTCAGGCTTTTTCTACGCCTGTTCCCCTCAACTTCCTGATGATGTGGCGCTCGCGATGGAAGCGCTCCCGGAAAAACTCGACTATAACCAGCATGTAAAGCCAATACTTTCCGATAAATGCTTCGCCTGCCACGGACCCGATAAAGCCAAACAGAAAGGGGGTTTGCGGCTCGACATGGAGGAATCAGCATTTGCCAAATTTTCAAAAAACTCAGGACGTGTGGCGATAGCGCCCGGCGATTTGTCCGACAGTGAGTTTTTTCACCGCATTATCTCCCCCGATCCCGAATATGTAATGCCTACCCCCGAATCGCATCTTTCCCTCTCGGCGGAAGAAAAGGCGGTGCTCATCAGATGGATCGACGAAGGTGCGGAGTACAAGCCGCACTGGGCATTTGTAAAGCCGGAAAAATCGGAAGTACCCGAAATCCACCATAGTAACCTGGCTATTAATCCGATCGACCATTTTGTATTTAAAAAACTGGAAGACCAAAAGCTGCAACCGGCTGCCCGGGCTGAAAAAGATGTATTGCTGAGACGTGTTTCCCTCGACCTCACAGGCCTGCCTCCTACCCTGGAAGAAACGGACGCATTTCTAAAAGATAATAGTGCAAATGCTTACGAAAAGCAGGTCGACCGGCTGCTGGCTTCCCCGCATTATGGTGAAAAGATGGCGGTAGACTGGCTCGATCTTGCGCGTTTTGCGGACTCTCACGGCTATACAGTCGACCGCCTGCGTGACATGTCGCCTTATCGCGATTGGGTGATCAATGCTTTTAACAAAAATATGCACTACGATCAATTCATCGCCTGGCAGCTGGCGGGTGACTTAATGCCCAAGCCAACCCGGGATATGATGATAGCCACGGCATTTAACCGCAACCACCAGCAGAATATGGAGGGCGGGATTATCGAAGAAGAATTTCAGGCCGAATATGTGGTAGACCGTACCAATACCTTTGGTGACGCGTTTCTGGGACTTTCGGTAGGCTGCGCCAAATGCCATGATCATAAATACGACCCAATTTCGCAAAAGAATTATTACGAGCTTTTCAGCTTTTTTAACAATGTAAAAGAAGCCGGACAAATATCCTGGGACGACGCGCTGCCTACTCCTACCATGCTGCTGCCTACCGGTGAACAGGAGAAAATGCTCGCATTCATACAAAAACAGATCAAAAACGAGGAAGGAAACCTCGAAAAGGCGAAGCAGGAAGCAGAGCCGGGTTTTCAAAAATGGCTGACTACCGGCGCGTACAAACCTTTGGCCCAACAAGAAATCTCACAAAATGGCTTGCAGGCGCGTTTTTCCTTTGAAAATGGTTCACTCAAAAATTGGGTAAATCCGAAAGATGCCGGTGTCATGAAACGTGAATCAGGAAGTGCGGGCGGCGATCCTGAGTTCGTCGATAATGGTAATGGAAAGGCATTAAAACTGAATGGTGACGTTTTTCTGGATCTCAATCAGGCGGGTGTCTTCAAAAAATCAGAGCCTTTCAGCATTGGTATTCATGTAAAAATTCCGAAAAACTTAAAAGAAGGCGTGATTTTACACAAAAGTCAGGCGGAGCGGCTTTACAATTTCAGGGGTTATCATCTGTATTTAAAAAACGACCGGCTGGAAATCAATATGGCGCACACGGCTCCTTCCGATGCCATTACACGCATTTCGAAATCATCTGTCCCGCGGGATAAATGGATCCCGCTCACGATTACTTACGATGGGTCTTCACAGGCAAATGGATTTAAATTATACCAGGACGGCGTAGAACTGGCCATGGAAACCACGATGGACCAGCTGCGAAAGGAAATATTGTTCAGATCGGATGTGCAGCCCGGATTGCAGATCGGCGCATGGTGGCGGGGATTCGGACTGACGGATGGACAAGTTGACGACATTCTCGTTTACAACCGCGAGCTCTCGCCATTTGAGATTCAGATTTTGGCTAAAAAAGTAAGCTGGGCGACAATTGCCGGTAAAGAACCAGCCCGGCTTACCGGTACAGAAATGCAGATTTTGAAAAATTATTACCTCTCTGCTGTCAGCAAGGAAACCGCCCAGGCGCGACTCGCATTGCAGCACAAACGCGGCGAATTGACGGATTATACCGAAAACATCCGGGAGCTAATGGTGATGCAGGAAATGCCGAAACCCAAACAGGCACACATTCTGCTCCGCGGAAATTATGATGCGCCGGGTGAAAAAGTGTATCCTGCTACCCCCGCTTCTATATTGGCATTCCCCAAAAATTTACCCAAAAATCGCTACGGACTCGCGCAGTGGCTCACACAACCGGACCACCCGCTCACTTCCCGCGTGGAAGTTAACCGGCTGTGGCAGAACTTTTTCGGAACGGGACTGGTGAAAACGACCGAAGATTTTGGCAACCAGGGAGAAATGCCTACGCACCCTGAGCTGCTCGACTGGCTGGCAGTCACTTTCAGAGAATCAGGCTGGGATATCAAGAAAATGAACAAATTGATCGTCATGTCGGCAACTTACCGGCAGGATTCGCGGGCCACAAAAGAAACACGGGAGCGTGACCCGGATAACAGGATGCTTGCAAGAGGCCCGGCAAACAGAATGTCGGCCGAAATGATCCGTGACAATGCCTTGCTGGCGAGCGGGTTATTGAATACAAAGATCGGCGGGAAAAGCATCAAACCTTACCAGCCGGAAGGGTTATGGTCGATCAACAGCAGCAATTATGTTGCCGATTCGGGCGACGCAGTGTACAGGAGAAGCATCTATGTAATCGTCAAACGTTCGGTACCTCACCCTACCCTGTCGACTTTCGATGCAACTACCCGGAGCTTTTGTGTGGTACGGCGGCAGAAAACCAATACGCCGCTCCAGGCGCTGGTCACCTTAAACGATCCGACATTTGTGGAAGCGATGAAAGTGATGGGGGAACAAATGACGAAAAATCCGGATGATCGCCAGGCGGTTACAGTGGCTTACCGGAAACTGACGGGCAGAAAACCACCGGGCAAAGAAGTGGATCTGCTGCTTTCCCTGCAAAAACTGGAAAGGCAGAAATTTACCAAAAACCAAAAAAAAGCAGCTGGCTGGCTGGGTACCGGACAATATAAGGTCGATCCGTCGCTGGATGCGGCAACACTTGCGGCGAACAGCGTGGTAGCCAGTACTATTCTCAATTCGGAAGCCAGTTTAACCAAAAGATAAGCTATGTCACACCATCACGACGACGAGTTCAGGCTGCATTCGCCGGAATTTAACGAGCTGCACAAAAAGCTGGACAGGCGCCGGTTTCTGACCAAAACATCGCTTGGAATGGGTGCGCTGGCTGTGGGCTCTTTATTCGGGTTCGATAAGATCTACGGCTCGGCATCGCGGCAAAAATCGTCTTCCGGCGACATTGAGGCAGATATTCTGAAAGCATTGCCTCATATTGCCCCGAAAGCAAAACGGGTAGTATACCTGTTTATGGCTGGCGGGCCCTCGCAGTTTGAGACTTTTGATTACAAACCAAAACTCGTTAGTCTGGCGGGACAGAATCTGCCTGACTCAGTACGAAAAGGACAGCGTTTGACCGGAATGAGCGCCAGTCAGAGCGCATTGCCGATGGTACCTTCGATCTACGGATTCAATCAGCACGGAAAAAACGATACCTGGGTAAGCGACCTGCTGCCGCATACTGCGAAAGTGGTGGACGATCTTTGTATCGTTAAATCCATTTACTCCGAAGCGATTAACCACGACCCGGCTATTACGTTTTTTCAGACGGGAAATCAGTTGCCTGGGCGACCCTCCATTGGCAGCTGGGTAAGTTACGGGCTTGGTTCAGATAATAATAACCTGCCCACATTCATTGTTCTGGTTTCAAAAAATGCCCCGAAAGACCAGCCACTCTATGCGAGATTATGGGGAAATGGCTTTTTGGAATCACGGCATCAGGGTGTACAATTCCGTTCAGGCAAAGATCCTGTGCTATTTTTGAACAATCCCGAAGGCTACGATGGTGCCGACAGGAAGGAAATGCTTCAGTATCTGTCCAAACTAAACCAGCTGCAAAACGATTCTTACGGCGATCCGGAAATTAATAACCGCATTGCGCAATACGAAATGGCTTTCCGGATGCAGACCTCAGTCCCCGAAGTCATGGATACAGCCGGTGAACCCGACGAAGTATTTGAATTATATGGTCCCGACAGCCGCGACGCGGGCACGTATGCTGCCAACTGTTTGCTGGCGAGGAAATTACTCGAAAAGGATGTCAAATTTGTACAGCTCTATCACCAGGGCTGGGACCAGCACGGCGGGCTTCCAAAGGCCATAGCGAAACAATGCAAGGACACGGACCAGGCGACGGCCGCATTGATTATGGATTTGAAGAGGCGCGGTTTGCTCGAAGATACGCTGGTTGTTTGGGGCGGGGAATTCGGCCGTACGGTATATTCGCAAGGCAAGCTGACAGCCGACGATTACGGTCGCGATCACCATCCGAGATGTTTCACGATGTGGATGGCGGGCGCGGGTGTGAAGGCCGGGATCAGCTACGGAGAGACGGACGATTTTAGTTATAACATTCTGAAAGACCCTGTTCACGTGCACGATTTCCACGCGACTTTAATGCATTTAATGGGCGTAGACCACGAGCGGCTTACCTATAAATTCCAGGGCAGAAGGTTCCGGCTTACCGATGTGCATGGTAACCTTGTAAAAGATATTCTGGCCTGACAAACTCTTCCTATTACCTATTTAAATGAAAAAAATCAAATCGCTGCTACTGGTTTCTGCTATCATTTCCGCTACTTCCGCCAAGTTACTGGCGCAGCAGGCAAATGTTAACCTGGACTTTAATCCTCAAAAAAACACGCAAAACCTCGTGCCGTACGGAGGCAATGTGGTTTCCCCTGAAGTCCATGACGATCATAGGGTTACGTTCAGGGTAAAAGCACCGGATGCTCAAAAAGTGGCGCTGACCGGCGGGCCGATCCTGCTTGCATTGAAATCGAAAGAACCTGTTCCTTTTACCAAAAACGCAGACGGAATCTGGACGCTGACGGTGGGGCCGGTGAAGCCGAATATTTATGTGTACCGGTTGCTGATAGACGGCGTGGCGGTGGTGGATCCAGCCAATACATTGACTGGCGCCTCGAACCAGCCGGGTTACAGCAATTTGGTGGTGCATGATCGAGCGCCAGCTTATTACGATGCCAAACCGGTTCCGCACGGAAGCGTGACGCGGCATATTTATCACTCGGATGTATTGAATGGCGAGCGCGAAATGTTTGTGTACACGCCGCCGGGCTATGATCCCAAAAAGAAATATCCGGTACTATACCTTCTTGGCGGCAGCGGCGAGCTCGCAAACGGCTGGGAGCTCGATGGTAAAGCGAATCTGATCGCTGACAATTTGCTTTCGGAAGGCAGGATCGTACCGATGATCATCGCAATGCCCAACAACCAGGTTTTGCACCGGAATGACCCCAAACATCTTGAACAAACTTATAAATTGTTCGAAAGCGAGTTGAGAAAGCATATCGTCCCTTTCATCGACTCGCATTACAGCACCGCCAAAGACCGCAGGTCGCGTGCTATTTCCGGCTTATCCATGGGCGGGCGGCATACCCAGGCGGTTGGCTTTAATGCGATTGATCTGTTCAGTTCGTTTGGCATACTGAGCGCAGGAGATCTGGAACCTGAAAAGCTGAATCCTGCATTTTTCAGTGATCCCAAAATCAAAGATAAAGTGGATTATCTGCTCGTCGGACTAGGCAGCGGCGAGCTGGATTTTGTAGGTAAGAGATCCGAAGCGACGCATGAGGCGCTGAAAAAAATTGGTGTAGAACATGACTATTTCGTAGGCGGAGACGGCGCGCACGACTGGGGTACCTGGCGGCTCCTGCTGCACGACAAGCTCTTGCCCAATTTATGGAAAAAGAAACCCTAACCCTGTAATCGAAACAAATGGCAAATTTTAATATAGACGCAGAAAAGGCGCAAACCTACGATGCGATCGTGGTAGGAACCGGCATCAGCGGAGGCTGGGCTGCAAAGGAATTGACAGAGAAAGGTCTGAAAACGCTCGTCCTGGAACGTGGTAAGGATGTAAAGCATATTGTGGATTATCCGACGACGAATATGCTGCCATGGGAATTTGAACACCGCGGACAGCCTTCCCTGGCAATCCGTGAGGCGAATCCGATGGCGAGCAAGCATTACATTTTCAAGGAAGATGCGATGCATTTTGTGGTCAAAGATGCGGACCATCCCTACGTGCAGGAGAAGCCTTTCGACTGGATGCGCGGGTATCAGGTCGGCGGGCGTTCATTGCTTTGGGCAAGACAAACGCAGCGCTGGTCGGACTTTGATTTCGAAGGGCCGGCGCGGGATGGATTTGCTACCGACTGGCCTATTCGCTACAAGGATATTGCGCCCTGGTACAGCTATGTCGAAAAATTTGCGGGCATTTCGGGCAACAAAGATGGGCTACCGCAACTGCCAGACGGTGAATTCCTTCCACCGCACGAAATGACTTGCGTAGAAAAGCATTTCAGCGATCAGACTGCGAAGAATTACAAAAACACCAGGCCGATCATTATTGGTCGGGCGGCACATATCACCGATCCGAAGCCGGTTCATTTGGAACAGGGTCGTGCCAAATGCCAGCACCGGAATATGTGTCAGCGGGGCTGTCCGTTCGGCGGCTATTTCAGTACCAATTCATCGACCTTACCGTGGGCTGAGAAAACGGGAAACCTGACGCGAAGGCCACATTCCGTGGTACATTCTGTTATTTATGATGAGAAGAAAAAGCGCGCAACAGGCGTACGGGTGGTAGATTCGCTGACCAAAGAGATGACAGCGTATTATGCCAAAATTATATTTATCAACGCCTCTGCTATCAATTCAAACCTGATCTTGCTCAATTCAAAATCAAACCGTTTTCCCAACGGGCTTGGAAATGACAGTGGTATGCTGGGCAAATTCATCGGTTTTCACAACTACCGTGGCAGGGTAAGCGCGGAATTCGACGGTTTCCACGACCGTACTACTGACGGGCGCCGGCCGAATGGCTCCTATATTCCGAGATTCAGAAATGTGGCCAAACAGGAAACCGATTTCCTCCGCGGCTACGCAGTTTCCATGAACACTTCCAAATTGGGTAACCCCAATGCGGGCATCGGCGAGGATTTGAAAAACAGCCTTTTCGCGTCAGATACGAGCGGCTGGTCGATCGGTGCGCAGATGATGGGCGAAACTTTGATGAAGGAATCCAATATGATCAGCCTGCACCCTACCCTGAAAGACCAATGGGGCATTCCGCAGCTGCAAATGTCTGTCGTATTTGACGATAACGACATGAAAATGGTAGCGGATTTTTATACAGAACTCAGTGAAATGCTGTCGAAAGCAGGTTTTATCAATATCAAAACCTCAGATACCAAAAGAAACCCGGGCAGCGAAAACCACGAAATGGGCGGGATCAAAATGGGCAACGACCCAAAAACCTCTCTGCTCAATAAATGGAACCAAATGCACCACTGTGCCAACGTATTCGTCACCGACGGCGGCAGCATGGTTTCAACCGCCACGCAAAACCCGTCACTAACCTATATGGCATTAACTGCCAGGGCGGTAGATTATGCGGTAAAGGAAATGAAAAGGGGCTCGATTTGATTGGTTTCGGGAAGGAGGAGGAAGGTTGGAATACATTTGTCAGCCTGAATTTCATGATAAAACCAAGTGATCATGATAGGTTGCTTGATTTTATCATAAAAATCAGGATGACAAAAAGATGGAGCTCTGGGAATCAAAGTTTGGTCGTTGATGCAAAACAACCTTTTCCCTCTTCTAAAAATGCAAGACCACCAACGCCACAATCGCCGGCAGCGCCTGCACATAAAAAATCTTCCTGCTCGCAGTCACTGCACCGTAAATTCCCGCCACGATCACACAGGTAAGGAAGAAAATGGCTACGTGAAATGCCCAGTGACCGTCTAGAAAAAAGTACCAGATCAGACCAGCCGCCAGAAAACCGTTGTATAACCCCTGATTGGCGGCAAGCACTTTGGTAGGTTTGAACATTTCCGGGGCGAGGGAGCCTTTGAAAGTCTTTTTGCCAAGGGTTTCCCAGGCAAACATTTCTATGTACATGATGTAAAGGTGTTCGAGGGCAACAAGGCCGACGAGAATTTTGCCAAGGAGTTCCATGTTCAATGATTGAATGACCGGGTCGCCGGTGTGATGAATGACTGAATGATTGAATGTAGAAATGGAGGAAGGAGGAAAGGGAGGGAGGAAGAATTTAGTAAACTAGTTCCCTTTCCTCCTTCCTCCTTCCTCCATTTCCCCCTACTTCCCTTTCCCGGTCGCGGCCCAAAAAATACCGCCGTACAAATGATCCAAAAAAGATTGATCTGAGTAAACCAGCCCGATGTGGCCCAGACCTGTATAAAACGCGCGACCGCCATCGTAGTTATGGTACCACGCCATCGGATGTTCGGCGCCCATTCCGGTTCCCTGATTGGTTTTAGGATCGTAGGTCTTCTCGTCGATTGTGATCAGTATTTTAAGATCGTCGGCGTTGTAAGGCTTTTTATATTCGTACCATTCGTCGGTCCAGAGCATACGTTTTGGAAAACGTTCGAGGCCGGGGAAATTGCTGTCTTTTACGTCTAAAAACGCTGTTTGCTGTGCCGGATGCGTTTTGAAATACATACCGACGAGCTTTCCATACCAGGGCCAATCGTACTCGGTATCCGCGGCAGAGTGGATTCCTACCCAGCCTTTGCCGCTTTTAATATACTTTTCAAATGCGGTCTGCTGCGCTGCATTCAGGATATCTCCAGTTGTATTCAGGAAAATCACTACCTGATATTTTGCCAGATCTTTGTCATTAAAAACATCCGCATTCTCCTGCCAATCGACACTGAAACTGTGGCGGGAAGCCAGGTTACGAATCCCGGCTACACCTTCATGAATAGAAGTATGGTGAAAGCCAGCGGTTTTAGTGAATAATAATGCCTTGAATTGTTGTGCGTTGGCAGTTCCTGCAAGCAGCGTTACAAAAAGCAGAATTAGTAATTTTCTTGACATATTAAGTTGAATTGGAGTTACTGTTTCAAAAGTATTTTACCGCCTATTAAAACATAAAAGAGTAACAATATACCGTTGTGGGACAAGGAGCTTGGCAGACTTACTACCAGAAACTACGAAAGAAAATCGGCAATCGTTGAAATTTTAGTCACTTGAAACCTGCCAAGCTCGAGCAAATCTTTATCACCCGTCAGCAAGAAATCTGCATTACTATCCGCTGCCAAGGCCAGTAAAAAATTATCCTTTGCATCCCTGCACGTGTCAACTCTGGAATTTACCACCACAAAATCCGCGAACTCGTCAATGGTTTCTAGCAAATCCTCCACGTCTGATTGATTGAAGTATTTCCGGAATTTCGGTCTTTTCACGACTAACAAAAACTCGTCTAACAATTCTTTGCTAAAACGAGTTTGCATTGTCCCGAAAATAACATTGAATCCAGCCGCGAATAATCGTTTCGAATCAGAAAGCTAATCCAGAGATTGGTGTCAACAATAATTCTCAGAGGTTTCTCAGGCATGTCGCTTAGCTCTTGCCAACTCAACTTCGGAAGTAATTTCTTCTAACGTTGGTGCTGAGCTTGCCTTCGAACGGAGCTTTTTAAGGGCATCCTTAAATCCGTTTGAAGAAGGATTTTGAATTTCAATGAGCCTCCTGTCCGCCAGATCTTTTAAGAATCTGGCAGCTTTCGGATCCAATATGCTGATGCGCATTGTGTTCATATATCAAATATATTGAAAATGATCCATTTTCAATGTCTAATGGAAGCTCGCCAGAACCACTTTCCTATTCCAAAACCTGCCACTTAATACTCGTATCATAATCGGTGTAATGCACATACTTGCGGTTCTGCATCCAGAGCAGCACATTTTTGTCGGTCTTCTTCTTATATCTCGGCACAACCGGACGCACATTGTCGAACTCGGAATTCCGGGTCACGGGCGTAACATTCCACGTTTTTCCTGCGTTTCTGGTTTCGCCTTTCGAGATTTCGAAGACGTTGTCGATTTCATGTGAAAAGTAAATGATATCAGGATTTAGCGGATCAATGGTCAGACCGCCGGAGTAATTCTCTTCGCGCTCTTTTTTCCCTTCCGGAGTTTGCGGAAACCATTTTCCGGAATTGATAATGTGGTGATCGTTCCATTTTTTTCCATCAAAAACCGCATAGTGATATTGGTGCTTTTCGTTGGTCGGATAGCGCGTGTAAGCGACTACCGGCTGCCCTTTTTTATTGGTTACAATATCAAAAATCCATGCTTTTCCTGTTTCAGTATTTGCTTTGTAAATAACACTGGCGTCGGATGGATGAAAAGGCAAATGGTCCATATCCGCAATTTTAGAACCGTCGGCCCGCCAGAACGCATTTTTTTCATAATAACAATAATAAACCGAATTGAGCGGCTCTGCATTCGGGTGACCGTCGGTAAAGATCATGTGGATTTTCGATTTGCCGTCGGAATAGTACTTTACATAAGGTCGGTTGTTGGTATTCAATTCCTTCGAAGTGATCACTACTTTCGGATCTGACCACGTTTTTCCATTATCCGCAGAGGTAATTACATTGGGCTTAAAACCTACCCAGCGGCCAAAACTGTACACCTTATTATTTTCGGCACTGAGAATAAACGGATTTGCATAAGTGTAGGTCTCGCGTTTGAATTTGTCCAGCAATTCAGGCGTCTGTGGCTTGAAAACCAGCGCATCGGAAAATGAATTAATATCGCCCGGCTTTGCAGTAATGTGCTGGATCACACCCATTCCGTTCTTGCTGCCACCGTGCCACGTATATTGAGTAAGGATCTGCTGATCGGGTAATTCGAGGAAAGCCGGATTGTCGTGGTCGTCTATTTCCAGTTTACTGTAAAGTATTTTCTGCTGAATTCCAGCCGTTTGCGCATGGAGGGATGCTCCCACAATATCTCCCGATTTGGTCACCCAGCCGGTTACTATTTCTCCGTTTTTGGTATAAATAGCCCTGGGATCGCTGAACCAGCACCAGGCGCCGTCAGTGGTTATTGTTTGTTGTTTTTGGGCAAAAAGTGGGGTTGGAAAGCAAAAAAGCAGAAATAGAAGAGTGCTGATATGGTTCATGGTTTAGAAATAAAGCAGTGTACTTAAAGGCACAATTTAGCAAACTGCGCCGACTTCTGCCCGTATTGCATTAGCCGGATCAAATTCCTGCCGCCTATTGCCGGTTCATATCCTTAAATGCCCACGTCGACATTGCCTCGATCACCGTATCCAGTTCCCTGCCCGACTCCGTTAAAGTATAAGTCACATAGGGCGGCACAACTGGCTTGGCTTCGCGTGTCAGCAAATTATCGTTTTCGAGTTGCTTCAAATGCTGAATCAACATTTTTTCGGAGATGTGCGGCATGGCGCGTTTGATCTCGGAATACCGTTTGCTGCCCGAAAGCAAATGATATAAAATAATCGGTTTCCAGTGCCCCCCGATCTTATTCATCACATATGTAACCGGACATTGCTGCATTACAATTTCACGGTTCGCATTGTAAGTTGAGCTTTCCTTAATCTTTGTCATGGATACATACTTTGGGGTAAGTACTTGTCTAAAAGTAAGTACAAATATAGCTTTGTGCCAACAAAAAACAACTTACAACTATGAATTATATCATCACAGGATCACTTGGACACGTCAGTTTGCCAGTCACTAAAAATCTCATCGAAGCGGGACACGAGGTAACCGTCATCAGCAGCAATCCGGACAAAAAACATGAAATCGAAGCACTAGGCGCAAAAGCGGAGATCGGCTCTGTTACGGACGCAGACTTCATCAAAAGTACATTCAAAAACGCCGATGCAGCTTATCTGATGATCCCAAGCAGCTTTTCCCTTACGGATTATGAAAACTTCCAGCTCGAAGTTGCAACTATTTATCTGCAAGCATTGCAAGACAGCAATATCAAGCACGTGGTATTATTGAGCAGCCTGGGGGCGCATTTGCGCGAAGGTGCGGGGCCTATTGACGCCCTGGGCTACCTGGAAGAAAAACTCCTGGCAATCCCCGACCTCAACCTCGTTTTCCTACGCCCCTCCTACTTTTTCTCCAACCTGTTCAGCCTGGGCGGCTTAATACAAAATGCAGGAATCGCAGGTAACAATTTTGGAGATACCGACGAAAAACTGGTATTAACGGACACCGACCATATTGCGGAGGTCGCTACCGAGCAGCTTTTAAATTTATTTACCGGAAAATCCGTGATCAATATTGCGAACGACGAGCGTCACCCGAACGAAATCGCCGCAATCCTTGGAAATGCAATTGGCAAAGCAAATACGCCATGGGTAACATTTACAGACGAACAAGCCTACCAGGGAATGCTGGGAGCAGGTCTGAATGAAAGCTTTGCTTCCCTTTACCTGGAAATGGGCCAGGCTTTGAAAAACGGAAAAATGCAGGAAGAATACTGGAAAAACCGCCCCACCAGACTTGGAAGCTATAAGCTGGAAGACTTCGCGAAGGAATTTGCAGCAGCATTTGCGGAGGCTTAAATGCCCGATTTGATGCTTAAAGCTGAGCTAACATTAAAAAATAGATGGATTTTAATGTTAGCTTTTTTTTGAAATTTTGGTTGACAAACAATAGAAAAAATTTATATTTGTAAACCAAAACAGATTGATCATGAAAGAAGTATTCGCGGTTCGATTTAAATCAGCCCGTCTCAGAAGCGGGCTTTCCTTGCAAAGCCTGGCGGAGAAGCTGGGCAGCAAGCTCTCACGTCAGGCATTGCACAAATATGAAAAGGGAGATGTTCTTCCGAACAGCGAAATGCTAACCCTGCTGAGCAATGTGCTGAACGTTCGCCCTGACTATTTTTTCAGTGATCTTAAAGTTGAAATAGGTAGCGTTGAATACCGCAAAATGGCTAATCTCCCTGCCCGGGAAGAGCAAAAAGTCATTGAGCAAACCAGAGAATACTTATCCCGCTATCTGGAGCTTGAAGAAATTGTCGGCATGGAAAATGATTTCGCGAATCCACTCGGAGATATGGCGGCTGTTTCCAGCTTTGGGCAGGCAAACGCCGCTGCTGACTTACTCAGGGAGAAATGGAATTTGGGTGCGGATCCGCTTTATAATGTGTCCCAGCTTCTGGAAGACAAGCATATTAAAGTTGTAGAAATCGATGCAGACGTTGTTTTCGACGGAATGCAGACCTGGGCAAATGGCAAAATTCCGGTTTTAGCTATTAATAAAAATATCATCGGGAAACCAGACCGGATCAGGTTTACTCTTCTGCATGAGCTGGCTCACCTTTTGCTGAATTTTGAAAGTTTAGAAGAAAAGCAGAAAGAGAAGCTATGTCATCAATTTGCGGGAGCAATGCTTCTTCCTAAGCGTACTTTAATTGAAAAGATCGGGAAAAGGCGAAATCGTCTGTCGCTCATTGAATTGGGCAATATCAAAAAGCAATTTGGTATTTCGATCCAGGCAATCATTGTCAGGTCGTCAGAATGCGGCATTATCAGTGAAAATTACGCCAGGCAGTTTTTGCAACAAATCAAAGACGAAGGCTGGCGAAGCACTGAACCGATCGCGTACGAAGGCATTGAACAATCTGAACGCTTTGATCAGCTGATTTTCCGCGCGCTGGCAGAAGAACAGATTTCATTCAGCAAAGCAGCGGCGCTGAAAAACATGAAGCTGGCTGAATTTAAAAGCTTCGCTACTTTCAAAGAATGAAGGTTGCTGTTACCGATGCCTGTATTTTCATAGATTTAATCGGCTTAAATCTGCTGCATCAACTCTTCGACTTGCATCTGGAAATTCACACTTCCGCGGATGTTGTAGCGGAGCTTTACGATGATGGTGCGGAGCTGTATCAATTTGTCGATGCAGGTAAGTTGCAAATCCATTCAATCCAGGAGGCTGACCGCATTGTGATTTCGCAGGCCAAATACTCAAAAGCATTGTCTGAAAACGACAAGACTGTTTTGCATTTGGCAAATCAGATTAAGGCGACGGTATTAAGTTCAGATCAGGTTGTGCGAAAACACGCGGAGGCGCATGGGCTGGAATGTCGGGGAATGCTCTGGCTTCTCGATCAGCTTGTTGCACATCAAATCATTTCTGCCCCAATCGCTAAACAAAAATTACAGGCGCTTTTGGAAGCTAACGTCATGTATCGTAATAACATGAGACTGTCAGCAGAGATCCAAAAGCGCCTGCAAATATGGTCTTAGTTTATTTGCCCATCCTCAGCCTCGTCTGCGCTGCTCCCGGGTTATCTTTCAACTCGATTTTTAATGCACCTTTTACGGTATTGCGATCGATCATGAGCATAACCGGATGAATACCAACGGTTAAATCGGCTGTGAGATTTCCATCAGCGAGTTTCAGGTTTTTGCCGTCCAGCGTCGCTGAAATTCCATCTGCTGCATTTAAGCCCAGCGTAACTGGTCCTTTGGTCAATACTTCAATTTCAAAACGAACAATGCTGTAAGGTTTACCGCTTGCTGCTGCCAGCTCGGGTATCTCGCTCAGTGGCAACTCACCGGAAACCTTGCTGTAAACAGGCTGCCAGCTGGCCTTTGGAGCACTCTTCGCCGACGACGTTCCTTTATTCGCTTTCAATTCGGTAGAAGAAGTTTCCCAGCGTCTCACGAATCTGGTATTTGACACACGGAAATCGCCCGGTTCGCCCAGTTTTGTTAAAAATCCGACGAGGTTAATGAATTCAGTTTGATCCAGACTGGCGGTCAGTCCCGGAGGCATTAGTGAGCCTGGTACCTTTTCCATTACTTCCAGCTGACTTTTGGGAACCGAAACTTCCTTACCTGTGACATCGCGGATCACCACGTCATTCGCTCCATCTGAAGCGAGATAGCCCAGCAATTCGGAACCGTCTTTTTTAACAACCCGCTTCAAATCATAGCCTTCTTTAATGGACTCGCTCGGATAAAGCAGAGATTTGATAATCGTCTCCGCAGGCGAACTTGTCCCCAAACTGCTCAAATCAGGCCCGATTAATCCTCCCGCACCACCAATCGCATGGCAGGTAGTACAGCTGGATTCCACTTTCCGGAATATGAGCTCCCCTTTCGCAGGATCGCCTTTTTCACGGACCAGTTTCGCCAGACCAGCAATTTGCTGATCATTCAAATCCTGCGGCATTTTTTGAGTAGGTAATGTACCACCCGACGCTTCAAGTGCACTGACTAAAATCTTCATTTCATCAATGCTTTGCCTCGTCCAGCCGGCGCGCTGACGAACCAGTACCCGACCTTTTTTTGCAGCCGGTTCCGGGATTTTTTTAGCGGCAATAGCCTCGCCCAACGCGGCAGCACCAGGATTCGTTGAGATAAATGCCACGAACAGATCAGTCAAATCTACATCTGCTGGCAGTGTACGGATCAGGTCAGTCGCTAATGTAGCAGCAGCTTTGGGATCCACGGCAGCGAGTTGCGCAGCTGCGATCACACGCACTTCGGGCGCATTTTTCGGGCCTGCTAAATCAGTCATCAATTTTTGCGCCTTCGACTTATCTATCGCCGCCAGTGCGCCCAGTGCTGCTCTTTTCGTCTCTGGGTTTCCGGTTTGAACTAACTCGGTCAGTCGGTTATTCAGTGAATTCAGTTTCCACAAGCCTGCCAAACGCATCGCGCTCAAACTTACCGCCTCATCTTCACTATCAATTAGCGTAGCAATGCGATCTGCATTTTGATCCGGCTTCACATTGCGCTGGCGTGCAGCCTCTTCCAGCGCAGCCAGCTGAGCAGGAAGATTTTTATCTTTACTTTGAAGTGCCAGATCGAGCAGCATACTCAGGTCACCCGGCTGACCGGTGCGCGCGATTGAGCTTAATACATCTTTCTGATATTCGTCGGGTACCTGCCCTTTTTGATACAATTTCACCAGCAAATTAGCGGCGTCGGCACCTGTGGCTGACTTCAAAGCATAAGCAGTCTTTCTTGCATCTCCTAAAAACTGAGGATCCGATTTTGCCTTGGGCAGCCATACCGGCTCCAGTTCGCGGATCGTCTGCCACAATGCAAAGTCGAGAAACTCGTCCATTTGCGCATCCAGTGCGAGCAAGGCTGTTTTCGCAGCTTCCGGCGTTTTCGTTTTTCTTAGTGCAATAACCGCTTCAAGCCTTACCTGGGCATGCTCATCTTTAACAGCCTTGGCCAGTAATGCAGGCACATTCGCGATCTTGCCCGACCAAAGTTCCAGCGCCCGCAGTGCCGCAGCACGTGCATTATGCGTTTTTGCATTCAGCAGGCTGACAAGGATAGGCTCGTTAACCGTTTCTAAAGTTTGATATACCCATAAAGCTTCCAGCAGGTTGTGCTCGTAATTCACGTCGTTTTTGTCAAGAGCGGCTACCCATTTTTCCAGTGCAGGAATCACTTCTTTTGCTCCTTTTGCCTTCAACACCTGTTTCGCTTGAAGTCTTGTCCATTCTTCAGGTAATTTCAAAGACTCAAGTAGTTCGCCGGTTGTCGCTTTAGTTAGCTGCGGTTTCTTGACAAGCGGGCGGTTTTTAGCAACAATGCGCCAAATCCTTCCGTGCTGCTGGTCACGCCGAGGGTCATGAAAATCTACTTCGCCGTGCTGAATGATAGGGTTATACCAGTCTGCCACGTAAATAGCGCCATCGGGACCCACATTAATATCCACCGGACGGAATGCTACGTTATCTGTCCACATCAAATCGTCGGTTTGCTTGGACGCATAGCCTGCACCCTGCTCTTCGAGTTTGAAACTGTTGATCCTGTTCGCACGGAAATCATTCGTGATCATTCTCCCCTGCCAGGCATCAGGCAGATGTTTTCCTGAAACAACGTCCAAACCACTGTGCTTGGGCTGCCCCGGATTTAGTCCGCGCATGATGCGCGCTGCTCCCGGCGCCGTTACAAAAGTAGCGCCCGGAAATCCGTAGTTGATGCCTTCGCCACCGGCCCCGTCAGTCAAAAATGATTGTCCCCAGCGGTCAAACTGCAAGCCCCACGGGTTTACAAGACCCTTCAAATACACTTCCATATCAAGATTGCGCGTATTCAATGCCCAGGTACCTCCACCTTCCAGACGTTTGATCCCGAATGGGGTTTCTACGTGGCTGTAAATGTAAATAGACTGGTTGAAGTACATTCTTCCCTCTGGCCCCCAACGGAATGTATGGATCAAATGGTGGGTATCGCCTGTCCCGAAACCGTTCAGTATCCTGCGTTTTTTATCCGCTTTTCCATCTCCGTCGGTATCAGCAAAATGCAGGATTTCAGTTGAATTGGCCACGTAGCAGCCGCCGTCTCCCGGTAAAATACCAGTCGGCTGGATCAGTCCCTCTGCGAAAACGGTAGACTTGTCAGCCTTCCCGTCCCCGTCTGTATCTTCCAGGACAAATATCTTGTCATTAGCCGATTCCCCTGTTTTTAAATGCGGGTAAACCGTGCTGCTCACCACCCAGAGGCGGCCATCTGCATCCCAGTTCATTTGAATAGGCTTCGCTACCATCGGGTCGGAAGCGAAAAGCTGCACTTCAAATCCTTCCGCGACTTTGAACGAGGCAAGCTCCTTCTGGGGGTCCGGATCGGGATCTTCCTTTACATGTTGATACTGGCTGGAAGAGGTAGTCAGCAGGACCGCCGCAAAGAGCGTCGCTCCATATAGTAACCTGGTTGTTTTCATGTTCTGGCTTTCGGCTGTCGGCGACCGCTGTCGATCGCATGGCGCCGTTTGGGTTTAAGTATGTTATTATTTCTCAGATTTTTTGCTTTCACTATTGCTGGTGTTTGCCATTGCTGGTGTTGTCACCAGCAATATGCTTATCGCTTCAACTGTTGGTGACAACACCAACATAGGCTGATTTGTCAGTCAATTTTCCGCAATTCATATACCACTTCTTTTGGCTCGCTGTTGAGGATGATTTGTCCTTCCAACCATTTGATCAGAATGTTCTGCTCTTCCAGACCCTGTACGTGGCGGCCTTGCTCATATTTCCGGAATCCGATAATATATGTTTGGTTCAACGGCCGATATTGGAAGAAATGCAGTTCGTTCTTTTTCAAAATCATCGTTCTAACCTCTTCCGATTTCGCAAATTCCGGCCCTTGCTTAACCTCTACTCCTTTTTCCCACTGCTGCGCCGAGGCCGAAGCCACCAGATTGTTTTCAGAGGTCAATGCATAATAGCCTTTCTTCAACCCCGAAATCCGGATCGTCCGTGCATTATCACTGACATTGTCCGCAGATTTTGGCGAAGGTAAAGGCAGGTACTTACTTTCAACAGTAAATTTGGCAAGCGAATTTTCATCGTCTGCTGTCACCATTCTGGCATTTGACGCTTCGGATTTGCCTTTTGAAATCGTGATAGCCGTAGTGGCCTTCGCCGCATCCAGTCCCAACGCCTTTTCCAGGATCCCAGCCAGATGATAATAACCCAGCTCGTTCAAATGCACCGTGTTTTCCACGATATCTTCCTTCTTACTGATATTTAATATAGGGTTATAAATATCAATAAATTGCTTTCCACGCTGGGTAGCCACTTCCGAAATGACTTTGTAATACAATTCCAGATCTGCATTTCTGCGGGCAATCTGCTGGGTGGTGTCGCTGGAAACAACGGGAATCGTGGACAGTAAAACCGTTCTGGCCCCCAGCTGATCGATTTTGTCGAGCAGTTTGTTCAATCCTTCCTTGAAATGCGGCACACCAGCCTGCCCGTCCTGCGCTTCAACTCCCCCATAACCCAGAAATACAACCGTTGGCTGCGCCTTGGTAATGTCGTTCATCAAATGCTCATAAGGTGTAGGCGGGTTGGTGTAAGTACTCCGGCCTTCGCCCCACACATTATCTCCCGTCCATCCAAGGTTGCGGAAAGTGACGCCTTTATCCGGGAAACGGGTGGTAAGCGCGAGTTCCAGGTAACCGAACTGAAAATCGTTTTCAAAAATGGAGCTGCCCAGAAAAACGACCCGGTCTCCGTCTTTCAGCTCAAATTTGGAGGCTCCTGCATTTTTAGCGGCATCCTGGGCGCTGGAATATCCGCTGAGCAGGGTAAAAAACAATAAAATCACGTGACCGGCGAGAACCGGCACTTTCAAACTTCTCATGCACTTTGGGTTTAGGTATTAAAAATGTAAAAAGATAAGTTTGCGCAGAAATTAACCGCGCGACTACTAAAATAGCTTTCCTTGAGCAGCTCAATGATCAAAAGTCTTGATCTCTGCCGGAGTGACCATCGCCCGGACAGGCCCGGGAATGACTATAACGGTAATTACCGTTGCGAGCACAAGTGCCACCGACATCAATGTATAAGAAGCATTGAAATTTCCGGTCTCCGTATTGAGATACCCCACCAGGTACGACCCTGCAAATGAACCCAGTGCCCCCAGACTATTGATCAACCCGATCGCTCCGCCGGCCACGTTTTTAGGAAGTATTTCGGCAATCGCGGCGAAAAACGGACCGTAAGGCGTGTAAAGTGCCGCCCCTGCCGCTACCAGCAACGCATAAGCGAGCCAGAACTGATCCGGGCCCAGCCAAACGGCCCCGTATAAACAGATTGCGGCGATGAGCAGAAATGGCCAGACGAAGATTTTGCGGTTGCCGCTCTTATCCGAAAAATAAGAAGCGGAAAGCATTCCGATCACGGCAAAAAGGTAGGGAACCGATGACAACCAGCCGGTATTGACCATATTCATATTCGGCGCCGCTTTGATGATAGAAGGTAACCACATTACGAATCCATACACGCCCACACTCCAGAGCAGGTATTGGAGGCATAATAAAATGACTTTTTTGGATTTGAAAGCTTCCGCGTAGTTTTTGACAGGTTTAATACCCGCCTGCTCGGCCTTCAGCTTTTCTTCCACTTCTCTCTTTTCCTCTTCCGTGAGCCAGTTGGCGGCCATCGGCCTCTCATCGATCAGCCTCCACCAGATAAACGCCCAGACTATACCCGGTGCCCCCTGCAGGATAAACATCCATCGCCAGCCCATCGAATCGATCAGATAACCGGACAATACCGACATCCAGAGCACAGTAACCGGGTTTCCCAGGATCAGGAAAGTATTGGCACGCGAACGTTCTTCTTTGGTAAACCATTGACTAAGAAGGATGAGCATGGCAGGCATCACCGCACTTTCGACCACGCCGAGCATGAACCGGATGATGATGAGCGTAGTAGTATCATTGACCATCCCCGTTGCAGCAGCCAGCCCTCCCCAAAGTATCAATGATATGAATATCAGCTTTTTAGCAGTCCGGGTTGCAGCATAGTGCGCTCCTGGAATCTGGAAAAAGAAGTATCCCAGGAAGAACAGCGAGCTTAGTAAGGTAGAAGTATTGGGGGTAATGTTCAGGTCATCGGCCATTCCCCCCGCCACTGCGAACCCGAAATTGGCCCGATCCAGATATGCGAGGCTGTATGTGACAAAAACGACAGGTATGATACGGAACCATCTTTTCTGGGCCAGCGGCTTCATGGGAAGAAATTTGGTAAAGGAATATAATATCTATCCATTAAAACCTGACACAGGGTATTTCTACCGTAAATTCACTGCCTGTCATCTGTAATTTGACCGCTCAATTCAGCCCGCGATTCAAAAAAATTACCGCCGTAATGAATGAGAAAACACATAAATATACTTTTTAACAATAGGGACTGACTTCAAGAGCTTTGCCAAATACATCTTCTTACCACCAGACTCTGAAAAATATGAAACATTTTAAAATCGCCATTGCGGCATGTTTGATTTCGGGACTTGCAACCGCATTTGCACCCGGAGAATGGGTGACGCTCTTTGATGGTAAAAGTCTCAAAGGCTGGCACAGTTACAACCAGGAAACAGCTGTGGGCTGGCTTATTGAAAATGGCACGCTGACTTCCCAGGGAACCGGCGGCGACCTCGTTAGCGACAAAGAGTACGGAGATTTTGAACTGGAATTTGAATTTAAAATCCCCCCTGCAAGCAACAGCGGTATTCTGTACAAAGTCATGGAGAAACCGGAGATCAAACGGACGGTATTCTCGGCTCCCGAATACCAGATCATCGACGACACGGGCTACATATTAAGAGATGCTGCCGGCAAACAGACAGCCCTGAAACCTACCCAGCTAACCGGTGCCAACTACGACATGAACCCTCCTGCCGACGCCAGCGCGTACAAGCCAGCCGGCAGCTGGAATACGGGCAGGATCGTGGTGGAGGCTAACCGGGTAGAGCATTATTTGAATGGCAAGAAAGTGGTTGACTACCAGTATGGAAATGATACCTGGAAAGCGGAGGTGGCCAAAAGCAAGTTTAAGGACTGGCCCTACGCAGAGCCTCATCACAAAGGAAAAATCGCACTCCAAAGCCACAATCCGAAAGAGAAAGTCTGGTTTAGAAATATCCGGATTAGAGAATTATAGAAAATTACCCCGTCAACTGAAGTTGACGGGAATTTACTTTTGTGTTTTGGTTAAACTAGTGACAATTTTGGGTAGTCGGTGTAGCCTTTTTCGTCGGGGGTGTAAAAGGTATCATAATCTGGTTCGTTGAGTTCCCCTCCGGTTTCGATCCTGGTAACCAGGTCAGGGTTGGCTAAAAAGAGCTGCCCGAACGCTACCAGATCGGCGAAATCATCTGCTAACACGGCCTGCGCTGATTCCGGTGTCAGGCCGGCGCACTGGATAATGGCACCTTCGAAGTTGCCCCTGATCGCATAAAGTGCTTCCGGCAAAACATCCGGCGTCACCATAAGATGCAGATAAGCTATTCCCAGGCCGTTCAGTTTGTTTGCCAGGAACGCATAAGTTTCGGTTACCTCTCCCGCATCATAGGCCGGCAGGTCATTAAAAGTAGAAAATGGCGAAAAACGGATACCAACCTTTTCACGGCCAATCGCCGCAGCCACTTTTTCAACTACCAGTAACACTGCTCTTGCGCGATTTTCGATTGAGCCGCCATATTCATCGGTACGGTTGTTGGTGTGCGGGTTTAGAAACTGTTCCAGCAGATAACCATTTGCGGCGTGTAGCTCTATTCCATCGAAACCAGCCTCGATGGCATTCTGAGCTGCTTTTACATACCCTTCAATTACTTCCTCAACCCCAGTTTTTGAAAGTGGCTCCGGCTGGGAAAATGGCTGCATACCTTCCCCGTCCGTCCAGATCTGCCCTGCTGCACGAACGTCGGATACACCTGCCAGACGCGAACCTGTCGGCAGGTTGGATTCATGTCCTATGCGGCCCGTGTGCATCAGCTGCACAAAAATTTTTGCATCATTGGCATGCACAGCGGCAGTCACTTTTTTCCAGCCTTCTGTCTGCTCCGCGCTGAATATGCCGGGGATTCGTGCATAGCCGAGTCCCTCGGGAGCCGGAGAGGTACCTTCGGTAATGATCAGTCCTGCATTACTGCGCTGCGCGTAATACTCTGCCATTAATTCGTTCGGGATATTACCGATCGCCCTGGATCTCGTCATGGGGGCCATTACCACGTGATTTTTCAGTTGCAGGTTACTTTTTTCAAATTTTTCGAGAATCTTGCTCATCGTTTTTGTTCGTTACATGATGAGACAAAACTACCTTACCCGATTCGGTTAAAATATTCTCAAAAGACCGAAAAATAGCCCTATCCGGCAGACTGAAATTTCTTAGGTGTGTGCCCGTGGTGTTTTTGAAATAACCGGCTGAAATGGCTGAGATTTGAAAACCCAAGCTGGTACCCTACCTCGGAGACCGAAAGTTTATTTTGCTTTAAACGCAATGCAGCCTCTTCCATGCGCGCATTCTGGTAGTAGTTGTAAATACTGTCGCCAAAGACCTGTCTGAAAAGCAGCTTCATTTTCGTCTCGCTCATGTGCGCCAGCCTGGCCAGCGCGCTCAACTGGGGTGGGACGCTGAGATCTTCCAGTATCACGCTCCTGACCAGCATCAGGCGGGTGATATCTGAATTATTGATATTACTCTGTGGCTTATTTTCACGGAGGATCATTTTGGTGAAAAGCAGATAAAAAAGCTCCTGGATTTTCAGTTTATAAAAAAACAAACCTAACGGACCGGGTTCACTGTCTTCACTCAAATGCCGCAGGATTTTCTCAAAATCGGGGGTCATCGTGAAATGATAGAGAAACGTATTGCTTCCGTTTGTCACCGTTTCGATCACCCTGTTCGCATTCACTTGCCCCAGCATTTCGGCCAGCAGAGAAGCTTTGATCTCAACAGTAGAAAAATGGATTTCCAGCCCGGCAGGGAACCGTATTTCGGAGTTCAGGTCGTTGGAAGAAACTTCAATGCAGGAATTGTTAACTTTTTGGCATTCAAAGCTTGTCTCGCGGTTAGATAATGTATTGTTAGGTAAGGCCGAGCTGTGAAAAACCACAGTGACGAAGTCGCTCATTTCCGCCGGCGCTTTTCTTCGCAGCACGAAAGAGTCCCTGAATGTGCAGTGGTGGATCAGCAATTTAAAATCATCACTGAAATCGATTTTACGGATACTTCCCTCCCCCATTATATCCGGTATCAAAAGCTCATTGTCTGCTGCCAGGATACCGAACTGCTCCGAAAAGCTGGTCAGGAAGTCAAAATCAGGTTCTGCTGTGAATTCGAACGTCATGATTGTAGGCTTGTAATCAGCCGATATGCATTTTTAAACAACAAATACATAGATACGTTCCCCAAGTTCCCATTCACCTGGTATCATCCACCAAAAGCACTTATTCTTATTTGGATTTAATACAAACAGAGCATTTCTTTGCAGCCGCTTTAATCAGATACGATGGATCCTTTCTACAAAAAATACAGTACCAATTTATTCAGCAGAAGCCGGTTTGCACTGCTGCTCCTTTTTGTAACTGCAATGCCCGGCTTCGCGCAGCAAAATGTGAATGCTGTGGTAAAAGGGAAGATTGTAACATCCGACGGCCAGCCGGCTTTTGGAGTGAGCGTGAGGCTGCGCCCCGGCGGACTTGGCGCGGTTACCAATCCCGAGGGCGAATACCAGATCAGCCGGGTTAAAAAAGGCGCATATTCAGTTACTGCCTCGGCTGTTGGACTGAAACCGGCCCAGCAGTCGGTAGTTGTCGAGGCCGGAGATAGTTATGCAGTCGACTTCACTTTGACCATCAATGCAGAGGAATTGAAGGAGGTAGTCGTTTCCGCCCGGGTTTTGAACAAAGAAAATACCATCGTAGCCAAAATGCCACTGAAAAACCTGGAAAATCCGCAGGTTTATAACAGTGTTTCTTCCGAAGTCATGAAGCAGCAGGGGATTACGAACTACGACGACGCAATGCGGAATGTGCCCGGTATCAGCCGGACCTGGGAGTCGACCGGTCGTGCCGGCGATGGGGGCGCATATTTTGCATTGAGGGGATTTGATGCGCAGCCGAGCTTGTATAACGGGCTGCCTGGGCTTGTGAGCGGCAATCTCGACCCGGCAAATGTGGAAGAAATCCAGGTAATCAAAGGACCGTCGGGCACCTTGTTTGGCGGAAGTTTTTACAGTTATGGCGGATTAATTAATACAATCACCAAAAAACCTTATTACAAATTCGGCGGGGAAGTTGCCTATAATATCGGCAGCTTCGGGTTGAACAGGATTACGGCTGATGTGAATACGCCTTTAAGTAAGACAGAAAAAATCGCGTTGCGCGTCAATACCGCCTTCCATTCCGAGAATACTTTCCAGGACGCCGGCTTCAAAAAGTCGTTTTTCATAGCCCCGTCGCTGAGCTATGAGGTGAATGACAAACTTTCTTTCCTGTTCCATGCAGAAATTTTGGAGGAAGAAAGAGCCGTCCCGCCCGTATTTTTTCACTCCGACCGTCTATCTCCCCTGCCGTTCAAAACCATCGAAGAGCTCAACCTCAATAACAAACTATCGTTTACCAGCAACGACCTGACGATCAAAAACCCGAGGTATAACCTGCAAGGACAGATGGTTTATAAACTGTCGAACCAGTGGACATCGCAAACGGTGTTTTCGAGCGGAAATGTGAAATCAAATGGTATTTATACCTACATCTGGGATGATGTTTCGGGTGATAATGAATTCAGCCAATACTTTCACAAGGAACAGCAAACGACCAATACCATTGATATCCAGCAGAATTTCAACGGCGATTTTCACATCGGGCGGATGCGCAACAGGCTGGTTGTCGGCCTGGATTTTTTCAATCGTAATGTGATCGAAAACGGTTCGGGCTGGGGCTGGGCGAGAAGTGTTACCCCGCAGGGTGACGTCAACTATGTAGATCCCTTTACCGGTGATTCCCTGGCGCCTGTTTACCTTACGCAGCCTTCGGTCGACAACCTGCTGGCGGGCACAGGCAGCAGCAACAGCAATATTTCCAACAGCTCTTACAGCGCGTATATTTCGGATGTGATCAACATTACGCCAAATCTGATGGCAATGGCCAGCCTGCGTGCTGATTATTTTGATTCCAAAGGCGAAAAGAATACGTCGGAAGATGATTTCGATCAGTTCGCATTGTCCCCGAAATTCGGTTTGCTTTACCAGCCTGTTCTTGAAAAAGTGTCGCTTTTCGTGAACTATATGAATGCGTTTATCAATGTCGAGCCGAGACAGGTTGCTGATCCTGACGGGAACAATCCACGCATTAAGTCATTCAAGCCAGAGCATGCGGACCAGCTTGAATATGGTATCAAAACCAATCTTTTCTCTGACAAGCTGTTTGCAACGGTGTCTGTTTATGATATTAAGGTAACCAACCGGGTTACCGGCGACCCGGCCAATTTCTATAATTATCTGCAGGGCGGAAAGGTTGGCAGCAAGGGTTTCGAAATAGATTTGAATGCCCATCCGGTCAAAGGGCTGAGCCTGATCGCGGGATACAGCTACAACGAGACAAAGGTAATGTCGGGAGATGAAAACGATTTTTACGCACAACCCGGGCGAGCGCCCGGCGGTCAGGGGCCGCAAAATCTGGTAAATTTCTGGGGTACCTATGCTTTTTCCAAAGGTGCATTAAAAGATTTCGGATTGGGTTTTGGAGGAAATTATGCAGGCATTTATAAAGTGATCGACAATAGTGCTACCGGCGTGTTCGAGCTGCCAGCGTACACGGTGATGAATGCTACATTGTTCTATAGCTCCGCCAAATTCCGCATCGGCCTTAACATGAACAACCTCGCCAATAAGACTTACTATACTGGTTACTGGTCTGTAAATCCGCAAAAGCCCAGAAATGTGGTGGCAAGTTTTGCCTATAAGTTCTAGATTTATATAAAAATAAAGTAGCCGGTAAGCGTGCACCTGCATGTATACCGGCTATTTTTTGTGCAGTTCCCGGGTCAGTACAGCACAGGATGATGTTGCGGAATAGAAATGAAATTATTGAATTGTAATAAAAATTATTGATTAATTGATAATTTTAAATCTACCCCACAACGCCTACACACCATGAACCTAACAGTGATAAATAAGTTTGCACTGGCATTAAGCTGGTTTTTAATGCTTCCAGTGACAATATCGGCCCAGGGCTCCGACGGCGCGAAGGTGCCTGGCTCCATTGTTGCATATAGCCCTGCGGCATCAGGCCAGTATATCGGCTCACCCAGTATTGTGGTTATGCCCGACGGCAGTTACCTGGCCTCCCACGATTTTTTCGGCCCTAAATCGACCGAACATGTGAGTGCTGTTTCACGCATTTACAAGTCTGCCGATAAGGGAAAAACCTGGCGGCAAATAGCAGAGATCAATGGTCAATTCTGGTCAAAGCTGTTTTTTCATCAGGGTAACCTGTACCTATTCGGGACCAACCGGCACCATGGCAACACGATCATCCGGAAGTCGATCGACGGCGGCAGGTCCTGGACGCAGCCAACAGATGCCTCCCACGGGCTGCTGAAAGCGGGTGAATACCATTGCGCGCCCATGCCGTTTGTAGAGCACAAAGGAAGGCTATGGCGGACCATGGAAGATGCGGCGGGCCCTCCAAAGCAATGGGGAAAAAGATATAGTGCTTTTATGATGTCTATCCCGGTCAATGCCGACCCGATGATTGCCTCCAACTGGACCTCATCCAGTATAGTACGCTTCGACTCCACGTTTCTCAACGGCCATTTCGGCGGCTGGCTGGAAGGCAATGCAGTTGTGACGCCGGAAGGTACACTGGTAGACATACTGCGCGTCGACGACCGCTCTACATTGGAGGAAAAGGCCGCCATAGTCCGCATAAGCGGCGATGGGACTACTGCCAGCTTTGACCCGGAAAAAGACTTCATTAAGTTTCCCGGCGGGAGCAAAAAATTTACAATCCGTTACGACCCGAAATCCAAGTTGTACTGGACCATCGCTAATTACATTCCCGACGAAGTCAAGGCCGCAAACCAGGGAAAATCCCCTGCGGGTATCCGAAACACGCAGGGGTTATTCAGCTCGAAAGACCTGGTGAGCTGGGATTTTCGCAAAAAACTGCTCAGCCATCCCGATGTTATCAAACATGGATTTCAATATGTAGACTGGCTGTTTGAAGACAAGGACATCATTTTCCTGTCCCGGACCGCATTCGATGATGGATCAGACGGCGCCCACAATAACCACGACGCCAATTTTCTGACCTTTCACCGTATTAAAAACTTCCGAAAGAATTAACCAGGTTCTGGAGCTTTGGCTTGTTGCTGATGCCCCTGGCTACGACCGCGGCGGCCAGCCCGCCAAGCAGGTACCAGGCGACAGTCAGTACCTGTGTCTGAACAGTTTTGTTTACAGGCTCGTCATTCAGTCCAAGCGGCTTGGTGAGCGTTAATGCCCCTATACCTGCTGCGAGCCCGTAACCAGCGCCTCGCCACATGATATTTTCCTCCTTACCACTGCCCACCATGCTGTAAAACGCAGCATTGCTGAGCAGGTCGGTAGCGAGTGTAACCCCAAACAGCGTTTTACCTGTTGGCGGATCAATATTGATGGTTTTGAGCGACTTGGAAATAGCCTCCTCGCCTATTTTGTTGACTCTTGGCGCTTTTGAATAAAACTTTTTAGCACCCTCGTGGAGCAAGTTGAGGACGATCGCACCTGCTAATCCTGCTGCCATATTTTTTGTTGCATTCATAACTTCGGAATTTGATGGTTTTCCGGGTTATGATAAATATTTGTGCCAAAAACGCAGATTCTACAATTTACTCGGTGATTCCGAACAATGGCTTACTTTTTCAAGTGGCTCAAAGGAATGTAGCGCGACCGGAAATGCAGTACGCGGGAAATGATGTAGGGCTCATCAGGCTTTTTCGCCTGTATGTAATTTTCTGGAAACAACGTGTCCTTCACGCGTTGCCAGAAACTGTCTTTTGCTGGATTTTCGTTGGTTGTCATATCATGAAAAATTAAAAACGGTGGTTCCCTGGAAACAGCACCGAAGCCGCATGTTCATTCAGTGGGGTTTGGAGAAAGATATTCAGATTCAAACAACCTGACAATAACTAGCGCTTGGCTGGCGTGATCATCGTTGCCGCGCAGCGCCACGACTCACCCTGTCGCACGAATACATTGGTCGACCACTCGTAGAGATCAAAAGGCTGTCCATTAAAAGTCCCGGCACTTGTACCGCGACTGATTACTACCCCGGTATCTTCATAAATTCTTGCAATTACTTCGTCGGAATCCATCCGGTTATGAGAAACATGGCCCTGACGGATCGAATCAAGAAAGTCCTCCCGTGATGTAATTCCATCGGCACCCACGATAATCCAGTCGGCCGACATAAAGCGGCTGATCTGATCGACATCATTGGTTTCCATGGCCTTGTCCCAAAGCTGAGCAGTTTCTATCAGCTCTCTTTCTTCGTCCATTTTCTTCTGTATGAATCTGATAAGTGAGAAAGGGCGACCGTTTTAAAAAATACCCGGTTATGTAGTATCGGATTAAATTTCAATAGGCAAAAGTGGCCGTTGCTGAACTGTTGCACGAGATACCTCCCAGATCTTGTTCCTTATTAGTGTTATACTGAGGGCAATAGCGAAATTGGGGAAATCGCACTATATTAGTTCAGAATCAGCCTTTTTGTTATGCAGGTAATATTGTCCATCGCCATGCTTCTGGCTAGTTTGTGTTCAGCATTTTGCCAGGAAGGACTCATAAAAAGTCATCCGCAACTAGCTTATTGGAAACTCGGCAGCAAATCGGAAGTGGTGATAGTATTACATGGAGGGCCGGCAGCTCACCATGCGTACCTCCGACCGGAGCTTGATCTGTTAAGCGAAAGTGCTACTATCATTTACTACGATCAGAGAGGCTGTGGTAAAAGCGAGCGGGCTGACAGCTACACATGGCAGGATCATGTAAAAGACCTGCGACGGCTTATTATGACCCTAGCTCCCGGAAAAAAGGTATTTCTGGCAGGATCGTCGTGGGGAAGCTTCCTGGCATTACTGTATGTCCAGAGCTATCCGAAAAATATTAAAGGCCTTATTTTAAGTGGAACAATCAAATGGATGGGTCAGGGAAAACCTTACATACGGGATAGTGAATTTAAATATAACAAACCGCACAAACAGCCGATGCGAGAAAAGGCGCTTGCAGAATCTCCACAAGCTGATGGCACCATCGAATTGGACACCGTAGAAATCTCAAAGTCGATAGAAGCCGAATCCGGGATTCAATATCACGAGGCCATGGCCAGTTTAATCTCTGCGCCAATCGCCGACAGCCTGGCCAGAATTCAAGTCCCTATTATAATATTCAATGGAAAGCGCAGCTATCAGTATGATTGGGTTGACCACTACATGCTGCTATTTCAAAAAGCTGAACTACAAACTTTTGCCGTTGCCGGGCATGATCCCTGGCTTAGCGATCCCAAACAATTCGCAAAACGATGCAGTGAATTTATTCTCAAAAACAAATAGCTGCATCCACAACGCGGCAGGGAGGCCACAGCAATGAAACTCCATCATTCGTTCAGCCGAATCCGGGCCGTCATTGGCAGTCGGTCCTGCAACGTTCAATGTATTCCAAAAGCAAAAGCGGCAACCCGTTGAACAGGCTGCCGCTTTTGTATTATCAAAATCCTAAACACCCAGGCTCCAGCCTTCGCGGTAGTTCCTGCGCACCCACTGATTGACTTCATCGAAGTTGGTCACTTTCATATTCTGAGCGTCCCAAAGCATCTTCATGTTGCTTCCGGGATACGTAAAGCCTTTTCCGTCTTCCCTTGCCTTCGGCATATCCGCGCCTCTGATCGCCAGGTTCGCGCCGAGGATAGCTTCTGTCAGCGGACCAGCGAGTTCAAACGGCGAGCTGAGCTCCATTTTACCGTAACCGGCAATGCAGCCTTCCACCCACTGCGCATAATGCCCGTCGGCGCTTCCCGGCACACGCGCAAATTTTTGCTTTACCTTTACCTCCTCCATTCTGCTGAGCGGCAAAAGGCGTGGATTTGCAGCATATTCGCTTGCCATCATTTTCCCTTTCGAGCCAACAAACAAAATACCGCTGTTACCGTCGCCAAACAGTTCATTCGGCCCAAGTTCTTCCGGTCTTTCCGGCTTGATACCTCCATCCATCCAGTGCATGGTCACCGGGCCTTTCGTTCTCGGCGTTTTTGGGAACGTCAAAGTCGCGTGGCTGGATGGCGGGCAACTATCAGGGAATATCCCCCTTTTACCAAAACCTGTAAATACGCTTCCTACGCTGGCCTGCATATCCGTCGCATATTTCAGACCAAGTACGCGGAAGGGAGCTTCCATCAGGTGGCATCCCAGGTCACCCAATGCGCCTGTTCCGTAATCCCACCAGCCGCGCCAGCTTCCGGGGATCAGCCCTTCCACATAATCCTTCTGAGGCGCCGTTCCCAGCCAAAGGTCCCAGTTCAGTTCTTTCGGCACAGCAGGTTTATCAGAAGGCCAGGGAATGCCCTGCGGCCAGATCGGGCGGTTGGTCCAGATATATACGGTATCAACGTCACCGATTACGCCTGCATCATACCATTCGTGCAACTGGCGCACACCGTCACCCGATGATCCCTGGTTGCCCATTTGTGTTACCACTTTGTATTTCGCCGCCGCCTCGGTCAGTTTTCTTGCTTCCCAGATATCGTGCGTCATCGGCTTCTGCACATATACGTGCTTGCCCAGCTGCATAGCGGCCATGGCCACTACTGCGTGTGTATGGTCGGGGGTTGAGACAGAAACCGCATCGAAATTCTTGGCTTCTTTTTCAAACATCTCGCGCCAATCCTTGTAGTATTTGGCCTTCGGGTAAGTTTTGACCGTTTCTTCTGCGCGCCTGTCGTCCACATCACAGAGGTATCCTATATTGGCTTTTCCACTTTTGAAAAAACTTGCGATATCTGATCTTCCTTTACCGCCAACACCGACGCCGGCGACGGTCAGCATATCACTCGGAGCACGGAAACCCTTTCCCAGAACGTGGCGCGGGACGATCATAAATCCCGCCGCGGTAGCTGCCGAAGCCTTGATAAAGTCCCTTCTTGACGAAGCTGACTTGTCTTTTGGTGTATTCGTTTGGTCCATATTTTTTGGTTACAATTTGATTTCTGGTATTAAAAGGCAGAACTGACTTTATTTAATGTAGAATAATCGGGTAATTCCTGTTAAAGTGGTCCGCAGCCGCTGAAAAATCCTGCATTGAATATACTGGCATTCTAAAAAATGAGACTATGATACAGTTGAAACAAGGCGATATTACGGCAATGGAAGTTGAAGCCATCGTCAATGCTGCCAATTCTTCGCTGCTCGGCGGCGACGGTGTCGACGGAGCGATTCACCGGGCAGGCGGCAAAGCAATCCTCGACGCGTGCATTGAGATCAGAAACAGGCAGGGTGGCTGCTCAACCGGGGAAGCCGTGATTACAACCGGCGGTAAGCTGCCCGCACGTTACGTGATCCACACGGTGGGACCGGTTTGGAATGGCGGGAATCAAAACGAAGAAGCGCTGCTGGCTTCCGCTTATCGTAACAGTCTGAGACTGGCTGCCGAAAACCAGATTAAATCTATCGCATTCCCCAATATTAGCACGGGAATCTATCATTTCCCGAAACAGAAAGCCGCTGAAATAGCTGTCAATACGGTTCAGGGATTTCTGGCCAAATCCAATGCGATCGAGAAGGTGATTTTTGTCTGTTTTGATGCGGAGAATTACGGGATTTATGAAGAGATTCTGAGAGAATAACTTTTGCCGGAACTAGTATCTATTTTTTTACACAAAAATCTTTGCCAGGCTCTTAGAACCAATACCCAAGCGATAGTCCTATGGAGGTCGACCTTCCAGACAAATTGAAACGAGTGAAGAATGGCAAATGGTTTACCTTAGAGCCGCTTTCAACTGTTGGATAAATGAACGGCTGATACTTCAGAAAAACATTCACGACTATGTTGCTATTTATAAAGTAATCCAACCCAAGACCTCCATTGCCACCAACCATAAACCTCGGCTTTTCCGTACCAGATGTCCCTTCCGAATAATTTCCCTTCTGCAACTTTGCATGATATGATCTCAGTGAACCATGTAATGTATTTTGGTAAACTATTACGAAGCTTGGACCGATAAAAAGATAGGGACTGACCTTTCTTCTGAATTTATAAAAAAAAGTATATTTAACCGACCCATCCAGATTAATGTTTTTCGAATTGAACCGCAGCAGTTTTGATGTAAAAAGATAACCTGGGCTTCCGGACATTTCGAATACCAGGCTATCCGACAAATTCAGATGTGACATAGCGTTCTGATATATATCCATCTCAAAATCAATTGCATTCTTACCAGCCTGGGTAAACTTCAATCCAACAGACGATTGTTGACTATCATAGAATTTAGACTTTATCCCTGTTCTGTGCGGTTTTATTGCAATACTATTAATTCCTAAGGAAAAGTATGGAGCAACTTTGAAGCTTTGTTTCCTTCTTTTAAAGTTTTCTTTTTTTACAATCTGAGCGGTGTTTGACTTCTTGTTACTAAAGGTGGTCAATTTTTTTAGATAGGCGGCTGAATACCTTGGTTTTATATGGTAGAGAGAAACAAATTCATCAATTAAATCTCTTCCGAAAATGACTGGTAAGGCAAGGTTGATATGTTTTTTATTAATAATTTTTAAGGTATCATTTTGCTCAATATAAAACATGAATCTGTCTTGATTCAAAAGCAAGCTGTTTTTCCCTTTTATCAATTCGAGCATCAGGTCGGCCCGCCCATACAGCATTTTCTTTGTTAGTGTCCTTCCATTACTCAATTTAAGAGAGTCAATTTCATTAAATGAGATTTTTTGCTTTTTCGAGACCTTGTCCTTCCGAAAAAGTACTAAACCTTGCTTATAGTCGACATCAGCGTAGCCTTGTAACGATTCTTTTTGGTTTTCAAAAAAGATGATATCATGCCCGTAATCCTGTGCATTAGCGGCCAGGCAGACTAAAATAAATAACATCGTCGTAATAATATCGCGCATGAGAAGGGTTTAATTTACTGTCTTACTCCAGTTTGAATAACTTTCCCGAATATATTTTGATTTAATATAAAATCTAGGGAATTTCCCCGACCATTTTTTGTTTGCTCCTGATAACACTTTTCCGCATACATCCGATTAACAGCCTAATAATATGTCCGCACAAAACGTCACGATTCCAGCATCCGCTTTACAATTTTTAAAAACACTGAAAGAAAATAACAACCGTGACTGGTTCAATGCGAACAAGGATTTTTATCTCGATCAGCTGGGACATATTGAGCGGTTCGCAGATGCATTATTGGGGGAAATGAATGCGCATGATGTGATCGAGACGGTTTCAGGCAAAAAAAGCCTGCACCGCATTTACAGGGATACCCGCTTTTCGCAGGATAAAACACCGTATAAAACCAATTGGAGCGGCGGTTTTACGCGGGCGACGGCCCTGAGAAGAGGCGGCTATTACTTTAATTTTGAACCCGGTAACAGTTTCATCGCCGGCGGCTTCTGGGCGCCCGAACCGAAGGATATGAAGCTGATCCGCGATGACATCAGTTTCGATCCCAAACCGATCAGAGAGATTATTGGCAGCACTACATTCAGGGAAACTTTCGGATCTCTGCAGGGAGAACAGCTCAAAACAACTCCCAAGGGATTCGATCCGAATGATGAGGCGATTGACCTGCTGCGCTATAAACAGTTTCTGCTGCAACGACCATTCACCGATAAGGAAGTGACCAGTGACGGGTTCCTGGAAGCAGCAAATCAGACCTTTGTCAATATGCGTCCTTTTTTCGATTATATGAGCGAGGTTCTTGCCAGCAGCCCGGACGGTAGTTCGCTCACCTGAAAAGTACTGCTAATGCACGCGTCTGATGTAAAACTGCATTCCAGTAAGTTTTTCAACGTCTGATAATTTACGCTGTGTCTCCAAACTTCGCAACCCAAGTTCTTTGCGAAGTTCATTTGCTTTGATGGTCTCCGGCTGTGTCAGATCATTTTGCAGGATACCAAAGGCTTTTTGTTTATTCCCGCTCCTCACAGCGACATACCAGTCTTCCATAAAAGCGAATTCATACGGATTCATTTGTCCTTTACTGATGGCTGCCAGCAGTTGCGGCCGAATATAAGGATACAGCGTATCGGCAACCGTATGTTTTTCACTGATCGAATTGTGGTGAGAAATAATTACCGAAGCCCAGTTCTCCGTGCCGATCAGCCGCTCGCCCGGATAGCCGCAGGTTTTCATCATGGCTATCAGTTTATTTATTTGCTTTTTGCTGTGCGGCGCAAATTTCCTTTCTGCATACCTGTCCTGTGCAGCGGAAGTAAATGTAAATAGCGCGCCCAATGCCTTGCGCTGGTCTTTTCGAAACATTTCCCGCACAATCTCCCGGATCTCCGGGCTAATGCGTGTCAGATACACTGCCCGCAGCCGGGGATATTCAGCAACGGTTTGCTGCCAAAGCGGATGATTTCTGAATGATTTGGGCCACTTCTCCTTCCTTGCCGATTTCAGTTCCCAGCCATTCCTGAATCCTGATCTCAGAAAGTCGAAAGCCGCATCAGTTTCCCCCGCATGCAGTGCGACCTGCGTGGCGACTTTACAATCCCTCAGAAATAAAAAGTCGTAGGAATCAAAAACCAACCGATATACCTGAACTGCATCCGCATACCTCTGGTCCGCGATCAGTTCCTCAGCCTTCCTGATTTGCTGTTGATAGAAATTGTAATCTTTCTCCGTATCTGCGGAATTTTTTCTCGGGTTCAGGGAATTTTGGGCAGAGACATTCGTCGAGACCAGGAGCAACAGTAGTAAACAGATTTTCATTGCGATCGGCTAGCAGTAAAGCGAAGTAGTATCAATCATTACCGCCATTTATCAGCATTTGTTGCAGGGCTGTGGCTTACGAGAAAAGCAATAAAGAAGGCTTTGGGATTCAGATCATCTTAGCCATTTCATTTAGGATAGCGGCCTTTTGCTTTTCGATGCTGTTAAGCTGTTTTACCAGTTCCGGTTCGGTGTTGTAGCTGCCGATCGCCTCCTGTAGTTGTGCCGATGCGGCGTGGAGATCTTCAAACTCAGCGCTTAACTGTTTGTACTGGCCACTATTGCAGACAATGTTTTCCGTTTCACAGTAAGCTTTCAATTTTTCGTATTGCACATCGGTATCAAGCACGGGGCTGGCCTGCAGGCGCTGGTCTGCCTGGATCTGGGAATAGAGAACAGGCGGCTGCGTGTTCGTCCGCCATATCCAGATACCAGCAAAACCGGCCAGCAAGACTGCAGCCGCATAAGGCCAGCGAAATATCACTTTCCTCCCCGGCACCTTACGCTCGATCAGATCCCAAAGCTTTTCGTCCGGCTCATGTTGCGGCAGGTCACCGATAGCCGCCCGCAAAGGTGCCTCTGCCAGCTGCTCCTGCATAGCGTCCCATATTCCAGGCGCAGGGGTATATCCCGGCAGTCTGGCCAGGGCGTTTTTTAGCGTGTCATGATTTTTTTCTTCCATAATTGTCAGGAAAGCATGCCGCGCAGCTTCTTTTTAGCATAAAACAATTGCGACTTGGAAGTTCCTTCCGAGATATTCAGCATGCCCGCTATCTCGCGATGCGTATAACCTTCTACTTCAGCCAATACGAAAATCGTCCGGAATCCGTCTGGGAGAGAAAGAATGGCAGTTTCCAGGTGTGAAGCATTGATCTCTTCCTCACCCCAATTTACGCCTGCAAGCGGCATGTCGTCAATATTTTCCCAGATGACGATCCGCTTCTTTTTGGTCGAGCGCCGGACCACGATTTTCTTGATCCAGGCGCCCAATGTTGATTCGCCCCGGAACTGGTCCAGGTGACGGAATACGTCAAGGAATGAATCCTGCAACACGTCGTTTGCATCATCGAAATCCCCGGTGATCCGGTAAGCCAGGGTGTACATGGCATTTTTGTAGCGATCGTACAGTTGCCGCTGTGCGATCCTGTCATGCAAAAGGCAACCTGAAATCAATTCCGCCTCCGGGGCCATAGGAAATCCAATTTTACTTCAATGAGGCAGCAGGATCGCGAAATGGTTGTATCAGATCAAAATTATTATCGTTTTGGTCAAAATCTGTTTCGGCCCAATAATCCCTACTGTGCGGCTACCAGCACTTTATGCCTTACCTGGCGCGATCCGTAAGTGGCTGTCAGGATATACAGGCCGGGGTTAAGCTTTGTTCCTGCTTTTACAGCCAAACTGTTCGGTGCGTCCTTCTCAGTAGCTACGCGCACTTCCCGGCCACTCAGGTCTGTGAGACTGATAAGAGGTTCCTGACCTGCAAATTGCAGTCGGATTACCCCGGTAGTCACAGGATTTGGATAAAGGACCAATTCGGCCCCACCGTCCATCTTCACCGAAATAATTTTAGAGTAAGCAAAAGTGCTGTCCTGATCAACCATTTTCAGTCTGTAAAGATTGTCGCCTGATGCGGGGTTGGCGTCGTTGAACGAGTAGTTCTGATGTACCCTGCTTTCCATTGCCGCATTTACACGACCGATGTTCAGCCAGCTTTTTCCATCCATACTGCGCTGTACAGCAAAATGGTCACTATTCGATTCCTCGGATGTCTGCCAGCTCAGCTCTACCGAATTCTCCTGTTTTTCAGCAGTGAATGTTGTCAGTGAAACCGGCAGCGGGGCGGCTTTGTCGGCGGTGATGAAATAAGACGAAAGGCTGGTCGCGTTGAATGTAATTTTCCAAAGGCCTAATACACTGTCCCAGCGGATATCCTGGTCTGCAGGATCTATCGTGCTTTCGGCGGTACGCAAATTCGCACCTTCTTCACGCTGCCAGATACGCAGTTTGGATTTATTGGTGGCATCATTTGCGTTCAATGGAAGCTTTTGAGAACTCACTGCATTAAAAGCGTTGAATTCCGCCTGGCTTACATATAAAGTTACAGTTGCACTGGCACCATTAGAACCGGGCGTAAATTTCCAATGACGCTGGATGTAAGGCTGACCGTCCCTGCTTCTAACCTGATCTTCGATCGTTACCAAAGCCTTGAAAGGCCGGTTACCGTCAGACAATCCGCTTCCCTTTACCGTGCTGATCACACGGCAGTCGTCGCCGGTAAGGTGATAATCCACATTGTTGGGAATTACGCTTTCCGCTTCCTCCCCGTTGCGCGAGAGTTTCAGGTCTTTGTAAAAACATCCTCTCGTAGTCACATCATCATTCACGTAAATATTAACCGGCTTACCGCCCGAATTATCATAGGCACTGCGCCAGTTCTTATAGGCGTCACAATCACCCGACCAACTGTCGCGGTTCGTATAGCAGCCATCGCTGTTGATCATGTTGGACAATGCGAAGCTGTCGGAATTGGACGGAGCGGGTTTGGTGACTGATTTTCCTTTTACCCAATTGTTCGTCAGCGTTTTAATAGCGTTCACCGCCTCCTGGGATTTCATCGCATTTTCGAGGTAAAAGAGGGTAACTACCTGTGCGCCGTGCGTGTAGCTTTCCTCAGCCAATCTCACAACTGATTCAACACCAGTTACATAGGCCGCTTCGTTTACATATATCCTGCCCGGCAGGTTGGACCTAAGCAAGTCCATCGCGAACCGGTGGTCGTAGTGGATATCGTCGTTGACCTTGATACCGTCCAAATCCTCCCCGATCTCTTTGAAAGGCAGCGTACCTCTCGCCCGTGACAGCTTGTCGTAAACGGAGCCGTGGTGGCTGATCACTTTCACATTCGGGTTAACGCCTTTTACAGCTTCCTTGAAGATCCTGTTCGTTTCCTTCAGCGTGTGAGTCCGGAACAAAAACCAGTCGGTTCCGTCGGGCTGCGTGAAGGTACTGTTGGAAGGCTTTTTAGGATTTACATCATTGAAGGACGAATAACTTCTTCCCCAAACAGAATTCAGTGCCTCGATATTTCCGTATTTTCCTTTCAGCCACACCCGGTAAGCGGCCACCATTGGTTGGGAATAGTCTGTCAGCGCATTGGCCATATCCAATGCCTCTTCATAATGGTATTTGGTCGATCCCATTTCAAATTCACCCTCGCCCTGACGGGTATATACGAGGTTGACATACAGCAGATTGCCTCCCTGCTGAAGATATTTGTAACGCTCCATCACCTCCCTGGAAAAACTGGTAATCCTGTCTTTCGTGGACTGTGCCGCAAGCGAAGTCATGACAAATTGTAAACTGATATTCGGCCGTATCGGCCCGCCCCATTTTTGGAAAACGGCTTCTTCTCCATTGTAATTGGCCACAACCATCCGCTCTTCCTTTTTCCACCCGTCGCCTGTGGTGATCCCGTAGCGGTCAGAGGAACTGTTGGTCACATCATCGCCGGTGCTTACTGCAATATTTAGTGCCACCTTCATATTGAGTGACAGGGCCCGCTTGATCTGGTCATCGTACTGCTTCCAGACGTTATAACCACTACCATTTTCCTGTTTGAGGATCCTGGACACCTTTCCGTGAATGGCGCCCCATTGTACCGTCATCGCAATTGCATTACAGCCGACACTTTTAGCGTCATCGATCACATCCAGCGCTGGTTTGTCATTCTCGTTAACCAGCGAAACTGCGAAGTAACGTTGCTGTGCCGACAGAGTAAAAGCGCAAAAACAGAGGGATAAAATACAAGAAATCCTGAAAATACTTCTGTTGAAAAGTATCGGTTTTTTCATACTAAACTTTTAATAAATGTAAAAAAGTGATTACTGAACGAGGGATCCGTCGCGGGGGTAGATATATTTCTGTCGTAGCCAATCTAACACAATCCAAACTTACTTGTAGAAATTTTATACTAAATGTAAATTAATTTCTACCAAATAATATTTAAGACAAGTACAAAAAAGGTAACATTCTTCGAAAATTTATCTCGAAGTAGCGGAAAAGTCCAATTAATTGCCGGATTTTCTGGAGAGAGGAACTCAGTTTTGCATCAAACCAAACTCTGTAGCAAGCTTGATCACAGTTGCGGTATTGGGAGCTTCAAATTTTTCCATCAGGTTTTTTCGATGGCTTTCTACGGTATGCGTACTGATAAACAGGTCTGAGGCGATCTGCTGAGTGGTGTAGCCGCGCCCGATGAGTTCGAGGATTTCCTTTTCGCGGCGGGTAAGTCTGGGGACTTCTTTCAAATCGTTACCGGTACTGCTGTTCAGCACTTTCTGGGTACCGGCGCATAGAAAAATCTGTCCCTCCATAGCGGCGTGCAGGGCAGCAATTATATCGTCGCCAATGGCATTTTTCAAGACATAGGCACTCGCGCCGCTCTGCAGGATTCCCATAATCACCGTCCTTTCGTTATGAACGCTCAAAGCGACTACTTTGACCGCCGGGTAGCGCTGCCTGATCTTCTGGCAGAGAATAATGCCGCTCGTATCGGGCAGGTTAACATCCAGCAGGATCACATCCGGGACAGTCACAGCCAATGCGGCCAGTACCGTTTCGCCCTGGTCGAATACGCCGGTTACTTCAATTCCTTCACGCGCTTCCAGCAGGTTTTTTAATCCCTGCAAAACAATAGGATGGTCGTCGACGATGTATACTTTCATAATCAGATATCACATTCAACAGTCACCGAAGTACCATTTCCGGGTTTCGACTGCATATCAAATTTAGCATTTAAGAAATCGGCCCTCGCCTTGACATTTGACAATCCCGCACCAGCTTTTCCATTGATTTTTTCAGGATCAAACCCTTTCCCGTCGTCTTCAACCGTCACAAACAATCGTTCACCGCTTTGCTGGATAATCACCAAAATCTGCGCCGCAGTGGCATGTTTCACTGCATTGTTCACCAATTCCTGAATGATCCGGTAGAGCACGATCTGCTTTTCCTTCGGCAGCGAGTCCTTATAGTTGAAAACCTGGCAGACCAGATTAATACCGGTCTCTTTCAAATTTTTGCAAAATTCCTTCGTCGCCTCGGCCAGGCCGTAGTTCATCAAAATCTCCGGCATCAGGCTCCGCGCGATCCTGCGCAGCTCATTTACAGCATCGTCCAAATGTGAAAGTGTACGCCCCAGGCTCGTTTTCAACTTTTCGTCCGCCCCCACCGGCGCTTGCGACAGTTCTATCTTGATACTACTCAGCAAACCGCCCAGGCCGTCGTGCAAATCGCGCGCAAGCCGGGTACGCTCCTGCTCCTGCCCTTCCAGCATGGCGGACAACATCGAGATCCGGTAATCTTGCTTTATTTTCTGCATTTCCAGCTCGTGGAGCTGCTTTTCCTGCGTCCATAGCCGCTTATTATTTCGATAAAAAAGGAGAACCAGAACAGTTACTGCCATCAGAAAAAGACAAACCACCGCCAGAAGCCAGTTGAGCAGCCGGTTATTTTTAATGGTCAATGCATCCTTTTCATTTTTCGATTGGAGTTGATAGATCTTTTTCTCTTTTTCAGAAGACTGGTATTTTGCTTCCAGCGCAGCGATCTCGGTTTTCGAATTTTCCATGAAAGAGCTGTCCGCCAGCTCGGCATATTGGTTCAGCCATTTAAAGGCATTCGCCATATCGCCCGTTTTCGCGGTCGTTTGCGCCAGCTCGTAATAGTACAATATCCTGTTCTTGCTGCTTGGAAATACATCATCCTGCTGTACCAGCTGCGTGATGATCTTCAAAGCCTTCGGATAATCCCCCATCGCTTTGTAGGCAAAGTATTTTTGCAGCATAAGACCCTGATAATCATAGTCACGTTTTAGTCTTCGGGCCTGTGCCAGGCCCTTATCAAAGCTGCTCAGGGCTGCCTGAAACTGGCGCAGCCGCGCGTAGTACATGCCTTCCGTGAGGTAGTAATCTGTGTAATGCGGCAGGTCAGGGTTGCCTGCGAGCAGGATTTTCGCACTATCCAGCATCGGCTTTACGGGCGGGTAGTCTTTGAGGTATATATAATTTTTTGCGCCAAAAATGTAGGCATCCGCCAGTTCCAGTGACCCTGGATCAAGTCTTTGCAGCGCTACAATGGCCAGATTAATATATTCCTCGGCCTTTTTATAATCCAGCTGATTGGAGAAAATAATACCGAGGTTGCGATAGTTACTCACCACGCGGGCACTGTCGCCGGCTTGTTGGGCGAGCGGGATCGCATGTTCGATAAGGATCTCTGCATATCGCTTTTCATTGTCAAGCCGCTGTTCAAGCGCACCGAAATTATGCCACGCCCTCGACCTGAAAATCAACGCTTCCTTGTTCCTGAACTTACTGAAAAGCTGCTCTGCCCGCATATAGGCAGCTTTACTTTTTTCAAAATTGGTTTCAAAATAGGCGCCGGCCCTGTAAAATTCGACCATCGCTTCCTGGTAAGAGCCGGGTTTTGCCAGGGCCGCCGCCTGCCGTACATATTGCAGGGATACCGCCGTATCCTTGTCGCTGAAATGATCCGATAACAATAGCAACGTCCAGACCCGGCTGGTATCAGGAAGTTGTTTCTTCAATACATTTTTCAGACTGTCAGGATAATTTCCTGCCCCGCTTTGCGCATGTGCGAGACAGGAAATCCGGATCAGTAACAGCAACAAGAGGTACTTTTTCATGATTTAAAATCAGGGCATGTCACGCAGCATCCGTCCGTCGAGCGCGGCCGGGGTATCTTTCAGAGGCGCAGGGCTGGCGGTTTCCAGGTCTTTCGCCGCGCCTATCCGCGCATTGGGCCCGGCAGCTACTCCCATATGCTGCAATGCTGCATTTAATAATGTTTCATTTTCATCGCCAAAAGGCAAAAACGGCATCGACAAATCTTCTACTTTACGCGTGGGCGTAATTCCGTCAACCGTGCCATAATCCGACGCTCCGTCGGCATTGGTAGTCTGGCCGAGCATTATGTAAATACCATATTTCCAGCGCTTTTTCTCGTCGCCGATCAGGCTGCCGAACAGGTTTTTGCCCGCTGTATTGGCCCCGATCGTAACTACCTCCATATAAGGCTTCAACCCATTGATGATTAGCTCACTTGCGGAGGCGGTACCACGGGAAGTCAGCACGTAGACGCGATCGAGCCGGTTGCCAATGTTACTATTTTCCTGCGAAAATTTGTAATTCAATGCATCCTGGCCGTTTTTTTCTTTCCAATACTTGATATACTTATCGTTCCATTGTTCCGTATAAAAGACATCGGAGGCGCCCGCGTTACTGACGATCAGCGATCCCAAAGTAACCGCAGAAGTCATATATCCGCCCCCGTTTAACCTCAGATCGAGCACCAGCTCATTTACACCCGCCGATTTAAACTGGCCAAAAACCGTACGGAGCTCATTATCATATTTCTGCTTATCGGCGTCGGTACCGGGTACAAACTGCGTATAAACCAGGTAGCCGATCTTTTTACCACCCTTTGAAATCACACTGGAAAAAGCGACCGGATTGGCCGCAAGCGCCGCTTTCGAAATGGTAACCGTTGATTTATCCAATTGCAATATATTGTTTTCAATAGCCCCGAGCGTCATTTTCGCGGTTTCTTTGGCGCTCATCAGCGAGGCATAATTGTCCTTCGTGAGCTGACTGCCATCGATTTTCGTTATGATATCCCCCCGCTGCAAACCCGCTTTATCCGCCGGACTATCCTTCGCAACGTGGCTGACAAAAAGGGCAACGTTTTGTTTTCCCTCGTCAATATATGCAGGTACATAACTCACCCCGAATGCTTTAACTACGCCATTGAATTGCTGCTGCAATGCATCAATATCCGCAGTGAGCATGGAAAACCGGTCATAGGTTTGGGGTTGATAAACGAGTTTGCCGAAATATTCTTCCGGGCTGGCCGAACTGTCAAGCTCCTTTTGATCAGGCATTTCATCGTACCAGAAATAGGCGTCGGCCATCATACTGTAAATCCATTCGTTGACCGAACCTTTGTCGCCCAGCTTTCCGGTGAGGGTATCAATGCTCTCGGGCTGGCAGGCGCAGCAAAATCCGGTCAGGGCGATGAGTAGTATTGCGCTTTTCTTTCTCAATGTTTTCATGATTACCATTTTAGTTGTGTATGAAATGCAGATTATTGAGGGTGGTAAATGCGGCTGATCAGGTTGTCGATGATGTAGGATTTTGTTCTGGAATAAAAAGTATCAAGATCTTCGAGGTAGCGGTGGTAAAAATAGCTAAGCACCAAACCCAGGAATAATGCTATAAAAGTCGTATCGAACGACACATTCAGGCTTTGGGTAATGAGCGGCATTCCCTCCTCGGTTTTGGCCAGGTGAAAAAGCCCGATCGAGCTTGCCAAATGCAGGATCGTTCCTATAAAACCGAGCGACGCAATCGCATTGATCAAAAACCGCGCGATCTCCAGCCGCCCTTCCATTTCCGTTTTACTGTTATCGATTTGTGCCGTAAGCACGTGCAAAGTATCGCCAATTGACTGGTTATTACGGTATTGCGTACAAGCCCTTTTCACAAAATCAGTCAGCAAAAAACTGAAACCGTGCTTTTCCAGATCAATCACATTCAGCTTGATACGCGCCACTTCGTCGGGCGACAATACCAGCTGATCCTGCACAGGCAGCAGATTGAGTTTGAAACCTTCGTTCTGTTTTTTGAGATACCGCTGATATTCCAGTATTTCCAGTACCCCAAAAATGAATGCCATGTAAATAATAGCGTGGACAAAACCTCCGAAAGAGCCACCAAACGCCTCAAAAAAGCGCTTCAGGCCCGGCCCCGAGGTAATGGTCGCGAGCAGTATCAGAGCAAACCAGATCATGACAGCCGCCACTAAACTGATTGCGAGGTGATATAGTCTTTTGTTTGTGATCATTTTTTAATGAATGATTGATTGAATGATTGAATTACTGAATGATTGAATTACTGAATGACCTAATGACCTAATGACTGAATGAGTGAATGACTGAATGACTGAATGACCCGCCGTGGAACGGGGAATGACCCGCCGCAGAACGGTGAATGACGTTACTTTCTTTCCAGGTCGAACTGGCCGTTTTCCTGCATGGTAACGGTGGCTACCAGGGCTTTGGGAGCTTTTAGTTGTAAGGTGGTGGAAAATGGTTCGCCCTTTTCTTCTCCCTCAGGACTTTTTGAATAGACCAGCCCGCGGACGTAAACCGACGTATTATTCTTCGTGCTCTCTTTGAAAACCGCGTAGATCTGGTATTCGCCGGGCAGGATTTTGTCAAATTGCCGCACTGCTTCCTGGGTCGTGCGCAGGTCGCTTCCGAAGAATTTGGTCTTCGCTTTACCGCTGTCCCACTGGCCGATGTCTTTTATCTCCCGGGAGCCGCCGGAGACACATTTATTGTTTTTGCAAACCAGCAAATCCACATTATCGCCCAGGTCGCCCCAGCTGATCTCGAACGAAACCTTGCAAGGCACACCAGGCGGGTCGCCCTGGTATTTGCTTTTCTTAAAATCGTCGGGCTTTGTTTCCGAGGCAATGACTGGCCTGGTAGCCGAGTCCTTCCTCGGTTCGGTTTTTGACAAAGGCGCCGGCGACTTGTAATCCCCCGCACTGGCAACCGGCGCCGGTTCAGGACAATCTGCACATTCAGGGCATTCGGCAATGCCCGGTATTGGTTTGTAATCGGTAAGTACCACCAGCAGCGTATCTCCCGGTCGTTTTGCTTTTAAACTGTCGCTGATCGTCGCGAAAAACTGGTTGTGCACGGTATCATACGACATACTGACCTGCTGCTTCTTTCCGGGGGCCGAGCCACCTTTGGGAACCGCGATGAACAGAAAGATCACCGCCCCAAGCGCCCCGCAAATCACATCCAGAAATGATATATTAAAAATCTGAGGTTCCCGGTTTCTTGCCATGTTTCAATGGTTTATCGTAAATTTTCAGCCGGCTTTTAAGCTGCCGAGCACATAGGTTCTGTCCACAGGGAGGCTTCCTGCGTGTTTTGCAATTTCTGCGTTTCGCACCGGGAAGCGGCATTCCGGGCATTTGGGTAAATGAGCCCCGATCATTGTTCCGCAATTCAGGCATTGCCGCGCCGGTTTTTCCTGATCCGTTGATTCCGAATCAGGAGCCTGAGAGAACCGGTCATTGATCCGGCAATGAACGCATGCGCCGGCGCCGCTTTCGTTGATCGTGCCGCAATTGTTGCAAACGAGCATAATCGAAGTGTTTAGGCGGTTAATACTTGTCCCCGAAAGTGAAATGGTGTGTATAGCTTACGCTCAGAATAGTAGAAACGTTGGCCACTTTTCCATCCGCCCCTATCGCCGCGCTGCTTCTTGTATTGATCGCATTGAATCCCAGGTCCCAGATGATATTGACGGCAAGCTTACCCTTTTCGCCAACCGGCATCAGCATTCCCGGACTAAGTATGAAACCAGGTTGAAAACGGCGGTAAGTATCATTAATGCCGCTCCCGAACCGAACTGTCGAAGATTCGCTGCGAGACCCTACCCCGGCTACTTCCAGTTCCAGCCGCTGATTTCCCGCTAGTCCGACATTCAGGGAAGGCCCTGCAGAGGCAGTAAGCCCGAATTTCTCACTCAGGAACCGGTACCTGAAAAGAATTGGCACCTGTATAAAAGAGGTATTCTCGCGCCGCTTCACGAAGCCAACATAATCCCCTTCGATCCGGTAATTGTCAGTCTCCGACTTGGTCCCTTTCTGAATAAAATTGACCCCCGAAACGATCGCCATCTTATTCATTTCCACGCCGAAAACCAAGCCTCCATTTAATCCCGGCTTGGGTTTGGAACTGGTCCACACATCTGCGTAATCAGATGTATATGAATACATTGATAAATTGGCACCGCCGGTTCCTCCTATAAAAAAGGAGCTGCTTTGCGCATGTGCAGCAAAACTGGCTGCGAGTAAAAAAGCGATAACGAGCAACAATGGCTTTCTCATGTTTTTGATGTTTTATAGTGTAGCTTCAAACTGACCAGCACTCATCCCGTCCAACGGTGATATTCTGGTCTTGCAAATTTCAGGCAAAGGGAAAAAGCAAACCATCCCTGTTTTCAGCCATTTTTTCCTCCCCCACCCCCCTCAACGGGGCTATTCGTTGCTAACCAAGTCAAATTTAAAGCTCCCTTGAAGGGCTTTGGGGGGAGGAGGAAGGGCGGTTATTATTTTTTTGTAAAAAATTTCGAAACGCTTGCATTTTGCATTTTGCCATTTTATTTTTGACAAAAAGTAAGTTAGTGCGTTAACCTACATGAAATATAACCCTACCCGCTGGTTTGTTGTGATATTGGTCTTCATTGCCACTGGTCTGAGCTTTCTGGACAGGCAGGTATTGTCGATTGCGGTCATTAAAATTCAGCGGGAGTTCCATTTCACGGATGTGGAATACGGGTGGGTGAATACGAGTTTTTTATTGAGCTATGCATTGATGTTCACGGTCGGCGGCTGGCTGATCGATAAAATCGGCGCGAAAAAAGGGTTGGGTATTGCGGTCGGCGTTTGGTCGGTGGCGAATGCATTGCATGGTTTGATGACCAATCTGCCTCAGTTACTGGCATTTCGCTTTTTCCTGGGAATGGGCGAAGGCGCCTGCTTTCCGGGAGCGGCCAAAACAGTTTATGATTGGTTTGATAAAAAAGAAAGGGGCTTTGCAAACGGTATCGCGATCGGCGGCTCGGCGATCGGTGCGGTAATCGCACCACCGCTCACGATCTGGATTGCAGAGTTCTACGGCTGGCGCGCAGGTTTCGTCATCCCTGGCCTGATCGGAATTTTATGGGTAATCGTCTGGTTCATGATACCCTGGAAACAAAACACCCAGGTGCCCTCCGAAATCCTGCCAGAAACTAGCGAATCGGTGATTTCTTTTGCTTCTATTCTAAAAATAAAAGAGACCTGGGTATTCATACTGATGCGTTTCCTGCTGGATCCGGTGATGTATTTTATGATGTTCTGGATTCCCAAATACCTCAGTGAAGTGCGTGGTGTGTCGTTTGAAAGGATCGGAAGCCTTTTCTGGATCCCGTTCCTTGCTTTGGGCATTTCCAATATACTAGGCGGCTTTTTATCAGATCGTTTGGTCAAAAACAATGCGAGCGTCAACAAATCCAGAAAGATCGTCATGGGCTGTGCAGCTGCACTGACGCTGGCTGTTCCGCTCACTGAATACACTTCCTCAGTGGAAATGGCGGTCGGTTTTATGGCGCTGTATATGTTTGCACACGGCTGCTGGATCACGAATTACATTACTGCTATTTCAGATGTTTTCGGGCCGAAAGCGACTTCCACCGTAGTCGGACTTTCAGGAACGGCGGGCGCTATTTCCAGCCTGGTACTTAATCCGATGATCGGCAAAATCATCCAGGACTATTCCTATAAACCCCTGTGGATCGCGTCGGGCCTCCTCTATCCTATTGCATTCATCGCGTTCATGATTTTGATCCCTAAGATTAGATTTCTATTTGAGACAGAACATAGACCATTAACGATTAACAACAATTGACAATAAATGACCAGTGACAACAAATGACCGATGACCACAAATGACAATACCTGACCACACCTGACACAAAAAATTTTTACCAAAATATACTTAGTGCGTTAAGAAATCAAATAGAAACCATATACCAATTCCATGGGAAATCCATTACAGAGTGAAAACCACATTGAACAGCAAGCGATCATTGAGAAACGCCAGCCGACCCGGCCGCGCATAGGCGTTTTTGGTGTGGGTTATTATAAATACTGGGTGCAGTTTGACGGGCTGCTCGATGATATGCTGCGTAAACAAGCCGTTTTCATCGAAAAAATCCAGACCGGCTCCCACGCGGAGGTAATCGATTTTGGCCTCGTCGATAATGTAGAAAAAGCGTACGAGCTCGTACCCAAACTCAATGCCGCCAATCTCGACCTGATCTTCTGCGACATGGTCACGTATGCAACATCCAATACGTTCGGCACGGTGATCCGAAGTGTGAACGTACCGATTGTGCTGGTAGCATTGCAACCGGACAAAGCGATGGACTATACCCGCGCTTCCACTTACATGCAGCTTTACAATGACGACATTTGCTCCCTCCCCGAGTTTGCCGGCGTGGCTGCGAGAATGGGCAAAAAGGTACCGGATATGATCATCGGAACCCTTTATGACGATCCGCAGGCCGACGCGGAAATCGAAGAATACTGCCGGATCGCGGCTGTTTTGCACGATGTGAAAACGTCGCGCATCGGCCACATTGGCCACCCGATCGAGGCGATGCTGGATATGCATTCAGACTCTACGATGTTTACCGCTCACTTCGGCGCACATATTGTGCAATGCGAGGCGCACGAGATCGTGTCGCATTATCAGAAAGCGGAACGCGCGGAAATTGAACCGGTCAAAGAAAGGATCCTCGACTTTTTCGACACCCCTGACCCCGTTTCCGACCCCATTTCCGAAAAATTGCGCGACTCCGACCTCGAAACTGCTGCCCGCGTGACGGTTGCACTGGAAAAATTCATTGAAGAGAAAAAACTCGACGGACTCGCCTACTATTACGAAGGCCCGGACAATAGCGAAACCAGGACGGTCATGTCTAATCTGATCGTTGGCAACTCACTGCTGACCGGTGCCGGATTTCCGATGTGCGGGGAGTCGGATTTGAAGACTTGTTTTGCGATGCTGATCATGGAACGTTTAGGGATTGGCGGTAGCTTCGCGGAGTTTCACCCGGTCGATTTCAAGGAAGGTTTTGTGCTCGTTGGCCACGACGGGCCGCATAATGTAGCGATTGCGCAGGGAAAACCAGTTTTGCGCAGCCTTACCAAATACCACGGAAAACCCGGATTTGGTGCCGGCGTGGAGTTCAAGATCAAAGAAGGACCGATCACGATGCTGAGCATTAACTCTACTTTTGATGGTAAGTTTAAATTCGTAATCGCTGAGGGTCAGTCTGTTGAAGGACCAATCCCTCCTACCGGCAATACGAATACCCGCGGCTACTTCAAGCCCGACGTGCGGACATTTTTGCAGCGGTGGATGAAGGAAGGACCGACGCACCATTTCGCGCTCGGCGTCGGACATCACGCGAAAGCTATTGAAAAAATCGCCAATTACCTGACCCTGGAATCTGTGATTATCAGAGAAGACTGACTTTCAATACTATCCAAACCCTTTTTACGAACTAACCCAAATTCACTGCTTATGAAACCTATTTTATTCCAAAAGCCAGCGCTGTGGGTCGGCGCGCTGTTGCTGAGTTTGCTGCTCGGAGCCGGCGAACTTCACGCTCAAACGGCTTCGAAAGTGACCGTTTCCGGCAAGATCATTGCGGAAAATGACAAAGCGCCGCTGATCGGCGCGACGATCACGGAGAAAGGTACCAACAATGGAACTACTGCCGATGTGGACGGAAATTATAAAATATCCGTGTCGCAGGGAGCCAGCATTGTTGTCAGCTTTATTGGCTATATTCCTCAGGAAGTGTTAGTTAATAATCAGTCTGTCATTGATGTAGCATTAAAAGGTGACCAGCAGCAGTTGCAGGATGTAGTCGTGGTGGGTTATGGTACGCAGCGTAAAAAGGACCTGACCGGCTCCATCGCCAAGATTTCCAACGAACAGTTTATCCAGCCTTCCACCGGCAGCTTCGACCAGATGTTACAGGGAAAAGCGCCGGGGGTGCAGGTTAGTCAGACGACGGGCGCGCCGGGCGGAAATGTGAATATCCTGATCCGCGGCGTAAGCTCGATTACCGGTGGAAATCAGCCGCTTTACGTAGTCGACGGTTTTGCGATTGGCTCTGGCGGTGGCGGTTCGGATATGCGGAGTTATGGTTCAAACAGCTTTTCTTCCGCAGGTATGGCGAGTAATACAGGCAACCGCGTTAACCCGCTGGCGTCAATCAACCCTTCTGATATTGAGTCTATTGAAATTTTAAAAGATGCTTCCGCGACTGCTATCTATGGTTCAAGAGGCGCAAATGGTGTAGTGATTATTACAACCAAACGCGGCGCGCTGGGCAAATCCCAGATCAGTGTCGACGCTTCCTACGGATTTCAGGAAGTAGCCAATAAGCTGGATATGATGAATGCGCGGCAATATGCCGACTATCTGGTCGACGGGCGCGACAATGCGTGGGTTTATGCCGGCGGTAAACTGACCGACCCGAATGAAGTACGATCCGTAGCAACAAGGGTAAGGCCGGAGTTCAGAAACCCGGAATCCCTGACCACGGATACCGACTGGCAGGATGTGCTGTTCCGCACTGCGCCGGTCCGGAATGTGCAGGTATCTTCGACGGGCGGCACTGAAAAGACCAAATACTTCATTTCTGCGGGTTATTTTTCGCAGGAAGGTGTGATCATCAATTCCGATTACAACCGTTTCAATTTGCGCGTAAACCTGGATGCGCAGATCACGAAATGGTTGAAAGTCGGCAGTTCTACTTTTGGTTCGTATGGTTTTGGCAGGTTTGCTAATACCGAATCGCATTACGGAGCGGGCGGTTTGCTGGCGAATGTATTGGCTGCGGCGCCTACTATCCCGGTTTACGATGATAATGGTGGCTACTATTTCAATCAGGCTGACGTGACGGATGGTTTGGGATTTTTGCAGAATGTATTGGCTGTCGCAAACGGCCAGGACGATCGCCGGAAGATTATGGACGTGGTGACGAACAACTTTTTGGAATTCAATTTGTCCGATGATCTCACCTTTAAAACTTCTATCGGTGTTAATTACGGCTCAAACAACATCCGCCTCTGGCGCTCCTCGGCGGTACCAAATTTCACCACATTGAACTACCCAGCCTCGGCAGGAACTTCAAGAACCGAATCAATCAACTGGCTGAATGAGAATACATTGAACTACAATAAAGTTTTTAACAACAAACATTTTGTAGGTGCATTGGTCGGTTTCACTGCGCAAAAAAACAGTGTAGACCGCGTAACAGTCGGTGCTTCTGATTTCCCGACTGAATATGTGCCATTTATCACAGCAGGTATTGTGAATGCAGGCTCACAGAGCGTAAGCGAATGGGCATTGTTATCGATGATGGCGCGGGTAAATTATTCCTATGCAGGCAAATACATGCTGACCGCGACGGTAAGACGGGACGGAAGTTCAAGATTCGGTTCTAATCATCGCTGGGGCGCATTTCCTTCTGTATCTGTGGGTTATAATATTTCAGAAGAAGAATTCATGAAAGATGTGCGGTTTATAAATAACCTGAAACTGCGCGCGAGCTATGGTATTTCAGGGAATAATCAGATCGGCGATTACACACATATCGGACTTTTATCAACTACCAGATATATTAAAAACAAGACGCTTAACCCCGGCTTGATACCGGCAACATTATCGAATGACGACCTTACCTGGGAGAAGTCAAAGCAGGTCAATTTAGGTTTAGATCTGGGATTGTTTCAGGACAGGATTTCGCTCACAGCTGATTTTTATCGGGATCATAAAACAGATCTTTTGCTCGCAGTGCAGCTTCCCGCAGCTTCGGGTTTCAATAGTTCTACCCAGAATATCGGCGATATCGAAAACAAAGGGTTTGAACTGGGCTTGCAGACGATCAATGTGCGTTTCAAAAAATTCCAGTGGAGTTCCAATGCGACATTCAGCCATAACCGTAACAAGGTGCTCAAACTGGCGACCGAAGGCGGACGTATTTCCAATTCTGCCTACCAGATCACCGAAGTCGGCTCCCCTATTTCCAGCTTTTTCCTGCTTAATAAGCTCGGCGTTTTCATGAATAGCGCCGAACTGGACGGGGCTGCATTGCAACATCCGAAAACGCAGGCAGGCGACCTGAAATTCGAGGATGTAAACGCCGACGGCGTGATCAACCAAAGCGACCGCAAGATTGTGGGTACTCCCTGGCCGGATTTTACGTGGGGATTTGACAACAATTTTACATTCGGTAACCTCAATCTGAATATCGGTCTGGTTGGCTCTAAAGGCGCCTATACTTATCTCGACGCCGGCGCTTCGCTGCTGGGCGCGAACGGGGTACAGAACAACCTGGCGCTTACGGACAAAAGGTGGCGATCGGAAGAAAACCCGGGGGATGGTATCATGCCGCGCTCTATCAGAAGCAACCACGCGCTCGGGTTCGGAACTTCGTCGCATTACCTGTTCGAAAATTCCTTTACCCGGATCAGGAATGTGAAGCTCGGATATGACCTACCCAAAGACCTGGTCAATCGCATGAAACTGAACGCATTGAACGTGTATCTCAATGTATCCAACTTGTACACTTTCACCGATTACCCGGGTTACGATCCGGAATCGAGTATTTCGGGGGATAATGTGGTGAGCGGGGGTATTGATTACCTCAACTATCCGCTGCCGCGCACCTACACGATTGGTTTAAAAGTCACTTTTTAAGGTCTAAAAATCTGCTGCAATGAAAAAATTTATCATTTGCCTGTTCATAGGAGTAAGCGTAACCTCCTGTTCTGATTTCCTGTCCTTACAGCCTGCACATCAGATCAATGAAAATATATTTTACAAAACCCCCAAGGATTTCGAAACCGCGCTGGTCGGAAATTATGCGGGATTGCAGGGCTTGCATAATGCGTCTATCGTCAATATCGGCGATTTGATGACGGACAATGCCGAGATTCAATGGACCTCGCCGACGGTTTCGGAAACGGAATTTGACGAAATGAACCCGACACCTTCCAACGATTTTCTGAATACGGTCTGGAGTACCTGTTTCGCCACGATCGCCCGGTCGAATAATATCCTTTCCAGGCTGGAATCGGTGGAAATGCCCGACGCACAGAAAAAACAATTTCGCGGAGAAGCACTGTTTCTGCGTGCTTACGGCTATTTTTATCTGGTCAGATTGTTTGGAAACGTCCCGATCGTCGACGTCGCATTTCGTGGGCCGGGCGAAATCATGAACTTCGATATGAGCAGAAAACCGGTGAGCGAAGTGTACAATGTGATCACTTCCGACCTGACCGAAGCGGCAACTTTACTGACAGGCGTCACACTTCCTAGCAAATCCCAGGCTTCGACCGGCGCAGCGAAAACGCTTTTGGGCAAGGTATACCTGACTACCAAGCAATATGATCTTGCCAAAACAGCATTGAAAGAAGTGATCGATTCGAAAGCATATTCACTTCATCCCGACTACAAAAAGCTGTTTACGAACGGAAACGACGAGTTGCCGGAATCGATTTTTGAGATCAAATATATGTCGGGCAATGTGGGCGAGGGGAATCAGTTTTCCAGCATTTTCACCCCTGCCCGCTTTGATATGGCCATTTTTCCGGGCAATATGCAAGGTTCCGGCCGGGTATTGCCTACTCCGCAAGTGGCTAAATCCTACGAAAAAGGCGATCTCAGAAGACCTGCATCCATCGGTGATTCTGTTTTATTGAATACGGGTAAATATGAAAAAGAGATATACGGACTTAAATTCGTTGATTTTACTACCGGTATAGTCGGTGACGGCGGCATTAACTTCACTGCATTGCGCTACGCCGATGTGCTCCTGATGTACTCCGAAGCATTGAATGAAACGAATGCCACTGTCGAGGCACTTACCTATATCAATATGGTACGCAGCCGTGCGGGCGTTCCGGCATTGGCTGGTTTATCCAAAGCAAACCTGGCTCTGGCATTGGAAAAGGAGCGGCAGGTTGAGCTTTTCCTTGAAGGCCACCGCTGGTTTGATCTGGTCAGGACCGGGCGCCTGCAAACGGTAATGAACAAATATTTTCAGGATGCGGGGCTGAGCTTTACCGTCGCCGATCACGAAACGTTAATGCCCATTCCATTGCGAGAAATCGATATTAACCCAAATCTGGGACAGAATTCAGGATATTAACGATCCTCTCCGGTCTTTTGCTGTCACAAGGATTTACAGAAATCGATATGAACTTAAAAACAACAAGATTACCCTGGTTTCTCGGCTCATTCTGGCTGCTGCTGGCCCCTTTTTCGGGTTCAGCGCAGTTACAGCCGTCCACGCTTCGGGGAAAGAATTTCAATAACATCACCCTCGAAGCTTCTCTGAAACCTTTCAAGAAAAACGACAAAGCCTATATCCGGGAAGTGGCGAAGGAAATGTTCGTGCAGTGGCACTCTTTACTTCGGCACGCGGACACAGTTTCGGTCATGCTCTGGACGGGCGACGGTTCCGAAATCCTCGAATACAAAGGCGACCCGAAACAGCGGCTCGAATGGGCGCGCTACATTGGGAACCCGAATACCAAGCATCCCGTCGGCTCGGGGCCGAAGGAACTCTCTATCCACGAACGCGCCTATCTCTACCTCGAAAATCCGCCCGAATTCACTTATGGAGACCTGAAATTCATCGTGCAGACTTTGAAAGAAGAAGGTCGGAAAGTGACAGGCAAACCAATCCGTGTGGGTGAAACTTTCGATCCGGGGCCTGAGTTTGCCAAATCCGATTTCAAATACAAGCTTCATCCGGAGATCCTCGGCGGAAGCGCAATGGGGCATAATACGATGGTAAGCTGCTATGCTGTTTTGAAAGCGGACAAGGAATCCTACGCGGGTTTTCCAAATGGCATTCCGGACAAAACGCCTTTTGGTACTTTCCTCGGGCGGCAAAGCCAGCGACTTCTGGAAGATATGGGGTTTGATTACATCTGGCTGAGCAACGGTTTCGGTTTTGGCGTCGAAGGCTGGTCCTCCACGGGTGCGATATTCGACGGCAAGGGTTTTGATCAACCCAAACTGGCGGCTACCAAATCCAAGATCTCCGATTTCTGGAAGTATTTCCGGGCAGAATGCCCTGATTTCCAGGTTCAGACAAGAGGCACTAATTTGTCAACCGGAGCCGACCTGGCGCGTGACGGGGTAGATTTGAAATCAATTTATCAGGATAAAAATATTCTGCCGCCGCCCAATTCTCCCTGGGCCGCGCTGGACGGTGATTTTGGTCTGGAAATGGTGGGTTATATGTCAAGAATGGCCGAGCTGCCCGACGAGCGCTATCTGTTCCGCTACTATACCCACGACCCCTGGTGGATCAATAGTCCCTGGCTCGACCGCTATGGGCGCGAGCCGCATGATATTTACCTGCCGATGTCCGTATCACGCATTAACGCAAAAGGGGAAGTGCGACTGCCTACACATTTAAACTTCCTGAGCATCGACGATTCTTTCGGAAATATGCCCACGCAGGTGCCGGACGAAGTAACCCCGCATATTTTGAAAGCCCGCTACGACTCGCCGACCGCGCCCGGACCGCTGGTCTGGGTTTACCCTTTCGACGAATACCACAAGTGGGCTTATCAACACAAGGACCGTCTGCCCGAAATCTATTACGGAGACTGGCTCATCCGGCAGGCGATCAACAACGGCTTTCCATTGAATACGATCGTTTCGACCACTTCCTTTCAAAAGGTAATTCAGAGCGAACCTCAGAAGTTTAAGGAATCTGTCCTTGTAACTATTGTTCCTGAGGCGGGTTCTGCATTAGAGCAAGCTCTGATTTCCTTTGTTGAAAACGGAGGTAAGTTAATGGTTTACGGTCCCGCGGGACATGCTGGAAAAGCATTTTTAGACTTAATAAACCTAAAAAACGTCGCGCCGCTGGAAGGGGAGTTTGACATTACCTCTATCAATTCCGGGGATGTGATGAAAACCCCTTATCCCTCCAAAATAATCCACACAGCACTTTTTTCTGGCGGCGGCATCAGTACACAATTGGCCGACAGTAAAGACGCGAGTACAAAGGTCTTATCAAAAATGACGCAGAATGGTCAAAGCCGCGACGCTGCCTGGACGCGCCAAAAGTCCGACTGGAAAGGCGGAAAAGTGGCCTATATCCGCGGCACCAATTCCAGCAAATTCACCGGAGGCAAATTGCTTACGCCTGATAATCCTTCAAAACTTTTCACGGGGCCACTTTTGCTCCGCTATGTTTTGCAGGAGTTTGGGATCGATCTGGGTATTTCAAAAGAAGATCCAGGCATTAAAAACCCGGTTTTGACGGTTTCACGTAGCAACAATGCATTCATTTTTTCGGGTTATAATCCGAACACGACCATTGTCAACCATTTCAAATTTCCGCAAGGCGCCCCGCTACTGAACGGGCTGGACACAAAACTGGACAAGGGAAGCTCTGTCTATTCCCTGCCAACTTCCTGGAACCGTGATTCCCGCGTTTTCATCGAGCAGCAGGAAGGTATCGTTTCCTTTAAAGAACTGCATTCAGGTGAAATGGGTATTTCGAAGCGATTTCGGGTGAGTGGCCTGCAAAATGCGACAGTACGTATTTACGCCGACGAGCACACCACGGCCAAAGATTTCCATGCCTATCTAAATGCCAACTATCCCTGGAAAGAAGGCAAAATCGCGTTTAAGGAAGGTGACGCGCGGTTTGGGAAGCACTTTGTGGTGGAAGGGGTTACGGGCAGCCTGGTCGTGTCGTGGTAGGCTAGCCTTGCGCCGGTGCGGGTGTTGTCACCCGCAGCTGTGCGAGGATGCCGCGTCGTGCTGGTTGTTGGTGAAAACACCAACAATGGCAAAGGGCAGCCTGGTCCTATCATGGTGAGCTAGTCTTGCGCCAGTGCGGGTGTTGTCACCCGCAGCTGTGCCAGGATGCGGCGTCGTGCTGGTTGTTGGTGACAACACCAACAATGGCAAAGGACAGCCTGGTCGTATCATGGTGAGCTAGGCTTGCGCCGGTGCGGGTGTTGTCACCCGCAGCTGTGCCAGGATGCGGCGTCGTGCTGGTTGTTGGTGACAACACCAACAATGGCAAAGGGCAGACGACGGTTATGAAATCCCTTTTAGAGGCTTTTACATTAAAATAAATCCTGAACCTCATGAAAAACCTGCGGCTAGTATTAACATTTGCGCCGGTGCGGGTGTTGTCACCCGCAGCTGTGTCAGGATGCGGCGTCGTGCTGGTTGTTGGTGACAACACCAACAATGGCAAAGGACAGCCTGGTCGTATCATGGTGAGCTAGGCTTGCGTCGGTGCGGGTGTTGTCACCCGCAGCTGTGCGAGGACGCGGCGTCGTGCTGGTTGTTGGTGACAACACCAACAATGGTAAAGGGCAGACGACGGTTATGAAATCCCTTTTAGAGGCTTTTACATTAAAAATAAATCCTGAACCTCATGAAAAACCTGCGGCGAGTATTAACATTTATTTCATTTCTTTCAATTTCCCTCCCATCAATTGCACAAGTTGCCGACACGAGTTATCTGGCGGCTGTTAAAAAGGAACTGAATACGGTTTGGCCGAAGAGCAGGCGCATTAACCTGGTCTTTCACGGACATTCGGTGCCGGCCGGTTACTGGAACAACCACGAGGTACACACGCTGGAATCTTACCCAAACCTCGTCCTGAAAGCGTTGAAAGCTAAATATCCTTATGCGGTAATCAATGTGATCGTAACCGCCCTAGGTGGCGAAAATTCTTTGAAAGGTGCTGCACGGTTTCAAACGGAGGTTTTGGTACATCAGCCCGATGTTCTTTTCATCGATTATGCATTGAACGATCGTTTTTCACCTCTTGAAAAAACAAAAGAAACATTAGAAAAAATGGTCCGTACCGCTCAGGAAAAGAATATTAAAGTCATACTTGTCACCCCCTCGCCCGACCAGCGAATCGATATTTCCGACCCGAAAAACCCGCTTGAACCCTACGCAGTGCAGATCAAAGAGTTGGCAGTTCAGCATAAAACCGGTTTTGCGGATCCTTATGTCAAATTCCAAAAGATCGTGAAAGAAGGAAAACTGAAGGAAGTGATGTCGTCGGTAAATCACCCGAATGAAGCCGGGCATCAGATTATTGCGAACGAAATTCTCCCCTACTTTTAAGCGTCCTGGTAGTCGGGATTGGCGCTGATCGCGAATTTGTATTTGTCGCCGCGGTAGAAGGAGCGTTCTATTTCCACCACTTTATCTTCTCTGCAGATCACCGCGCTGTCGAGAATGAACATGGGTGTCGGGTGTGAAAGCTCAAAATTATTGAGGTCTGAATCCGGCGCTATAATTTCCGTGCTGAGTGTTTGCTTAACCTCTTCGATGCGAAGATGATAGGTATTTTCATAGACTTTGAAATACGAGATCTCCGTTGGCATCCTGTTGATCTTCGGACAAAGTTTGAGGGAAATATATTTGATTTCATCCTTGATAATCTCCTCGTCGGCATACCTCAGCTGATGAATTTTAAGCACGGGTCCATCCACGATAAAATGCTTCCCTCCTATTTCCGACGATATCCCGTCTTCCAGTACTATTTTTTCCAGCACGACATTGTGCGGCTCGAAGCCCTCTGCGATCAGACTTTCATGGAACCCGCGCCTGGTAGCATTGATGGATCCCAGGGTGCGGATCAGGTGATGCCCTACGGTACGGTTTAATACGAATGTCCCCTTGCCTTTAATACGCTTTGCCCAGCCCTGGTTTTCAATTTCCAGCAGACTTTTCCGGGCAGTTGTATTGCTGACCTTGTGATTCTTAATCAGCTCATTTTCAGATGGAATCTTGTCTCCGGGCTGTAACTCGCCGGATTTGATCCTGTTAATGATTTCATCACTTATGCTAAGAAACTTAGGTCTCATTCAATGGTGTCAGAGAGTTGATATAAAACTCTAAAATAGCAGATATTCTACAAATATTCTGTTTTTTCCTTCACACAAATTCCGATTTATTTGGACTTGTTTTAAATAACAAACTATATTTGCAGCTTTCCAATGTAGCGCATAGCAGGCATGAATCAGGATTTAGCCGATATAATTCCCATGCGGATCGATGAGACCACTTTCAGACAGATCTATCTGCTGCATTGGGAGAAAGTATTTGCTGTTTGCTACAACAATATCCGTGAAACGGAGCCGGCGAAAGGAATGGTTCAGGATATCTTCAAATCGCTGTGGGAGCGGAAGGATGAACTGGAAATTACGGTTTCAATAGAAAGATACCTGCTCCGCGCCGCCAAATTGAAGGTTTTTGAATATTTAAGAAATACAAAATCAAGGGCGGAACATAATGAATCGGCTTTTCGCAACTATTGCCATTCCAGCAACTGCACTGAGAACGAAGTATTTTATAATAACCTCAAATCGCAGGTCGAATGCCTGGTGGACACGCTTCCCTGCCAGTGCCGCAATGTATTCAGGATGAGCCGGGAAGAAGGTTTGACTAACCGGGAAATTGCCTCCCGGCTACTCATTTCCGAAAGGGCTGTTGAATACCACATTACCCGCGCGCTTTCGACGCTGAAAGCGAACCTCACCGAATATCTCGTTTAGTTTTTGTTACCCCGCTTACGGTAAAAGTTAATTTGTGCTACTTTTACCAAAAGCATTGTGCGAAAATTAAGCAAGCTCCTCCATGCGGGTCAGTAAAGAACTTATCGAACAATATCACGCGGGTCTGTGTACGCCGGAAGAGCAATTAGCCGTCGAGGAATGGCTCTTCAATGATGACACCGATGCGCTTTTTGCTTTGCCGGGGGGGGAAGAAAAGCACGGTGTCAGGGATGCGATGTGGAATGAAATAGCGGGTGCATTGCCAGCGAACAAAAGTTACCGGTACATATTCTTCAATAGTTTCTGGCGCCAGGCTGCGGCCGCGCTCCTGGTAGGACTAGCGGGTGTCTTACTATACAGCATTAACAATAAGCCGGTTACATCAGAAATCATCGTTATCAACAACGAATCCAACTCGATCAATAAGGATTTACACACGGGGAATTTCAACCTGTCCCTCGCACCGAAAAGCAATGTAGAGATTGACAGAAATAGCGGCAGGATAGATTTTTGCGGCGCGATGATGATCAAATCCAAAATGGACGTGGAATTTACAATACAAGGCACCTGCACGGATGAGAAGGAACACGGCGATAAGATAAAACTCAAAAAAGGCCTGAACTACATCGCCCTCAATTATGCAGGGCCGGGCGAGGCCACCGAGCTGCTGGTACTTGAAGAAAAATCCTTAATGGGGTTGCCGCCGCTCATGAAAAGGCAGCTCATGGACCGGTTTGATATTTGAAATTTCTCCATTGATGACTAAAAATACCTGGCGGATATCCTGGTACATGCTACTGGCGATGGTCGTCTTTACAGGCGGATGCGCGGAAAGGAAATCTGAAAAACAATCCCCATCTCATCAGAAATACAGCATTTATACGATGGCGAAGGACGGTCAGGAATATTTGCTGGCTGTTGATTCGCTGTCGGGCGGTAACACTGAGCCTGAGAAAACGGGAACGAAAGTAGTTCCGCAGCGGATCTTTTATGACCTGATTGTTCACAAGGGACATTACTACCGGCTCAATGCCAGGACCAGCGAATTTTTAAAAATCAGGATAGAAAACAATGCTTTCATTACGAAGGCAAAACTGAAACTTCAAGGCTTTTCAGCAATCGACAATTACAGCTGGATAACTCCGGATTCGCTGATGATTATCGGTTATGACGAAAAAAGATCGGCGGTAACATATGCCAAGATCAATCCCGACAAAATGACTGCCGTGCAGGGTATCTTACCATTGCCTGCTCCCACTGGTAAGTACAACTGGATGTCCGTCGGATTCTCGCAATTTTTGAATGGAGACCTGCTGCTCGGCTATACTTACCACGCTGCCCACGATCTGCTGGGCTATACTACAAGTGATACGATGTATGTGGAAACACTCAGCTACCCGGGGATGCAAGTGATTGATTCTTATAAAGACAATCGAACAACTTACCCCGGCGGTGTGAATACGAGGCAATCGCACTTTTTTACCGATGAAAAAGGTGATTTCTACTTCATAACCTGCCCTGGCATTGCCCTGGGGAATAACCCGGATAAGCCGACGGCAATCATGCGGATCAGGAAATCGGATGGAAAGATAGATCCCGATTATTTTTTCAATATTTCAGCATCTCCGATTCAAAACAACGGTTACGGATTCTGGTACATCGGAAACGGAAAAGCGATTGTGCGGACCGAGCGAAAGGATCTTTTCACCGGAATGAACGATCATTACAAGGTGCCTCATTTCGATTTTTTCGAGCTGGATCTTGCAACAAAGTCTGCAACCCGCATTGACCTGCCGCTAGACAAAGGCACAGCCAGACAATGTGTACTCGTTGAAAACGGAGTAGTGTATATTTCCGTAAATTCGGACGCAGCCGGAAACTACGTCTGGATGTATAACCCCGAAAACCGCACCGTTAAAAAGGGGCTACGGTTGCTAGGTGAAACAGACTACATACTGAGGATTGAGCGGCTTGATTGATTAAAGTGCGCCAATCTGTTCTGCGGACAGACCTGTAACGTCCATAATCAGTTCGTCCGACAAACCTTTCTGCTTCATTTTTCTAGCAGTCTCCAATTTTCCGGAATGAATGCCCTCCTCGATCCCCAGCTCTTTTCCTTGCTCAATTCCTGCTTTCAAACCTTCTTTGCGCGCATATTCAGTTACTGCGTACCAGTCTCTCGCCTGTTTCAGACTTGCATCGTATGCCATCTTCTCCTGCTTGTTTAAGTTGCTAACTTCCGCGATATCAAACAATTTTTTGAAAATCGGTCTTCTCAAAAACAATGGTAATTTATCAATATTATTCATGTGTTTCAACAAAAATAGCCAGTTGTCAAGTTCAGATTTGAGTTCTTCTTCCCGTTTAGTGAAATTGGGAATTTGAACATAAATGAATCCGAGCTTGTCGTAAAATGCCTGCCCGTTTTCGTCCTTCAGCGTCACCCTGGAAATGAAATCCAACTTGGTAGCACTATCAAAACAGAAATCCATAATACCGATCAAATACACCGGCTTCAATCTGTAATCCCATTTTTGCGTGGTGAGTGGTACCTGGTCCCGAATTAGCGAAGAGACGTAATACAGGCACCGATCTTTGAAAAACTCCTGCCGGATGCGCTGCATTTCGATAATAAACTGCTCTCCGTCAACTCCCGTGCAAAGCAAATCGAAAATCACTTTCCTGTCCGCCGACAGAGGCCCGCTTCGTTCGGTTCTGTCATAAACCAGGTCGACGATGCACTTTTCACCTTCAAAGAGCTGGTTAAGAAAATCGATCAGCAAATCCTTATTAGGCTCTGAGCCGAATATCCTCTTGAAACCGAAATCTGTGAAAGGATCTATGAAGCGGCCCGGCTTGAAAATATGCATGAATAGTATGTCTTTTTATCTTCTCAAAATTCACAAACTTTTTTTACGAACCACCTTCGGGAAAGGGGGTTTGGCGCTACTGGTTATCAAGCGGTGTTAAACGACATTTTGTCGACCACTTGAAAAACCAGCTTTTCTCCTATTAGAACAATGCGCTTCAGCAAATTACTTTTTTGCGGATTTTCAGTAATCCTCTGCACTTTATCTCCCCGGATCAATGCACAAACACGCTCTGTTTCAGGGAAAATCACTTCCAAAGACCACTCCGCACTTCCGGGAATTTCTGTTTCGCTAAAAAAAAGCAGCCACGGAACGACAACAGATGCCGATGGTTTATACAAACTGAGCGACGTTAAAACCGGCAATTATACCATTGAAATATCTGGCGTTGGTTTCACTACCATTACCCAAACGGTTTCTGTGAAAAGAGGCAAGCCGCTGACGCTCGACTTCACCATGCAGGAAAGCGAAACGGATCTCAATGAAGTTCAGGTGGTCGGCAAAACGCAAACGCAGGAGATCAGGGAGCTGGCGTTTGCCGTGAATGCAATTGAAACAAAACAATTTGCAAACACCACCGCCGACCTGAACCAGGTACTGAACAGAAGTGCGGGTGTGCGCATACGCGAGCAGGGCGGCCTGGGTTCCAACTTCAATTTTTCGATCAATGGGCTGTCGGGGAAAGCCGTCAAATATTTCATCGATGGCGTACCGATGGAAATCCTTGGCAGCGCCATGTCGCTCAACAATATCCCCGTTAACCTCGCCGAACGGATCGAGGTATATAAAGGTGTAGTGCCTGTTCAACTCGGTTCCGATGCAATGGGCGGAGCTGTGAATGTGATCACCAGTCAGAAACAGACCAACTACCTCGACCTCAGCCACAGCTACGGCTCGTTTAACACGCACCGTTCAGCGCTTACGGGACAGTACGTGCACAAACCTACCGGTATTACGGTCAAAGCAACGGGGTTTTTCAACTATTCAGATAACAACTATAAAATGAAGGGCGTAGAGATCCTGGAAGGCGGCAAAAGGAACGGCGACCAAATCACAGACCTGACAGGCGCTTCCTTTGTAATGACGAACACCCGCCGTTTTCACGACCAGTTCCGCTCTGCGATGGGACAAATCGAAGCGGGGATCGCCAACAAATCATGGGCTGACGTGCTACATGTAGGGCTGGGCTACACCGAAGGAAAACAGGACCTGCAAACAGGTTTTGAACAAACGATCGTGTACGGACAAGTCACCCGCAAAAGCAATGCATTGAGCGGCACAGTACGTTACCGGAAAAACAACCTGTTTGTCAAAGGACTCGATCTGAGCCTTTTCGCCTCTCAATCGAAAGACAAATTCGTAACCACAGACACGCTGATGCGCCAGTATTATTGGGATGGTTCGTGGACTGCGAAAGCTTCTGCGGAAATGGGCGGGATCAAGGCGATCGGCCACATTATCCGCCCCCGCACATTTGCCCGTGCCAATTTGAGCTATACGCTGAATGAAAAGCATTCTTTCAACATCAATTATATTTTTGATAAACTAAGAAATGAAAGCTACAATGAGCTGATCTCGGACAGCGACGATATGCCCGGTGTGATGAACAAGCAGATCCTTGGTGTTGCCTACCAGCAGGAACTGTTTGATAAAAAGTGGGTCAATACCTTTTTTGCCAAGTATTACGGACTCGGTTTGCAGCGGAAAAAGTATATGGACCTTGCCTATCAGGTCGTCGACAGCACTTTCAGAAACTACGGCTACGGCGTGGCTTCACGCTACAAAATCCTGCCAGATCTGGGTATTAAAATTTCCCTGGAACATGCCTATCGCTTGCAGGAAGTAGAGGAAGTGTATGGCGACGGTCTTAATATCCAGCCCAACCCCGACCTGAGACCCGAAAGCAGCGATAATGTGAACCTGGGCGGCTATTATGGTATCCGATTGAACAAGCACCGGTTTTTCCTCGAAGCTGCTGGATTTTACAGAAACGCAGTGGATTTTATCTATCCCGTTCCCGATCAGCGCTCGAAAGCTTTAAAGAATGAAAACAAGGCCAGCGTCCGCGTTACCGGTTTTGAAGCCGAGCTGCGGTATGATTATGCGGACCTGCTTTCATTTAATATCAACGCAACTTATCAGAATGCGGTGAATATGACCAAATTCGGTAGTACGACAAGCACGACCTACGAGGCTACTTATAAAAACAAGATCCCCAACCAGCCCTGGTTATTTGGCAATGCAAACTTGAGTATTGGCAAAAATGATGTGCTCGGGAAAGATTCACGCCTGCAATTCAACTGGTTTACCCAATATGTCAACTGGTTTTACCTCACCTGGGAAGCGTTTGGAAATGTGAACGGAAAATCGACGATCCCGACACAGGTAATCCACAATGCATCACTCAGCTATTCTTTCAAAAACGGCAGGTACAACGTATCCGGCGAGTGCCGCAACCTGACCGACGACCTTGCGTTCGACAATTTCAGATTGCAGAAGCCGGGCCGCGCTTTTTCACTCAAACTCAGGTATTTTCTAAAATAACCAAAACTCAATTATCCATTTATAACAATTTAGAAAAAATGAAAATAATGCGTTCTATGTCGTTGAAACCGCTTGTGCTAGGGCTGCTGGCTTTTGCTTTTACCAGCTGCGACGACAACAATAACAACGGCCCCGCCGAGCCGGAGGAAGAAGGTCAATACTCGGCAATTGTGTGCGTGGGAAGCTGGCCAAATACCGCTTACTACATCGCCAGCATACCCTCATTGAAAGAGGGGCAGATCAGCTTGCAGGGAAACGGGGCTGAAATGACCGGCAAAGTGTATGCGCAGGATATCATTCAGCGGGACGGATTTTATTATCACGCCAATTTCGGAAGCGGTCGTTTTGGTAAATACCATGTCGAAAACGGCGCACTGGTTGTTGACAAGGAGGTTCCTTTCACTCATTTGAATTGGAGCTCCTATGTCTGGGTAGACGATCAAACACTTGTGATTTTCGGAACCGGAGAAGGTGAGGCGCGGTACGCAATCGTCAAAGTTGCCGATATGACATTGACAACCAGTAAACTGAACCTGGAAAGCTTTCCCAAAGGATTTGATGAGTACGCGATCGGTTTTGCAGAGTACCGCGACAGCAAACTGTTCATCGGGTACAGCTTTACAACTTCTGCATATACACCTAATATGCCCGTTTACCAGAAGTTCGGCGTAGCAGTAGTGAATTACCCGGTGATGACGACCGAAAGCACGATTTCTGACACCCGCACTACCACTCCCGGCGGGCCAGTAGTGTATGCGCCTGCCTCTTTCCAGGACGAAAACGGGGACATTTACTTTATCACCGACCCCGTTTACAACTACGATTATAAGTCGCCTTCAATGGTTTACCGTATCAAAAAGGGTACTACCCAGCTCGATGCGACCTACAACTTCAATTTTTCTGCTGCGACCAGCAATGGAATGGGCGCTGCAATGTGGTACATCGGAAATGGGAAGGCAATCGTCCGGACACGAATCACTGGTGAGTCGATTGATGCTGACCATTCTTTCTCAGTGATCGATGTTAAAAACGGCACTTTTATCAAAAAGCTCGACCTGCCGGTTGACACAGGTGAGCGTATGGTGCAGGCAGTCATCGTTGAAGATGGCAAGGCATATATTTCCGTAAATGCGGCCGATAAGGATTACATCTGGGAGTACGACCCGGCCACCGAATCCTTGACAAAAGGAGCTGAGTTTGTGGGCGGTATTGATTTCATTCTTCGTTTGGAAAAAACGAAGTAAGGCCAATAGTCGCTTCCTCTAGTTCCTTTGCCACGCTGGGCGTACTTCACTTTGTTACGCTCAGCCCGGCAATTTTCAATATTCACCATCATTAAAATGCTAAAAAAAATAAATGCCTGGCTGCACCTCTGGCTGGGACTGGCGTCCGGGATTGTTGTTGTTATCGTTGCGGTGACGGGCTGTATCCTGGTTTTTGAGCAGGAACTGAAATCGCTTACCCAGCCCTGGACCCATGCCGAGCGGCCTGGTAATGCCGCATACCTGCCGCCTTCCGTCATTCGCGAGCATGTATCCCGGCAATTCCCGGGCAAGGAAATCGACGGCATCTGGTATTACGGACATGGAAAAGCGGCGAAAATGAGCATGCACTCGGATTCTGTGGTATTCGTCAATCCGTATACCGCAGCGGTGACCGGCATCGCTGATCAGGAAGATTTCTTCCATTTTATACTCGACGGTCACGTAGGTTTGTGGATCGAAGGAGATGTGGGCCACGCGATCGTTTCCTATGCGACACTGATATTTTTCGTTTTGCTGATCACCGGAATGGTATTGTGGTGGCCCAAAAAGTGGAACAAATCCGGGCGGAATAAAAGCTTCAGGATCAAGTGGAAAGCGAAATTCAAGCGGGTTAATTACGACCTCCACAATGTACTGGGATTTTATTCGCTCATCATCGCATTGATCCTGACGATCACCGGTTTGAATATGGGTTTCAGGTGGTTTAATGAAGGCTTTTATCTGCTTAACTCTGGTGGCCGGGAACCCGCACCTTTCGTCCGCGCTTTTTCCGATACTACCAAAATTTATCCGAATACCGTTTTGCAAAATGTCGACAAAGCATTCTGGAAGGGCATTACGGAGATTGGTACCTATAATAAAGATGCGATCATTATTTCTTTCCCGGAAAAAGCATCCGACCCCATAGATCTCTGCGTAGATATGTACAATGGATCGTGGCGTTACGTATATCTGGACCAGAATACCCTGGCCGAGCTACCTTCCACTCAGGTGCATATCGACGATTTGAAATGGGCGGACTGGCTTCGTCGTACCAACTATGCGTTGCATGTAGGCGCGATCGGTGATTGGCCCACCAAGATCATTTTCTTTTTGGTCAGCCTCATTTGCGCAAGTTTGCCAATAACCGGCTTTTACATTTGGTGGGGAAAACGCAAACCGGTAAAAACCAGCATAAAACGCTACGCAAATCTTAAACCGGCCTGAAATAAAATCGTATTTTTACCCGCCGCAACTTCATCTTCTATGAAAAACCCTTACACTGGCAAGCTTTATACGCTGCTGCTCTTCATAAACCTGTTTATCAATACAAATGCAGTATTTGCACAAAACCCCTCTCCTTTTCAGATCCGTGGGGTAGTAACGGATTCGAGTTCGAAAAAAGCGATAGAATTTGCCACGATCAGCATTCTTGACAGTGACAAGAAAGTAATCGCACTCACTTATACTGACGAAAGCGGCATTTTTAAATCCACCGATATCACTGCCGGCTCATTTTTCCTGAACCTTTCTTTTGTCGGTTACCGTCAAAAATTGATCCCGTTCACGATAAAACCGAATACACCGAACTTCGAATTCGGCGCGATTCAGCTGACTTCGGAGGTAAACCAGCTGAACGCGGTGACCGTCACCGGATCCCGCCAACTGGTTGAACAACAGCCAGGAATGCTCATTTACAATGCTGAAAAAGACATCAGTAACCAGGGAGGAACCGCCGCGGACGTGCTCAGAAAAGCACCTATCCTGAATGTGGATGCTTCGGGAAAAGTGACCATGCGGGGAAATTCTAATTTGCGGATCCTGATCAATGGAAAGTATTCCGGTCAAATGGCGCGTAGCCCGGGAGATGCTTTGAATATGATGCCAGCCAACTCGATCAAATCTGTGGAAGTGATTACCAGCCCCTCGGCGCGTTACGATGCGGAGGGCGCAGCCGGGGTTATTAATATTATTACAAAAAAGGGCAACCAAAGTACCAGCGGCACGATTGAGGTGGTCGGTGGAAACCTCGAACAGGCGATCAATCCCCGCATTGCGATCAACCGCGACAAATGGAATATGACCTCTACCCTTCACCTGCACCGTTTTCGCGACCGGGAGATTTCAGACCTGGACCGGATCACTTACGAAAATGGCGCCAGATCAGGCAGTATTTTACAGCATGTGGTGAAGGACAATGCCAAGCCGCATAGCTCCGGCGATTTGCAACTTGAGTACTCACCCGATTCCGCCAATCTTTTCAATTTTTCAGTCAATGGCTGGCTGGGAAGCTGGCCGCAGAATAGCGAGCAGTTCAACCAGCGTTTCAATGCAGACGGTATTTTGCTCAGCAAGTATCACCAGCGTGTTACTACCAAAGCGCCGAACCGGGGCATTGACCTGAATCTGGGCTACACACGAAAATTCAGGAAGCCGGGTGAGGAACTCTATATTATGGCCCAGCATAACAGTGCCAGCGAAGATTATAATTACAATGCTTTCCAGCGCGACGATGAAACGCTTACCTATCGCGAAAGAAACGACAACCGCACCGAAAACCGCGAATGGACATTTCAGACCGACTATATAATGCCCTTCTCCTATTCGTCTAAACATGCTTTGGAACTGGGTGCGAAAGCGATTTTGCGGAATGTGAGCAGTACTTACGATGTGGCAGCCAGCGACGGATATCAGCCCGAACTGCTGCAACCGGTACCGGCGCGGTCGGATGTGTTCGACTACCGCCAGGATGTCACCGCTGCCTATACCCAGCTCAAATTCAAATGGAGCAGCGGCTGGGCGATCCATGCCGGTGCACGCGTGGAAGGTACATTTCTGGAAGGAAATCAGCTCAGACTGGGCACGCATTTTACCAATACATTCTGGAATTTCGTACCGAGCGCGACAGTTTTCAAAAGGCTTAATCCGAACAATAACCTGACGCTAAGCTATACCAAACGGATCTCGCGCCCGTCGATCTGGGACCTGAACCCGAACCGCGACAGTCAGGATCCGCAGAATATTTTTATCGGTAACCCCGACCTTCGCCCGGAGGAAGTAAATCAGGTAGAATTCACCTATGCATTGCAAACCGACGCCGAGTTCTTTTTTAATGCTTCGCTTTTTGGTCGCCGTACCAACAATTCCATCGAAAGCATCGTCACGATCGATAACGCAGGAGCTGCTACAACCACGAAACAAAATCTGGCTTCGAACGAACAATATGGTATCAATTTTTCGACTGCAATCCCCATTTTACCGGGCTGGAAGATCAATAGCAATGCCAATGTGCGCCACGCCCGGTTCAGCAGCGGTGCACTCAATATCAAGAACGACGGAATGGCCTGGGGAGTGAATGTGAACAGCAGCTGGAAACTGCGAAACAATTTCAGTGTACAGTTTTATGGAGATTACAACGCGAAAGAAGTGACGCTGCAAGGCTACCAGAGTTCGTGGTTCTATTATAGTTTTTCGGCAAAAAAAGAGATCCCTTCGAAAAAACTGTCGATCACGCTTACTACCGTCAGTCCGTTCAGCAGCTATATTTCCCAGCAGGAAGTGGTACGATCCAATGACTTCACGTCTACTTTCAGGAATCAGTACCTGCAACGTTCTGTCCGGCTGTCGCTCAATTGGGAATTCGGCAATATGCTGGGCGGCGGAAAAAGCAGGAAGATCAACAATGACGATCTTAAAAATGCGAAGCCAAACGGTTAATAGGGCCGGTTTTTGATAGTATGGACGCATTTGACGCAATCCACCCTCAGGATTGTCACGATTGCCACCTGCTCGTTTCGGTAACTTGTGCCACCTTTGTAACATACTAATTCACAAAAAAACCGAAACAAAAAATGGAAACTCAAGCTCAAAAAATTACCGTAGAAACAACCGTTAATGCACCTGTTGGAAAAGTTTGGGAATATTTCAACGCGCCGGAGCATATCAAGCAATGGTGCTTCGCTGCTGACGACTGGCACGCCCCATTTTCAGAAAATGATCTGAAAACCGGCGGTAAATTCACCACCACCATGGCAGCCAAAGACGGCAGTTTCAGTTTCGACTTCGGAGGCGTGTATTCGAATGTCGTACCTGAAAGTCTGATCGAATACGGTATGACTGACGGCAGGACGGTTAAGGTTACCTTCGAGGATCATGGCGACAGTACTACGGTAACCGAGGTTTTCGATGCAGAGCAGACCAATCCTGCGGATATGCAGAAGGCTGGCTGGCAGGCAATCCTCGACAACTTCAAAAAACATGTAGAAGCCAATTGATTTAGCTGACATTAAAAACGCCCCCTCTCGTTTCGAAAGGGGGCGTTTTCAGTTTGCGTAAATATCCTAATTGGAAATACCGATCTGTAACTTCTCGTAGTAAGCCTCCACCACACTGCCCACATAAAAATAAGGAAGCGCAGTACGGTTGAATTGCAGGGTGGTCACATCATTATCAATAAAAAACGAAGTCGACCCAAACATGGCAGAAGGCCTGATCCCAAAAGAGCCTGCATCAACGATTGTGTAAGGAACAGACATAGTCACGGTAACGTCGCGGCTTTCCCCTATCGGCATATCGATGGCAACCGGCATCCCTAACTTGCTCCTTTCACCGTAAGTATCCCCCGCAAAACTTGGTGTATGCAATATGCGCTTACCCGACGCATTATTTGTGTACCCGATCAGATAACCTGCACTAACGGGAAAGGACGGTGCGGCTACCCTTTTCAGTGTAAACCTGAAATCGAATGTGGCAGAACCCGAAGAACCTACTACATTACCGGTATTGGTGTTCGCTTTGGCCAAAAACCGGGAGACTGAAAGCGACTGCATCGAGCCCGTGACAACACCTAATTCGGCCCCTCCGGCCCCCAGGATTGAAATCTTTTCGATGATAAACTCACAAGGATACAGCCGGTCGGACCCATCTGTGGCCTTGCACCTTGATTCAGGCAGATTTTCGGGAACGACGTGATCTGTGCAGGAAAGCGCACATGCCAGCAATGCGTAAACAAGCGGCAGACAAACTGGAGAAATTAAATGTTTTTTCATTATACAAGCCTGGTTTGGAATGAGTGCGTTGAATAGAACCTGTTGAAAGTCTGCTATCTATACTAAAATTAACGATTGTAGCAGGAAGACAATTTTAAACTTATTCAACGGAAACGAGGCGACGGTCGAAGGGCAGACACTCCGCTGCGGAGAAGTGGAGAAAAAGCATTCAAAAAGTGAGAAAGCCTTTTTTTATCAAAAATTTGCAGCAGTCATTTGTTTATTCCAAAACTATAAATTTACTTTGTCTATCAGTTTAATAGACTATGGCATTTGAACCACCCGAAAGCCATATTAAAAGCAACATTTTTCGCCAATGAAAGCGATGGTTTTACGTTATCCGCGCCGTGAAATGCGGGCGCGCAAGGTGGTTTACCTCACAACAGGCTTCCCGCAAAGCAGTTGTTGTAGTTGCTCCGACTCGATCTTGTCTTAATTAATTATCCGGAAATATCCCGGCTGGCAGTGTGCCGTCGGGTGAAGGTTTTCGGTGGTTGGGAATTTTCTGCCCGACAATCGCGCTGCCGCGGGATATTTCCGGATATCCTTTCTTCTCCCAAATTCAAATCCAGCATCCATGACGCAGGCTGACATTACCCTTTTGGTCAAAAAAATCGCGGTCGGCATCTTTCTGACACTTGTCCCTTTCCTGCTGATCGCAGGTGGAATCTGGCTTGCGTATACACTATTAAGTTAGGATAGAATTATCACAAATAACCGTTCTGGAATGAAAGCAGAAAAGGAAATTACGCAAAAAATAGCGCGCGACGCAGGTATCAGTGTATTGCTTTACCTGGCTCCTATTGTCCTGATGTTCACGGCCTTTTACATTACCGGCTACCAGCCCTGGGCCGGCGGCAGCGGATTGCCGTTCAAAGTTCCCGGCTTTCTGGACGCTGTTTTTAAAAACCTGAGCTCGTGGGGTTTACCGGTGATCGTCTTGGCGATCGGCGTCATCGAGTTTTTGGCTGGTATGTACGAAAACAAGTGGACGAAAAACGAAAGTACGCTCGATATTATCTGCTTTATTGTTCCAAAAATCGTGGTGAGACCAGTGGTTACCTATTACAGCCTGCAGCTGCTGCCGCAAATCCTTCCCGATGCGAAGGGAATATTCACCTGGGTACCTTTCTGGTGGGCATTTCTGATTATAGCCGTGGCCGACGACCTGACCCAATACTGGTACCACCGGCTGCACCACCAGCTGCCATGGTTGTGGCGTTTTCACCGTACCCACCACAGTGCACCTTATATGGGAATGGCGATGGCGAGCCGCCAGAATATCATTTACACGATATTCTTTTCACAAACCTATCTGACTGCCGCCCTGACGTTTGTGGGGCTGGGTTATGCTGCCCTTTTCGTAAAAGTGATCAAATCGCTGATCGTGACAGGAGCGCACTCAAGCATTCCCTGGGACAAGCCTTTTTATACTATTAAATGGCTTAATCCGATAGGTTGGGTATTGGAAAGACTGATCTCAACCCCCGCAACGCACCACGCGCATCATGCGGATTCCACGGATGACGGTATCGGCTATTACAAAGGAAATTTCGGCAACATGTTTTTCCTGTGGGACGTGATCTTCGGGACAGGAATTATCACCAGAAAATACCCTTCCTCATTTGGTATTAAGCACTATAAGGAAGAAGAATGGTACGCACAATTCCTGTGGCCCATTTTCAAATCGAAAAAAGACGGCAGCGAACTTTCCGCCGAAGGCCCGATGGTTGGCGACGAAGTCAGAGAGACAATCGTTGAGCCTATCCATCTGGAAACCCGTGCCGCGGGCTGAACAGGCGTATCCCCTATTGCCGCATTTACATTTTATTAAAATTCTGATGGATAAGAAAAAATTTTACCCTTTATGGTTATTGGGTGCACTCCTGTTAATTGTTTCCCAGGTTAAAGCGCAGGACGCCATTACCGGCGTTATAAAAGACGATACCGGCCAGGGACTTCCTGGCGCCACGGTTGTAGAGAAAGGTAGTTCGAGATATGCTTTGACCGACGTAGACGGCAAGTTCAGCATTGCCGCAGCCAAAGAATTTCCATTCACCCTGCAGATCAATATGACCGGCTTTCAGACTCAGGAGATCGAAATCTATGAACTGACGGCCGAGGCTGTGGAAGTCACGCTTAAAACGGCCAACCTGCTCGACGAAGTAGTGGTGGTGGGTTATGGCGAGCAAAAACGGAAAGACATTACCGGATCAGTTGCATCGGTTCCAATTGAGATCAAAAGCCAGCCCGTAGCCTCTGTCGAGCGTTTGCTGCAGGGCTCGGTGGCGGGAGCGGTGGTGACGCAGACTTCCGGCCAGCCTGGAGGCGGCGTGAGTGTCCAGATCCGCGGTAACAACTCCATCACAGCAGGGAGCGATCCGCTTTACGTGATAGACGGCTTTCCGATCAATAACGATTATTCATTAACCGACGCGGGAGTCACGAACGGTTCGAAGATCAACCCACTTTCCTCTCTCAACACCGCGGATATTGAAAATATCGATGTATTGAAAGACGCTTCTGCGACGGCGATTTACGGTTCCAGAGGTGCAAACGGGGTGGTGATCATCACTACGAAAACGGGCTCGAAAAACAAATCGTCTGTTAATTATGATGCATTTTACGGTACACAGGAAGTGATCCGGACGCTGCCGCTTTTAAACGCAGCCGAATGGTGGTCGCTGCGCAAAGATGCAGCAGCGAACTCAGGTAAAATAGCCACCATACCATCGGTTTCCGGCTATACGCTCGATACGACCGGCGCGGGTACCGACTGGCAGGCAGCCGCATTCCGAAAAGCCTCCCAGCAAAGTCACAACATTTCAATCCTGTCGGGCTCGGACAAAACGCGACTGGCGGTTTCAGGTAACTATTTCAAACAGAACGGAATTTTACAGAATACCGATTTCAGAAGATATTCGGCGCGTATCAATGTCGATCATCAATATAGTGACCGTTTCAGGATACTTGCGAATTTGAATGCCAGCAATATCAGGTCAAATGTAGCCCCGGCTAATATTGTCAGCAATCTTCTGCAAACCCCTCCTGCCCTGCCGGTTTACCAGAATGACGGTTCATTTGTGATCAACAGCCCATTTGAGTCCGCATTGCAAAATCCGATCAATTCACTGTACAACCAGCTTAACGAAACCATTACCAACCGTTTCCTGGGCAATATTTCAGGAGAATACACGATCACAGACGGTTTGAAAGCGAAGATACTGGTGGGCGCGGATGTGGTGGGTAACAAGCAAAACCGCTATCTCCCCAGCAGCACGGCGGAAGGTCAGGCTTTGAGCGGTAATGCAATAGTAGGAACCGTGTCAACTACCAGCTGGCTGAATGAGAATACACTGAGCTACGACAAGGACATTGATGATAAAAACAGGGTGAATGCGGTGATTGGGTTCACTGCGCAAACTTCGGAATCAAAAGCGACAATCGCGGAAGCCGCCGGCTTTGCAACTGATGCATTCAGTTACAATAACCTCGCCACCGGGATCACCAGCATTGCTCCCCGCTCTTCGGCAAACGACTGGTCGCTGGCTTCCTACCTCGGCCGGATCAATTATGCATTCGACGATAGGTACCTCGTGACTTTCACACTCCGGGCCGACGGTTCGTCCCGTTTCGGGGCCGGCAATAAATGGGGGTATTTCCCTTCTGCGGCTTTTGGCTGGAATTTGAACAATGAAAAATTCTTTCAGCAATTTAAAAAAATCAGTCTGCTGAAACTGCGTGTGAGTGCGGGGACAACAGGAAACCAAAGTATTCCGCCTTATCAGTCTTTGTCGCAGCTTGCCTATTTCCGCTACAATTTTTCCAATACCACTGTTTCGGGTTATGCGCCAAATACGGTACCGAATCCTGACCTCGGTTGGGAGAAAACCTTCCAGGTGGACGCGGGTTTCGACCTCGGACTTTTCAAGAACAGGCTCAATATCATTTTTGACTATTATTATAAAAGAACGTCGGACCTGCTGCTGACCAGGACTGTTGCGGGTACCTCTGGTCTGTCTGACTTCTACAACGGGCAGGCGTCTACCATCTACCAGAACATCGGCGAGGTAAGTAACCAGGGCATTGAATTGTATGTTAATTCTCAAAATACGACTGGTCCGTTTAAGTGGAATACAATCTTCATTTTCGCCCGTAATACCAACAAGATCCTCAGCCTCGGCGGTGGCGTGAACCAGATCATCCCGAATATCAATATGCCTTCGATCGCGAAAGTAGGTTATCCTCTCGGATCGTTTATCACCTACCAGGCCGACGGAATTATTCAGCAGGGTGAAACGCCCCTCACCCCGCAGCAAAATAAGAGCCCGGGCGGACAGAAATACAGGGATGTCAACGGCGATGGGATCATCACACAAACCGGCGACCGCGTGGTAATATCCAACCAGCCGGGCTTTACAACAGGACTTACCAACACTTTCGGCTTCAAAGGTTTTGATCTGACAATATTCTTTCAGGCCTCCATCGGCGGAAAACTATACAACCAGAACCGGGCAAACCTGGAATTAGGTACAGGTTATGTAAATGGTTCCAAAGTGCTGCTCAACCGCTGGACACCTACGAATACGAATACCGACGTGAAAGCTGCTTTCCAGGATCCGGCGATTACCATTTCCGACCGGTTTATCGAAGACGCGACCTATTACCGGCTCAAAAACCTGTCGCTTGGCTACAATATTCCCAAAACGCTGCTGTCGAAAATCCGCATCGAAACATTGAGGGTGTATGTATCAGCTCAAAATCCGGTCACGTGGACGAAATACACCGGTTATGATCCGGAGGTCAGTCTGAATGGGCAGTCGCTGATTAATAAGGGTGTGGATTCGGGCGTGTACCCGAATAATAAGTCTTACCAGGTCGGGTTGTCGCTTTCGTTTTAGTCCGGCCGCCAGTGTCGGCGTTGTTGTTGCTTGTGTTGGTGTTGTCGTTGCTTGTTGGTGTTGTCGTTGCCTGTGTTGGTGTTGTCACCGACACAATGCCTAACCGCCCCGTGTTTGCCTGTGCTGGTGTTGTTGTTGCCTGTGTTGGTGTTGTCATTGCCTGTGTTGGTGTTGTCACCGACACAATGCCTAACCGCCCCGTGTTTGCTTGTGCTGGTGTTGTTGTTGCCTGTTGGTGTTGTCGTTGCCTGTGTTGGTGTTGTCACCGACACAATGTTTGATGCCGCCCCCGTGTCCGCCTGTGCGGGTGTTGCTGTTGCCCTTGTTGGGATTGTCGTTGCCTGTATTGGTGTTGTCACCGACACAATGTTTGATGCCGCCCCCGTGTCCGCCTGTGCGGGTGTTGCTGTTGCCCTTGTTGGGATTGTCGTTGCCTGTATTGGTGTTGTCACCGACACAATGTTTGATGCCGCCCCCGTGTCCGCCTGTGCTGGTGTTGCTGTTGCCCTGTGTTGGTGTTGTCACCAACACGATGCCTGACCGCCGCCGTGCGTGTCCGCCTAGATTGGTGTTATTGTTACCTGTGTTGCTGTTGTTACCAACACAGTGTTTGTCGCAACATAAATTTCGTCTCCGCCTGTGTTGGTGTTGTCACTAACATATGTTTGTCGCAACATGATTCGCAGCATACTGCCGGTTGTTGGTGACAACACCAACAAGGGCGGGAGTTGTGACAACACCAACAAGGGCAGGAGTTGTGACAACACCAACAAAGGCCGGGCGACGTGCAAAGCTTTTTACTATCAAAAAAACTCAATAATTCAGATGAAAAATATCCGCTATATATTCCTCCTGCCCCTCGCCCTCGGACTTGCTTCCTGCGAGGAGTTTCTGAAAGAGGAACCCGAATCTTTTCTTTCGGAGGACCAGTATTATAAAACTCAAAATGACGCTGTGAATGCAGTCAATGCCGTTTACTTCTTCCTGAATGCCGGGGGAAACAATATTCAGACACCTTATAATACCCTTTTTAATACGGGAATGAATATGGCTGGCGACGACGAAGATCCGGGTCCCGGAGCTACAAATGCAGATGTTCGCTCCCTATCCGTGCTCGCACATTCGTCCGGCAACCTTCGTATCTACGAAATATGGCAGCAGCATTACGCAGCGATCAAAAAGGCAAACGTAGCGATTGAAAAAATCCCGGCCATTGAATTTGACAATGCATTGAAAGTACGACTGATCGGCGAAACTAAGTTTTTGCGGGCGTTATTCTACTTCAACCTGGTGAGACTTTACGGCGACGTGCCGCTGATCACGGAGTACCAGAAGTTCGTGGATGCAGGCGGTTACGAGATTGCCAAATCGCCTTCGGCGGAAGTATATGCACAGATTGAAAAAGATCTCACCGAAGCCGCAGCCGCACTTCCTGCAACCTACGCGTCCCCCAACGCGGGCCGCGCCAGTGCAGGGGCAGCCAAGGCATTGCTTGCCAAAGTGTACCTGACCAAAGCTTCCTACCCGCTGAATATCGCAGCTCACTATCAAGATGCTGTTGCCAAGGCAGAGGAAGCACTTTCTCCGGCAGACGGCGGGACCGGAAACTATAACTACGACCTGGTTGCCAACTACGCGGAGGTTTTTTTGCCTGCATTTAAAAACAACAAAGAGCACATTTTCTCTGCCCAGTTCAAATCCAATTCGCTCAACCAGGGAAACAATGAGTATCCACGGGGTATTCTGTCCGGTGTACCCGGCCTGAATGGAAATTATGCGCATATGGTGCGGTTTTACACCGTCGGAAACGATAAGTTTTTCAGCATTTACAAACTTTTCAAACCGACAGATAAAAGGCGCGATGTGACATTTGTCCGAAGCTTTACAAGTCCGAGTAACGGCAAAAAATATGCATTGCCAATCGCTAACAGCACTGTCCCCGGCGACTCCACGCCGTTCTGGAATAAATGGCTTGATCCTGCGAGTGCTGCGGTTACCAACCAGTCGGCTGCGAATGTGCCTATTTTGAGATATGCCGAATTGCTGCTCATCCATGCAGAAGCAGAAAATGAGGCCAACGGTCCTACTGCGAAGGCCTACAAATCTTTGAACCGCGTAAGAAACCGGGCAGGACTTCCCAACCTGACCCCCGGTTTGTCCAAAGAGCAATTCCGGGATTCGGTATACCTGGATCGCCGCCTAGAACTGACCTACGAATACCAGCGCTGGTTTGATTTGATCCGTCAGAAAGACGCGACTGGTAAACCGAGCTTCGTAGCCAACCTGCACAAAGTAGGTAAGACCAATGCGGCCGACAAACACCGGCTTTACCCTTTGCCACAATCGGAAATTGATAATAACAAATTACTGGTGCAAAATCCGGGCTTTGATTAATAAGTTTTCCAGCAAAAAAAGCAGGCGGCCGGATCGTATCCGGCCGCCTGCTTTTTTTGCTGCGTAGCTCCGGTTACCGCGACATTGTTAAGAAATCAACTTCTCACTGTAAGCTAATTGCACTTTTCAACATTTGTAACTTTTAAACACATGCAAAGTAGTTTGAAATAGGCAAAACGCCATTTTGATTATTTTGATGCACTTTAAGTGATAACCTTGACGGTCAAATGCTTATGAGAAAAAAAAATTTCCCATAAGCTTGAAAAATTTGTAATAATACTTCTACATTTGCAGTGTTTGTTAAAAACATTATAATTCCCATCCTCTATCATCATTTATTATGAAAACAAAATTCTTTACTTCCGCCTACCTGTGTGCCTTTTTTTTGACCTTCGGCGCAGTCGCTTCGGCATTTGCACAAGATGATGCAGATGACTCACATCAGATTATTGTTGAAATCCCGACAGTTGCATTGATTGACATCGAACCTGCCGGCAACAAAAATATCACCGCATCCTTTATCCAGGCAATACCCCTGGAAGCCGGTGAGAAAATCACCGCGCCCGCGAACAATAACACGCTCTGGCTGAATTACTCATCTATCCAGACAGGCGCAAAAACAAAAAGGGTGGACGTAAGCGCCGACGAGCTGGTTCCTGGTGTTGATATTCACGTAGTTGCTGCGGCTGCGGCTGACGCTGGCGCAGGTACAAAAGGAACCCAGACAGGCGGTTTTAACCTGACTACCGGTCCACAAATCCTGATTAATGGTATAGGAAGTGCATATACTTTATCTGGTAGCGGAAACGGTCACCAGCTGACATACTCATTTAGTGCTGACGATGCCAACTATGCAAACCTTCGGTCAGGCCCTAAAACAGTCGTAGTTACTTACACGCTCGCTGAAAACTAAGCACAAAACACGGATCTGACTTTCAAACTAAGCCAGGTTGGCCGGATTCCGGCATCCTGCCTGATAGGCCAACCTGCTTTTTCAAATTTCAGAAAGCCTCGAAATGATGAGATCAGCTATTGTAATCGTATTAACCGTACTGTTGCCGGCTTCGCTGCGCGCCTCCGTTTTGATTGTCAACGGTTTGTCACATGCACACACGCTTAACCAGACAAATGGAAAAGCGCAGGGGACGATCCGGGTGAAAAACGAGGGTGCCAAAGCATCGCGTATACTTATTTACCGTCAGGACATGATTGCTGCCTGTGAACAGCAGGTTCAGTATGTCCAGCCCGGATCTCAGCCCCGTTCGCTGGGTAATGCGCTGAAAACAAACGTGGACGAGCGCACAATTGCCCCGGCAGAGGAATATGATATCCGGTATTCGGTCGAGCCGGACAAAAGCCTGCCTTCGGGTACCTATTGGCAGGTTGTGATGGTAGAAGTAGCCGAGCCCGTGCGCGAGCAGCCGAAAAACGGTGTGCAGGTCGACTCCAAGGTACGTTATGCCATCCAGGTGATTGTGGACGTTGGTAATTTTGAGGGGCCTCAGCTATCTTATGAAAAAGTAGCCTACGAAAAGGTTTCCGATCAGCTATCGCTTTTAAAAGTCACTCTGAAGAATAACAGCGGTTTTGGAGCGCGTACCAATGTAATCGTCGAAATATACGATTCCAACGGAAACAAACTCAAAACGACGGAGCCAAATTCGCGAATGCTCTATCCTGGCTTTTGCAGCACTTTCGATGTTGCAATATCAGATTTGCCGAAAGGTAAGTATGACTGTGTAATCATTGCCGATACAAAAAAAGACCTGTTCGGCTCCAATATTGCCCTGCAAGTTGAGTAACCCTCCCCTATCAGTTTGATCAGGTTTGTATTCATATTGGTTCTGATGATCAACGTGAAAGGATTTTGCCAGGCGCAGATCCAGGTTACGCTGCCCAACACGCCCGGTCCAGTTGCTCCGGGGGGGCATTTTACGTTGTTTTTCACTGTAAAAGCGGAAACCGGGCTACCTGACACGCTATCAGAATCATTGCGGTTGCCTGAAAAATGGCAGCTGCTCTCGCAACGCAAACCTGAGCGGGCCGCCGGGCAGACGACACTTCGGTATTTTTTCGTCGTGGGGACACCAGAAAACACAGCTTCCGGCGACTATCAGGTCGCACTGGATATCAAATCCGGCAAAACTTCCTTTTCGACTCCGGTGACCGTTACCGTATCGCAGGTCAGAAAAATGGAGATATTCGTCGTTTCTCAGCCTGAATTTGTCCGGGAGGGCGACACCCTTCGGGTTACGTACCTGGTACAAAATTCAGGAAACAACCCTGAGAAGTTTGCATTAAAAACCACGCACGGTAAAATTGAAGAAGGCAGCGACAGTCTGACCATGCAGCCAAATGAAAAGCGCAAGGTAACTGTTACCCAAGCTATCCCGGTTACCGACAACAATGCATGGCAGGGCACTTCGGACCTATCACTTGAATTGGGCGGCACATTTCCTGCTGTTCACGAGGCTGTTTCTATCCCGGTGTTTTCTTCCAGAATTAAAAAGACAGATCCCCTTTTTCGCTTTCCGGTTGAGATTGGCGGAGGATATATGTCGTACCGATACGGAGGGCGGGCAGTCAACGCCTTTCAGTATAATGTAACCGGGAAGGGTTATTTGAATGAAAAAAACACACATTACCTCGACTTTACCTTACGTGGCCCCAATCAGTTCATTTTCCCGGCAGCAAGCAGCTACGACCAGTACTCTGTGGAGTATCAGTACAAGAAGACGTTTTCGTTTGTAGCGGGCGACTATATTTTGCAGCTTAATAACCTCATGGAATTCGGAAGGTTTGGGCGCGGCGCGAAGGTGGAACAGGAATTCCCGAAAGTCGGGTATACGGTTTTTTATCAGAAAGCACGCTTTTACCCCAATCAGAAAGAAGCTGCGGGTGGAAAAGTGTATTTCAAGTTCGGCCAGTCCTCTCAAATCGGTATTAACTACCAATCGAAATATGTAATCCACCACAATCAGGATTTCTGGTCGCATATGGTCGGGCTTTCAAGTAATATCCGCACCAATACGATTCAGGTAGAAACGGAAATAGCGGGCGGCAAGTCCGGATCACTTTTAGACTTTGGTGCTTATAACAGATTGACTGTTAACCGAAAATGGCTCAACTTTACCAGTACGCTGATTTACGCGGGTAAGGAATTTTACGGCTTTTACAATAACAGCCTGCTGCTTTACAACAACATTGGGTTCGCTATCACACCGAAACTCAGCATCGGGCTGACCAGCAATTTTTCGAATATCAACCCCAGCCTCGACGCCAATTTTTACAGTATTTCGCCCAAAGACAATAGTTACTCCGCATTCAGCGCCTACCAGCCCAACCGCCGCACCAGGCTTTTCCTGTATTATTCGGTACAGCAAAGGCAGGACAGACAAGCACCTGCTTCATTTAACTACACAGAAGATTTCGGCAATGTCTCCTACAACTTTTCCGGTGAACACTTCACTATGTTTTATCAGGGCAGGTACGGTCATACCAAAAACCACCTTGTGGCAGATAACAGCGGCAAAAAGCAGTCTTTTTCCAATATCCTGCAACCTGCGGTACGATTGCGCCCATGGCTCTGGATCGGCAGCTATTTCGAACACATGCACACCAGCAAATTCTCCGCAGCTGACGTTGTGGAGGACTTGTTTTATTACGGCGGAAATGCGCGGGTGAATGTGAAAAGAAATCTGTACGCCACTTTTATGTACCGCAACAACTACGCACCCGACGAGTTGTACGTCCGAAGGAGCTATCTTGACCTTTCGTGTGCACTTGACCTGCGGCGGCATTTATTCACCGTCGCGGGCGGCAGGTCCTACGTTCCCAATGTGCGGAACCAGGATCAGAATACATTGTTTTTTACGGTCAAATATGCATTGCGGCTGAATGTGCCGCTCGGCAAAAAGAAAAACATCGGGCGTGTTCATGGCAGGGTCACCGGCAGCGGCTTTTCAAAACAGGGTAACCTCATCCGGCTCGGCAGTCACCAGTTCCTGACCGACAGCACCGGCCGGTTCTATTTCGAAGGCATTGCGCCGGACCAGTATTACCTCAGCATTACTCAAAATGAGTCAAAAAATGACGGCGTCGTGCCTGCGTTAAAAATGCCCATGTTTTTAAATGTCAAGGCGGACAGTGTACGCATCGTAGACATACCACTCACGCGGACCGGCAGTATTGTCGGTAAAATAGATTACATCCAGCCTTCTAAGGCAGGACTTTCTACTTTATTAAGTGAAAAACCCGTGGTACTGATCAAGATCTCGAACGAAACAACCAGCTTGCTGACAGAGCCAAATGAAGAGGGCGCATTTTCATTCAGGGAAATCAAACCCGGTAACTGGAAAGTATCGGCATTCATCCCAGGTGACCAGGACCGGTTTGTTATAGACGACCACAGTATAAGCCTTGACCTTGCCACCGATCAAACGATGGAAATTGTGTTCAAAGTGAGGCCAAACGAGAAACGTATCCATTTTTCAGGTAAAAGTTTTGACCTATTGATAAAAAAATGAAACTGGCTGCGCTCCTATTGCTTCTGCTGAAAACCATCGGCGCACTTGCGCAGACGGCGAGTGTCAATGTGGGCCTGACAATGCCTTCTGTTGCGTTGGTCGATATTTTGACGGATGTGTCTCCCAATGTTAATCTGAAAATGACAGCACCTGCGGAGGCTGGTTCTCCGATTGTTTCCGGCGCAGCAAACTCATCTCAATGGCTGGTATTCACCTCCGCGGTGACACCTGGCGGCTCGCGCAACATCAGAGGGCAAGTAACAGGCTCGGTACCGGCAGGGATTCGTCTCAAACTGGTTGTTTCTCCTTATGTCGGTGCCGGCCAGGGTTTTACAGGAGGCAATAGCTATATAACAGGCAATACTTACCTCACGTCTACGCCCGCCAATTTTATCAGTAGTATCAAAGGGGCATTCACCGGGACAGGCTATGGCACAAGCGGTTTCAAACTCACCTATTCACTTGAAATAGAGAACTATGCCAATGTCAGGAGCGGTATCACCAATCTTACAGTTCTGTACACGATTGCCGACAACTAAATGAAAAACATCATTTGTATATTGATCCTGCTCAGCGGCCCTGTTTTCGGACAAAGTATTTCCATTAACAGCGGAAATACATGGACACTGCCTTCGCCATCAGTACTTGTAACCACGGCAGGAAAAAATTACGAACACATTGAGACGAGCCCCACTTCGCAAACGCTCATCAGGGTTACGTCGCTGCTATTATGGTCGGTAAGTGTGCAGATGACGAATACTTCCAACTGGGACCCGTCGCTTAAACTGTTCGTACGCCGCACGGGAGATGGCACGGGATCTGCGATATTGGGTGGTTCGAACAATTATATTCAGCTTACGACCGCCAACCAGGCATTCTTCTGGGGACTTCTCAGCCTCGGATTCAACCGCGACAATGTGCCGGTACAATACAAGATCGAAGGATTATCGGTAACTCTTCCGGTGAAAACCTATACAACCACCATCCAATATACCATTACCGGATTATAATCAGCACATTTACTCTTCTACGCTGAAAGCCACATACTTATCTCCCGACTTTGTTTTAAGCTTTCCTCCACCGCAGGCGATCACGACATATTGCCGCCCGTTCACAACATACGTACTCGGCGACGCATAACCCGCAGCGGGAAGCTGGCTCTCCCACAGCACTTTACCTGTTTTTTTATCGAATGCACGGATTTTCTCGTCCCTGCTGGCGGCCACGAAAATCAGGCCGCCTGCAGTTACCAGCGGGCCTCCGTAGTTGTCGGTACCGGTAGGCGGCAGCCCTTTTTTGATCAGTTCGGGATATTCACCCAGCGGTACCTGCCAGCGCCTCTGCCCTGTGTTAAGGTCTACGGCGGTCAACGTGCCCCAGGGCGGTGCGCTGATCGGGTAGCCATTTTTATCGTACCAGCGATTATAACCTGTATGCTGATAGGGAATGGTCAGTTTTTGAGATATAGCGACATTACCCTCGGTTTTTTGGTCAAATAAAAAATCCACGACGGCGTCTCTTTCCGCCTCGGATATATGCGAAAACGAAGGCATCATTCCTCTGCCTTTCAGCAATATTTCCTTCGCCTGATCCTGTTTCAGCCGGTTGCCAAGTTGCAGCAGCGAAGGGTACGAACCATCATGATTGCCCTTCTGATCAGCACCGTGACAGGCTGCGCAGTACAGGCTGTACAAACGCTTACCCGGCGAAGCTTTACCATCATTTGCCGCAACCTTCTTTCTCGGAATAAGTGTAGTGTACACCGGAATTTCCTTGGCCGGGATATACATGATTCCATCCGGGTCAGTTGCCGCCCCGCCCCATTGCGCTCCCCCGTCAGTGCCGGGAAAAAATATGGTTAATGTCTCCGTAATCGGAATATAGGGTTGTCCGGTTCTTGCTTTGCGGATCACTTTTGTCAGTGAATCCCTGTCGGCCACGAATGCATTCAAATCCTTTTCGGTAAAACCCTGCCGCGTAAACGGGACGGGAAGCTGCGGGATAGGCTGCGTTTGGCTAACTTTTTCACCGGCCACCGCCTCCTGAGGGAATGCCGTTTCCTTAATGGGGAAGATGGGTTTGCCGGTAACCCTGTCGAATACAAATATGTGTCCCTGCTTAGTGATAATGCTTACCACATCTATCTTTCTGCCATTTCGCGTGATTGTAAGCAAATTCGGCGGAGCGGGCGGGTCACGGTCCCATACATCATGATGAACGAGCTGATAATGCCACAGTTTTTTGCCGGTAGCGGCATCAAGCGCCAGCAGGCAGTTTGCATACAGGTTATCACCGATCCTGTTGCCTCCGTAAAAATCATATGCGGCGGAGCCGGTTGGGGCATAAATGATGCCACGCTGCCGGTCGATGGCCATACCCATCCAGGCATTTGCACCGCCCAGCCTTTCCCGCGGATTACCAGGCAACCACGTTTCATAACCGGCCTCGCCTGCCTGCGGGATTGTGCGAAATGTCCAGACCAGCTTGCCAGTTCTAGTATCGAATGCGCGGATATCACCCAGCAGCGCCGTTTCGCCTTCCGACAACCTGGAACCCGTTATAATCAGGTTTTTGAAAATCGTATTCGGTGTGTTGGCTGTCACATAATCATCTGCGCCCGGCCGGTCTATACCCGTTTTCAGATCAATGCGGCCTTTTTCGCCGAATGTTTCTATCAGTTGTCCCGTGCCCGCGTCCAGGGCGTGCAGCCATTTACCCGCACCAAAGAAAATCCGCCTGTCTTTCCCCTCAGACCAGTAACTTACACCGCGACTTAACGTTCCGCCCACATCTGTCAGACTGGATTTCCAAAGTTGCCTTCCGGTACCCGCTTCCAGCGCAAAAACTTGTATATCAGCCGATACGCCAAATAATATACCATCCACAATGATCGGATTACATTGCATCTGGCTGCGGCTCTGTGTCGTGTCTGCACCACCTGAAGCATAAGTCCAGGCAACTTTTAATTTGCTCAGATTTCCGGGATGTATTTGTTGCAACGGTGAGTAGTGGCTCCGCGCGCCGTCGCCGTTGTACTCCGGCCAGTCCTTACGAGTGTCCGATTGCCGGAATGTGAGCGCCAGGGCGAAAATCAGCGCGGTTGTGGCAAACAGCATTCTTGCCATCATATCCTGATCAGTTACAGTTTATCTGAAAAACTTCTTTGGATATTTAAGCAAACATTGGGTTAAGACTACTTGGAAAAACCGGCTGCCAGCCGGAAATGTGCCATATTATTTGAGAAACTTGTTTTTTAATATCACCGACAACCCTACCTGATAGGGTTTCACCTGAAATGCACCTTCTGCGCTCAGGAACTTTGTGAAACCATATTCAAGGTAAGGGCCAATTTGCAACGTTGTGTTTCTACCAATTCCCACTTGTCGCCCGATTCCTGCATTGAGCCAAACCATATTGCTTCCCTGTGTCAGTTCACGGCTGAATTCGGTACCGAGAACCGCATAAAAATCGCGAAAAGCCGGGGCCCGTGGCACAAATTGTTTCCGCACGCCAATCCCTGCCAGCTTCAAGACCCGGTCAGAGTCGATTGTACTAAATTTTCGCCTGATTTTGGCGTCGTTGGCGCTTCCGGGCACAACTTCAAACTCGTTACCGGCCTTTTCGTAGCGAACCGACTGTTTGTATTGTGAAAAGCTGACCACAAATTCAAATCCATTGTTAGCAATTCCTGCGTTCGCTTTAAAGCCCAGCGTTTCCAGCGAAGCAGAGCTGGGGAATCGGAAATTTTGGTAAATAAAACCGGGATTCGAGATCACATTCAGTACCTGGAAGGTTTTAACAGGTGTAACCCCAGCCAGGATTGTCCAGCCGCGGCCTGTAATATTCGGTCTTTCTTTATTTGAAACCTCCGCTGTACCAGGCTTCGGTACAGGCATTTCCAGGTTGTTGAAGTGAGCAGGCAGGTTGTCGAGGAGCACAAAGTCATTGTCCAGGATTACTTCCGTCCTTTCTTCCGCTTGCCCAGTCCCTATCAATTCATCCGGGCTTTTTTCATCAGCTTCCTGTAAATCGACTGTTGCCTCAACGGACCGGCTTAATTCCGCCTTTACTTTTTTCAGCGAAACCGCCTTACTTTTCTCTATCACCAACCTCACCGGCCCCGCGGGCGCGACTTCATTTGTATTAATACCCTTCGCATCGACTGCCGCCTCTTCCAATCCGGATTTAGTCGAAACTTTCGAATGTACGGAAACTAACCGGCCGGACGGTATTTGTTTGGCGACCGAATCCCGGGTTGTGCGGTAAAAAAAGGCTCCGGTCAAAAAAAGTACAAGTGTAAGACCAATGATCCAGTTCCTTTGAAAATTGTTGTCTTTCTGCCATATTTTCAATTCTGTGAAAATATTCTTTTTCAACGATGGGTCCGGCTTCATTTCGAAGTCGTCAAACCTTCGTTTTAAAGCGTCGCGCAATCCGTCATCTATATGGTCCTCAGGAGATTTCATATTGCGTAATTCCTTGTTGTTCTAATTTTTTGATCAGTAAATTCCTTCCCTTGAAAAACTGGGAACGCGAGGTGCTTTCCGTGATCTGCAAAAAGTCGCCGATCTCTTTGTGCGAAAAACCGTCGATCAGATAAAGGTTAACCACCATTCTGTAACCGTCGGGCAGGCTGTTGATGACATTCAGCAGGACTTCCATGTCCATTTGGTTGATAATCCGTTCGTGTTCCTCCGATCTGAACTCTATCAATACATCTTCCACACAGGAATTGAGCTGCTCCTTCTTTGTAGTGCGGTTATAATAATTGATAGCGGTCCGGATCACGATCGATTTTACCCAACTTGCTACCATATTAATATCCTTCAACTCGCCGAGATTTTTAAATACCCTGATCAGGGCCTCCTGGAAAATATCCTCTGCTTCGGCGCCCGTTTTCGCATAACGAAAGCAAATACCTAGCAGCTTCGATTTGTACAGATCGTAAAAAGCAGTCTGCGCGCTGGGATCCTGCCTTTGACAGGCTTTGACCAGTTCTTCCAGCGAGCTGTATTTCCTGCTCTTGAAAAGCCTCATTGAATTATTTTATAATTTGGATCGGGATGTTGAGTCGGTTATTCAATCTATGTATTTAGTGTGGACTGTCTCTAATTCCTTTGCATTTTGGTCCAATATTACTTCCAGAGTTTGCCGATTTGAGTTACTTAGGTAAATCCAATATCCGTTGTTAATCCGCATCTGATAACCCAGCTGAAAAGTAAACCCTCCTTGAGCATTCAGTCGGTCCAGATATTGCCTTACGCTCTCGGGTACTTCATTGGCGCTTGCGAAAGTTTTAGCCGGTTTGTAATTCGTTGAAATCAAATTCCCGTCCTTGTCAAACACATAGTCACCACCTGGCATTCCATCCCCGTTTGAAGCGCTGACCTGATACCTTCTTTCATTTTTTTCATTGATAAAAACAAGCCCTCCAACGTGAATGAATTGCTCGGAATCAATTACCGCAAGAATGTTAGCCGGCAAGTCAGCTCTCGAATTGATGGGATATTCAAATTTGTAAAAAGGTTCGCTTCGAATCATATACGAGCGGCTCCCCGCAACCCAGCCCATCAGGTATTCCTTATCCTGAGACCTGTACCTGGCAGTGTACATGTTATAGTTCCTGTGAAATGATTCCACCTCTTCCTGATAATTTGAAATCATAACCCCTGTCGCAGGCGCAGCATTGACGTACTGTTGGACCGAATCGGGTATCGAGCCCGCAATCAGCCTTGAACGTCTTAGTATTCTGTTCGAATCCATTCCGGCGTAAAAGCGCTGATCATCCACTTTGTAATTTACCTCCCAAAGCCGGTCCTTTTCAACGATCCTGATTGTTGTCTCAGTAGCATTCGGGAAGCGGGTACTAAACATTTTCACCACTTTTTCGGGTATCTCCGATAGTACAGGAGGTTCATTCGGCTCCACAACGCTATTGCATCCAAACAGGAAAAGCATACAGCCAAGGGCTGCCAGGACACTGTATTGAAAGGTGTGTGCAGGGAGAGTTTTACGTACAAGTCTGCGGTTCATACTATTTTAACTGAAATCAATACGTCACTTTGTGAAATGCCTGCCTGCCTCCCGGGGTAGTCTCCCTGATCCATGCTCCCCGTAAAGAGAGGGTATATTTCACTTTTCCCAACTGCGAATTCTCTTCATACAAAACCACACTGACACGTTCGGGAGATGCTGCCTGCAAGGCGTCACTCAATGAAGTGTACAGCAAAGGCTGAACGCTTTCCAGGTGGGCGTTAAGTGGCATAAACCTTTTTTGGGAAGCCGCGCGAATGATCGATCTTATACTGCCCGGAACTACCATAGTGACCGTCTGCTTCTGCTCGTCCCAGCCGCAGGTTCCGTCTTCGGTAAGCCCCATAACGGTCGACCACATGGTTCGGTTGGTCGGGTAATCCACATCTCCATAAGGCCCTGAACTGATGGTTTCCTTCACCGAACTGCCATAAAAACGCAGGCTGATATTGTGCACAGGTCCGTCGAGGACTTCCCATGGAATGGCTGTGATGGCGGTATCATGAAAATTAATTTTCGAACTCGAATCGCGATACTGGATTGTCAGGGTTTCAAATCGCCAGAACCGGTCGGTGGCATTTAGTCCTTTGAGAAAATTATCTTTATTGGCGATCAGCGCTTTTTCAACCTCTCCGTTCTTTTCGGGCGTATCGTCATCACAGCCGGAAAATAAAATAAGTAACAAAAAACAAAATGGTAATATCCTATACATGGGAACGTGACTAAGCTTACAACTAATCAGACACAAGTTACTGACTTCCCGCTGCCTTTCCGCCGACTTTTTTCGAGAAAACTTACAATTTGCGCAGCTTAATGTTCCTGTACCAGACTGTACTTCCCCAATCCTGCAATCCGAACCGGCCTTTGTAAACGCCTTTGCCGATCGGCGCTGCCTTCAATCCGCTGTTGGCCACCCTTTGCTTCCAGTTGGAGCCGCCCAGGTCGTGTTCCTGGACCATAAATTCGTTTTGATAAACGGTAAGCTTGCCTTTCTTGACGATGAAATGAATTTTGTTCCACTCTCCCTGCGGATTTCCTTCGCGGAGCCGGGCATTGGCGATCCCGAAAAAATCGCTCGCCCGGTGTGTATTTTCTTTGGCACCTTCATAGATTTTATCATCGATAACCTGCAATTCCAGCCCGGTATCGTGCATATTTTTGTTTTTCGGGCTTTCATCAACAAAAAAGAAAATCCCGCTGTTGGCGTACTTGCTTACTTTCCATTCCGCCTTGAATTCAAAATCGCCGGTAACCATTTCGTCCGAGACAATATCCCCGCCGTTTTTCGCCTTGTTACCCGCCCTTTCCGGCACATTCAGTTTCACGGCGCCGTCTTCGACAATCCAGGCCGAGCCGGGTGTTTTGCCATTATAGGCATGCCAGCCTTTCAGATTTTTTCCGTCAAAAAGCAATTTCCAGCCGTCCTTCTTTTCGGCGGCCGAAAGCACATTAAGGGACTGTGCGTGAGCGGCTGTAAGCAGTATCTGGAAAAGGAATAACAGAGCGGTCCGAAGCATGGTTGTGCAAGTTTTAGGGTTAGACAAGGACAAGCTGCAAGTATAAATAAAATACTGATCAGCCGATGTCAATTTTCCTTTTGACCCAGATCTGCCGGATGAAAAACCGTTTACTAATCCGCGCGGCGTGTCCGGCTAAATACTATCGAGTATTAAAGACAAATCACGAACTTTGAAAATGTACTCAGAATCAGGCCTTCACCAAGTCACACTATGAAATTTTCTTTTCTTATCATGTTTTTCCTTCCATTCAGTTCCTACCACGCAATGGCGCAGCAGGAGGCAGCGCCTACTGCCCTCAATCACTATGTAGACTTTCTGAGCCATTGTTCCAAAGTAGTTACCGAGCGCTTCGATATGCTCCGGAAATACCAGTCGGAGGTGGACGCTTATCGTCGAAAACCCGGTTTCGGACTCCGGTTGCCTTCCTCAGGCCCGCTGGAAGAATACTATTATAAAACATGCCTGGAAGGTAAAGGCCTCGATCCCGTCTCGAGACAAGAGCTGAACGCAGAAACCGGGAAGATTTGGAAAACCCTGAACGAACTGGACGAAGCTGCAAAGACACTCGAAACCTATGTCAGGCTGAATACTTATGAAAGTGACCAGTTCAAACAATCCGATGCCCACGTGGCGAAGATAGCGTCGCTTTTCACTGTTTTCAGGAACGAAAAAAATGATTTCTATAAGAAAATTCTGCAATCCTACCGCAAAAATCAGCCCTACAAATCGGCCGATCCTTTTTTGAGCACTGAGCGGGAAATGGAGCAGGTTATAGCCAGTCAGCAGGCCTTGCTGGATTCACTTCCCTATTATCTGAACGAAGGCACAAAGGCTGACTGGCCGGTTGCACGCATACAAAGGAGTATGCTCTCCGACGAAAAATGGCTTGCCAGCTTCGGAAAAGCGCAGGAAAAACTGCCCTACCCTGCTTCGAGCGCCGTGGGTGACTTTAAAAATGCGATCGCGTCCATGCAGGATGTCAAGCGGCGCGCGCTGGATGACCACAATTTCGCTGCAAAACAATCCGCGAAGCATGGCAATAGCGTCTATGTTTCCCTGCTGCAATATTTCAATCAGGATTTGCTGGTAATGCAAAAGTCATTTGTCAATTACAGCAAGTCGCTGAAAAAATTGCTCACTTACCCGTCAGACAGTCCTGTAATAACCCCCGAACCGACTCAGGATGAGCGTGATCAGAATCAGAAAACGAAACCTTTTAAGGATCAGCCGGTTCCCGCGTTATCAGTCAGCCGCGCGAAGGCACCAGCAGAAAAAGCCACTGTCCGGACATTAAACGGCTACATCGATTTCATCAACGAATCGCTCAGGCAAATGCATTTGCTGCAATTATTGACACGCAACTACCAATCCTCCGCAGAATATTATCGGGATCCCGAGCGTGCTGCAAAACGAGCCGATCTCACCTATTCGCATGCTGACTTCAAGCTGCCGCTATCTGCCTATCAGTTGCTTTCCAACGCTGCCGAAACCATCCCCCAGGCTTACCGTGCGCCTGTTGTTGCACAGGCAGAAGTATTGCTCCATATATTAAAGGAAATGGATGGATTGAGCATTGAGCTCGTCAACTACACCTCCGAAAAGCGCTATTTGAAAGACCAGCTCAAACGATCGGATGCAATTTTGGACCGGTATGCAATGCTTTTTGAAATTTTCGATCAAAAAAAAGAGCAGCTTTACAGGGATATCCGGCGTATTCACGAGAGCTTCCCTAATGCCAATCCCGCCAGCTCCTGGTATGTTTCGGGTAATGCATTGTTGCAGACGCTGGACGGGGATAAAGATATTTTGTTCGGGATCAGGTCATATCTGGGAGGCAAGTCTGACAAATTGCCTGAAACCTCCGGTGTGGAAGCAGGTGCAAAACAACTTATTGCCGACGAATACAAGAATATGAAGGGCTTGCAGCGATATGGCCGCAGCAATGGGCTTTGCCCCTACACACCCTATGAAGACCTGGCCGCCAATTCCCTGCGTTTTTCAGTAATGTCTCAAAAGTTGAAACCGGTCTCAAATGGTTTCTCCAATCACCCTTACCAATCGTTCTATTACCTCTATAATGGCGAGCTGGTGTACCTCTATAACAAATTTGTGGAGCTTGCCAATGCAGATTTACTGAAAGCAGTCAACCAGCCGGATTTGTTTGCTTTCCGGCGATTATCCGCAGAAAAAGGCACCGAAAAGCCCGCTGAAAAACGCCCTGAAAAACCCGCCGAAAAAAGTAAAACACCTGCTGATGTGGCTGAAAAGAAGCCAGTTGCCGATCCTGTTGTGGCACAAGTTGCATCCCCACGAAACGATGACAAAGAGGTTACCTTCGAAAACAATACCATAATCGAAAGTCAGCGGGATACCGTTTATGTGGAGCGCCTAAGAGTAGATACGGTATTTATTGAGCGAAATGCGCAGCAAAATGTCACCCGCTCGCTGGAAGGTTTTGCGGCAAATAACATGATCCTGCTGCTCGATGTCTCTTCGTCGATGAACTCTCCTTTCAAAATGCCCCTTTTGAAACGTTCGATTAAATCACTCCTCACACTTTTGCGGCCGGAGGACCAGATCACGATCGTATTGTATTCCGGCAAAGCGAGGGTAGTACTGAAACCGACTTCGGGCTCCAAAGCGACTGAAATTGCCCGAATGATCGATCTGTTGCAATCCGACGGCGATACGGACGGAAATGAAGGACTTCGGCTGGCTTACAAAACAGCCAATAAAAGCTATATCCGGGGCGGTAATAACCGGATTGTCCTGGCTACCGACGGCGAATTTCCGGTGAGCGATGAGGTGATGCAAATGATCGAACAAAATGCGCGACAGGATTTGTACCTGACGGTTTTCACATTTGGGAGGCATGCGCATACCGGGCAAAAGCTCAAAAAACTCAGTCAGCTGGGTCAGGGAACTTACGCGCATGTGACCGAGGAAAGTGCAGATCTGCAACTGATCATCGAGGCCCAGTCGAAGAAAACAGCCCGATAATATTAGCCAGAAAAATTAACCGATCGCCTCGTTAATAGATGGCATACCGAACCGGCGGAGGCTGGAAATATGTGATTTTAAAGCAGCGGTAAATGATTCATTTTCCAGGTAAGGCAGATCGAACTCTTCGGCCGTCTGCTTCACGATAACCGCAATTTTAGGATAGTGAACGTGACAGATCTTGGGGAACAGATGATGCTCGATCTGAAAATTCAATCCCCCCAAAAACCAGGTCAAAATACGGTTCCGAGGAGCAAAATTGACCGTCGTTTCCAGCTGATGGACCGCCCAGTCCTTTTCAATGTTTCCCTGACTATTAGCCACCGGATAATTAGTACCTTCCACCGAATGCGCCAGCTGAAACACGACTGTCAGTACGAGTCCGGAAGTAATATGCATCACGCAAAAACCTGCGAGCACATGTAAAAAAGGAATCCCGGCCACAAAAATCGGTAAGCCGAACAATACCATGAAATATGCCAGTTTCATTGCGATCAATCCCATCAACAGGCTGTTGTTTTCCTTTTTGCTCTGGCGGTTGACCCCGGACTTGATAAATTCATAATACTGTATAAAATCCTTGAAAGTGACCCAGTATAAAGTCAGTATTCCGTAAAAACCGAATGCATAAAACCACTGGAACCGGTGCAAGGCTCCGGTTGTGGCATGCGGCGAAAGTTTCACAACACCCCGGTCACGGATATCTTCATCGAGTGAAGCAATGTTGGTATACGTATGGTGAAGCACATTATGCTGTAATTTCCAGTTGGTAACTCCGGCGCCGGCGAGGTAGATCGTATAGCCCAGCCATTTGTTCACCCAGGGTCTCATTGAATAAGCCCCATGATTCGCGTCGTGCATGATACTCATCCCGATCCCGGAAATACCCAGGCCCATGAAGAACCAGAAGAAGAGGCTGACCCAAAACGGCGGAGTGAACAGCATCAGCGCTGCGAACGGAAGAATGTAAAGTGCGAGTAAAGCAATTGTTTTTACCACCATCGTCCCGTTGGCGTGGCGGGAAATTTCGTTGGCCACAAAATAATCTTCAATCCTGCTTTTTAAAGTAGGGAAAAACTGGCTTTTGACCTTTGGGGTGAATTTGATTCTTTCTTTGGGCTGCATTGAATTGATTCAGATGAGGGTTAGAACTAACTGGTCGAATGACCATTGGAGAGAGAAGTTATAAGCCTAATCTGCACAGGAAGCCTTTCATAGTAAATAACGGATTTTTTGGCGACACCGTATAGACTTCACCTATTGTTTTTTTATTAACATTCTAAATAAGGACGTAACAAACGAGGAAAATCAAAGCGGGAACCTGGCGCTTTTCCTTCAATCTATACTAAGAATAAATACAAATTTTATACTTCTGCACGCAAATCGGTAGCCGGCTGAAATAACCTCTGCGAAGCTGCGTATTTTTGATATCAAGCCAAGAAATTAGCCAGACATGCGGAAAGTGTTGCGTAAAAGTATTCGATTAAATGATCAGCAAATCAGGAAACTGGGCGACCTGAGCGCCTTCGACGGCTCCGATCCGATCGAACATGTGACCAGGGCGATCGACGAATATCTCAAAAAGCAAAAGACAGACGTGGGCATTCCTGCGGAAAAAGAAATCCACGCTGAAATTACCGAAAAAACGGGCGATCCGCTCAACCGGGGCGCATTCTGGATATCCGGGGTCGTAGACCGCTACGAATTTTCGGCACTCATCCTGAAAGAACCTTCCCGGTCAGGAATAGAAAAGGGACGCATTTCCAAACTGTCCATTCTCGACCCTACCATCCGCGAAAGCACCAATAGCTTCATTGATTCCTGTATTGTCAATTACGACCGGGGCTGGGATATCAAGCCGAGTAAACTGGCAGAGCCGTATTATAACAAAGTGCGGTCGATCCTGGATAAGATGGCAAAATAATAGCGGTCAGCACACACGCTCCCATCACCCCGATGCACATTTTGCCATTTACCATGAAACAGACGCCCCCCGAACATGTACTATTCAATTACATCGGGCAAATCGGCCAATATTTCCCTGACCCGGTCATTCAATTTTTCATCGTAAGGCATTAGCTATTTTTTAACTCAAATTACACCCTCAAAAAACCGTTAAATAAGTTTTCTCTAAACTAGTTGTCCCTGGTTTACTTTCGGACACAAAATATTTCGAATTTCAGGCCATTACTACCTAACCTGATTTGAAATATGCATCAGAATCCTTACTATCGTCAGGAATATATATGTCTTTTGAGGGAGCATTCACAGGAAATCACCAGACAGTCAGCGAACTTCCAGGAACAAAGAAAAGCGTTAAAACTCCTTCATAAAGAACAGATCAACACCGGCGATAACGGACCGGGATTTTTGAAACGCATTTTTATTCAAATGAGGCACATCAGGGAAATGCGAACCCTCAATGAAAGGATTGAAGCAAAACTGGCTTCGATCAAATCGGCGCAACAGAATGAAATACATGACCTTAAATCGAGCTGGCAGCTCCGGCACACCCTCAACGATGCGAACTAGTCCTGGTCCGGTGCATACCCGAATCAATCATATTTCATCCTGATCGCATTGATTTCGCTTTTTCCGTTGCCATTACCAGACACGTTCACGCCCACGCGCGGCGCACGGTCCCAGCGCGGCAGCCACGGCACCTCTACTTTGACAGTATTGGTAAGCGAATCGACTTTTTGCCCCTTTATTTCCCAGCTGAATTCATAAAACCGGCCAAATTGACTCCTTACTTTCAGATTCATATTCTTATACCGATCAGGTATCTGCTGCGATCTGATCACTTCTCGTTTTCCGTCCCTGATCTGCCACAGCTCCACCAGTTCCTCCTGCACGCCCAGTCCGACAGCATTTTCAGAATCGCCGTAAAGTACAATATTCTGCATCAGCTCATTCAGCCGCATCTCCGCTGAAAAAGTATAATTCCCGTTTTTCAACACCAAACCCAAAAAATTGCCGGCTGCATGCGTGGCACTGTTTTCAATACGAAGCGCGCCCCGATCTATGGCATACACCGGCCTGGGGAAATGAACATCGTAAACCCAGGGAGCCTGCAAAGTGTCCCGGTCATAATCAAGTGAAAAGCTTGGATTAGTGAGCATTGTGGCACCTGATGGTGCCTCTGCTTGCGCCGGGGTTGTTTTTCCATACCGGAAAGACGGCCATTTCGAGGTTTCGTCCCAGATCAGTTCACTCAAAACTCCTTGCCTGCCTGTGAATGTAAAGCCCATACCACTATAGGCATGGTGCAGATAGAAATAACGCTTATCAGCAGTTACGACCACCGTACCATGTCCCGGGCACTTCCAAGTATCATCCCCGAAAAGTACAGGATTACCCCTGTACTTGGTCCATGGGCCTTTCAGGTTTTCTGCTCTTGCAAAACCAACCTGATAGTCGCAATTTTCGCCGCAGCAGGCATTTCCGGAATAGAGCATATACCAGTAATTACCACGTTTAAATATGGCCTGACCTTCCGCCCCACCATTTTCCCATCCTCCCGGATCGGCTTTGATCATGGTGAACTCTTTGCCGGTCATTTTCAGACCGTCAGCAGAAAGTTCGGCGCCGAGTATTTCGATTCCCCTGTCCTTGTCGAGCCCGTACGCTTTCCAGGTTATAAAAAGTTGGTCCTTATCTTCCACGATAAACGCATCGATCGCTTCATTGGTCCACTCGATAATGACGCCGTGATCCTTGAAGCCCTTTTTCAGATCTTTTGTACTCGCTACGCCGATAAACGATTTTTTGTCCGATTTTCTGCGTGCGGTGTAATAGACATAAAAAGTACCGTTGCGAAAAAACAGTTCAGGCGCCCAGTAACTGCCCATGGTCCACTTCGGCAGCTCGTTAAAAACCGGACCCACGTACTCCCAGTCGACCAGATTTTTAGAAGTATAAATCGGATAAGCAGGTCCCCATTCTGAGGACGTGCCCGCTGCATAATAAGTATCCCCGACCCGTATCACAGAAGGATCGGCGAAATCGCCGGCAATAACCGGGTTGCGATAAGTGATCACCGGACCAGGAGGCACTTTCTGCGCATTCGATTTGATACTAAAAAGAAGCGATAACAGTGCAAATACAAGTGCATTAAACTTCATCTCTTTCATTCAATTGATAAACCAATGTTAAAATTGCTGTGCTGCCCGCCGGTGACAACACCGGCACTGCCGCCATTGTTGGTGTTGTCACCAACAACATGCCAGTTGCCCGGTCGCAACGGTTGCCGGTGACAACACCGGCATAGGAAGCCATTGTTGGTGTTGTCACCAACAACTTGCCAGCCGCCCGGTCGCAACCTATGCCGGTGACAACACCGGCATAGGCGGAAGGTCCGCCGGTGACAATACCGGCATAGGCAGCCGCTTCGCCATTGTTGGTGTTGTCACCGGCATTGGCAATTGCTTACCACTCGGCCGCGCTGCCGTCTTCGTGCTGCCAGAGCGGATTTTTCCAGTTGTGACCTACGGCTGCCATTCTGCGGACCTGATCCTCATCGACCTGAATCCCCAGGCCAGGGCCGGAAGGAATATTAACAAAGCCGGTTTCGTAACTGAACACCGATTTGTCTGACAGATAATCCATCAGATCGTTCCCCTGGTTATAGTGAATGCCAAGACTCTGCTCCTGAATAAATGCATTGTGACAGGTAGCATCGACCTGCAAACAGGCGGCCAGCGCGATCGGCCCGAGCGGACAATGCGGAGCGGCTGCGACGTCGAAAGCCTCGGCCATAGAAAGTATCTTTTTGCATTCGGTGATGCCACCCGCGTGCGACAGGTCGGGCTGGATAATGTCGGCGTAGCCCTGGGTCAGGAGGTTCTTGAAATCCCAGCGACTGAACATCCTTTCGCCGGTTGCGATCGGAATGCAGGTGTGGTTCGCAATTTCTCGCAGCGCCTCGTTGTTTTCCGGCAGCACAGGCTCTTCTATAAACATCGGGCGGAACTGTTCGAGCTCCTTGGCCAGCACTTTCGCCATCGGTTTGTGCAGCCTTCCGTGGAAATCTACGCCAATTTCGAGCCCGTACCCTACCGCCTCGCGGATTGAGGCCACGCGGAGCAGCACCAGGTCTATTTTTTCGTACGAATCGATATACTGCATCTCATCGGTCGCATTCATTTTAATCGCCTTGAAACCGCTGTCCAATGCCAGTTTGGCTGCACTCGCTACATCAGCCGGCCTGTCGCCACCGATCCACGAGTACACCTTGATCTTGTCCCGGCACTTTCCGCCCAGCAGTTCGTACACCGGCGCATTGAAAAATTTACCCTTGATATCCCAAAGTGCCTGGTCAATCCCTGCGATCGCGCTCATCAGGATCGGGCCGCCGCGGTAAAACCCGCCCCGGTACATCGTATTCCAATGCCCTTCAATGTCCATCGGGTCTTTTCCGATCAGCGTATCCATCAGCTCGATCACAGCTGCTTTCACCGTCGCCGCCTTGCCTTCTATCACTGGTTCGCCCCAGCCCACAATGCCTTCATCCGTTTCAATCTTCAAAAATAACCACCTCGGTGGCACCTGAAACAACTCGTAACTCTTGATTTTCATTTCGATATTTTTAATTAAATAAAAGACAATGACTTACTTGGTCGCCTCAACAAATGCATTTTTGATCCGTCGGATTTTCCCGTCGGGTTTCGTCATAATGTACATTTCCTTCGTTAGCCGATCATATTCTATCCTGACATCCACCCGTTTCGATCCGGTTATTTCCACCAAACTTTTATTTTTTCCTTCCACTGAAATACCCAGTTCATATATCGCCGGATCACTCAGTTTTTTATCCATATTGATGTAAAAGAGCTTGCCCGATGTAATATCCCCGAAAATATACTTGTTTTTGAGCGCGGCGATATTCCCGTCATACACATGCCCGCCGCTGATCGCATTGCCGTCATAATGATCGTATAATGCAAATGGCTTGATAAACTGAAGCGAATCAGGGTTATCAATTTTAAAAACATTTTTGAGGTCTTTGAAGGAAATTCCGTAATTCCCCTCGCGGATGTTCCATCCGAAATCTCCCCCTTTCACTACCACATTAATCTCCTCAAAGTTGGCTTCACTTACTTCCGCGCAGAATAGCTTGCCATTATACCAGGTCATACGGTGTGGGTTACGGAAACCGTACGCGTAAATCTCTTTGTAGATATCTCGGTCCTTTTTTGTCACAAATGGATTGCTTTTGGGAATTCCATACTGTTTATTCCGGCTGTTTCTCCCCAGCGGATCGATTCTTAAAATTGTTCCCAGCGGCGATTTCAATGTGTGACAGAGTTCCGGGTAACCGCTGATCGTTGAAGAACCGTCGCCTATGCCGATATACAGTAAACCGTAATCCGGGTGTTTCTTGTCTATCCCGGGCTGAAAAGCGATCTCCTGGATTCCGTGAACGGCGCCTGGTACATTGATACGCAGCAATTCGCGTCTCGTACCTTCGAAAACCGTACTTTTTACATCATTGATCTTCCATTCGGAAACGACCCACTGCATTGCTACTTTGATGGTGTCATTGAATTCGTAGTCGGCTGGCTTTCCTTTAAATGTTTCGGTATGGGTAATGTAAATCAACCCATTACGTAAATAATCAGGGTGAAATGCGAAGCTGCCTAGCCCGGTACCCAGGCCGGGCTCGTTGATAAAATCAGCTACCAGCGGACGAATGTCGAGAAACGTATTTATCTGTTTGTTCTGCAGTTTGTAAATGATCCCACGCTGGTCGCTCACATATATCGACCCGTCGGCCTGTGGGCCGGGGCGGGTAAATGCAATACGGGTACGAGGCATTTTCTCACTCGAAAAAGGGATTGTAACAAAGTCTTCCAGCTCGATCTTCAATCCTGACTTAGTAACAGGTGCGGCCAGCCGTTCGGGCTTTGCTACGGCTTCTTCCGTATTTACCGCGAGCGGTTTCAGGTCGAGCGATTTTGTTTCAGCGTCCAGGTAAGCAATGATGGATTTGATCTCCTCGTCTTTCAAAAAATCAAAAGGCGGCATGATCATTTTGTAGCGGCGTGCAAGCGCAGCGGCCCGTTTGTTACCTCTATCAATAACCGCACTCGGGTTTTTGATAAAGGTAACCAATTCGTCGCCTGAGAAAATCCGGGTTACCCCGCCTAGTCGCGGCCCTATTTCTTCCGCCTCCAAAGCATGACAGGAAGCGCAATAAGTAGTAAAAATTTCTTTGCCGGCGGTTGGGGAAACGGTCGTCGCCGGACCGACCTGACTGAAAGCGCTGTTAAAAAAACCCGCGGTAAATACAAGGGAAACGAGGTACTTCTGGATTATCATAACGATCGAAAACGGCCTTAGGAATTTGGAGCCGCTATATTAGCTAATATTTTCGATCCTGCGCGCGTATCGGTTTCAACAAGCGTTGGAATTGTTCTTAATTCACGAAATTACTTGAAAAGTATTCCAGTGTGCTAACACATTTATTTTCATCTAAAATTAGCGACAAAAAGACATTATTTATCAGGGACTTATGATTAAATTGGCTCATAGCAACGAAGACCAGAAGTCATGAAAAGATATATATTTCTCCTTTGGCTATGCGCCACCACTGCATTTTCTCAGCGTTCCGATTTTCTGGTCACTATCTCAGGTACGACAAATGATAGTACAATCAATGAGGTTGTTTTATCAAAAAATAATCCTTTTTTAGATATTTATCAACCCGTTATTATTTCTAAATCATATAAAAATAAGCGCAATGAATTTACTCTGAAATGTAATATCGAAAATGCGCAAATCCTCAACCTCTATGCAAACAGAAAGAGCTGGAAAATATTTGTTTCACCTGGCAGCAATCAACAATTTTCAATATTAAACGATGGCAAAAATAAGACGATCACATTCTCCGGAAAGGATGCCGGTAACTCTACATTCTTGAATGAATTGAATGACTATTTAAAAATAAATAAAATTAAGGCACCCTCATTTTCATTGGGTTCTGATGAAGGGGATTACCAAGTGAGGGTAGACAACTTTTACAATAAAATGAGTGATTTCTTAAAAAATTTCACTTCCGCTGCACCCATTAATAAAGCTCTGATAACAAAATTGTTGGCTTATCAATATCAATCTTTATTAGAAGCTCCACTACGAAAAAACCCGCAAGCAAAGTTATCGGCTGGCTATGTTAAAGACTTGCTCAACTTGCAAACGAGTGACAGTAAAATGATTGACTACGAATATTTTACAGATCTTTTACGTAGCAGATTCATATTATCCAAGTCTAAGCCAAGCGATATCCGTGCCAATTTCGGCGCTTTGCATAAAGATATAAACCAGCATACCAAAGGTAAAGCAAGAGATTTCCTGCTCTCTTCACTGATTGGTTTCTATGTGACAAATGCATCATCGACAGACACTTCTAAAATTTTTGAGAGTGTTTTTAAGAACGCGTTGGATACAATCAAAGACACGACCTACCACAATTATTTAGAAAGCAAATATATCGAGTACAGCTATTTGAATAAACAATTTCCGGATAAGGTTTTGGACGAAACAATTTTGATCAGGTACAGGGACAAAGAGAAAATGACGCTCAGGAAAGTGCTGAATGAATATAAAATGACAAGTGTATATGTCGACTTTTGGGCGAGTTGGTGCGCACCTTGCCGGTATGACATACAAGAATCCAAAGAGAGTAAAGCTTTCTTGGCGGACAAGAAAATACATTTAATTTATTTGTCAATTGATAAAGACCAGAAATCGTGGGAAAAGGCCGTGGAAGAAGAAAATATTATGGACAATCAATACCTAGTTCAAAGTGCTCTCAAATCTGAAATTGTAAACCATTACAGCATATACGCTATCCCCCGATATTTCTTTCTGGATCAAAATCATCTGTTGCAAAACGCATTTGCGCCGCGGCTTGGCAAGGCACATCTTGAAAGTGTGCGAAAAGCAGTGGAGAATGAGAAAATTCAAATTACAACCTACAAGTGAAGCAACTAATTATTTGAACAGATGCGCTTCCTCCGATTGATTGTAAATGAAGAGTAAAGATATACACATTAAAAAGGCCCGCCGTTGATAAAGGCGGGCCTGATTTGATGCCTGTTACTTCACCGGCGCTACATATTCAAGCCTTTGCTTATCCTTTAAAAGCTGCTCACGCAATTGGGCATAATCGACGTCCTGCACGGCAATATTCTTATCGATCGCCAATATCGCCGCGGAAGCTGCACTTTGTCCCAATATCATGAAGACAGGTTCCATTCGTATCGATCCAAATGCAATGTGCGAACTGGAAAGACAAACAGGCACCAGCAAATTCTCACATTCCTCCTTTTTCGGGACCAGCGAACCGTAGGAGATCGCGTAAGGCGTTTTGGGGTGAACGCCGATATCTCCCTCATTTTGCACAAAACCATCTTCCTTCACATACCGATGCGCATTATGCGCATCGAGCGAGTAAGAACCCATTCCTACGGATTCATTCACCGCTTTTTTACCCAATGTCTCGTTCTCGGTCATCACTTCCTTCCCGATCATGCGACGCGCCTCGCGGATATACAACTGATGCGGCCAGCCGCCATTATCTTTAAATTCGTCCTTAGGAAGTCCCCATTTCGACATTTCCTTGCGCACATCCTCGGGTACATTCTTATCATTGGTCAGATAATACATCAGACCTTTCTGATACAATTCGTGCTCTTTGATGATCTGCTTTCTCCGCTCGTAAGTCGCCTCGGGATAGTCGTAGTTCTGGCCGATGAAGTCAGTGCTGAACGGGCCGTGGTTGTTGGTATCCGTTTTTTTATTGGGGATCGGATCGTATTTGTCGAAAGTTTCTGTCCAGCCTGCCTTGTAAACCCGGGCCAGCAGCTCATATTTCGCAGGATCGTAACCCGCAGGCTTCTCGAAAGGAATGCGGTTGTCCGGGTTCATTGAAAGACACATCCGGAAACAGTAAGCCTGGATCTTGTTATCCCCCTCGCCATTTTTACCAATTTTCTCAGCAGAAACATAAGGCAGCAAACCGCTTTTCGGGTCGCCTTCAATTTTGTACGGACTTACATTCTTTTTAAAGTAATGTCCATGCTGAAAAACGCCCGCCTGGATACCATTCCACTTCTCATCATACACACTGTTAGCTTCCCTTCCGACGTGAAATTTAACGTCGGCAGCTGCCATCAAATCACCTTCATAGGTTGCGTCAATGAACATTTTACCTGTAAATGTCTTGCCGCTCAGCGTTTTGATGGAGACAATCTTACCGTCCTTTTTCGTCACCCCGCCTTCTCGGTCGAGCCACTCGTCGCGGTAGATCTTCACATTGTTTTCTTTCACGAAATCCTCAAAAACCTTTTCAGCAACTTTGGGTTCGAAGATCCACATGGTCCTGTCTGCACCGTCCATGGCCGGGGTTCCCTGGCCTTTATTGCCGTACTCCTCCTTTTTTTGCCACTGCCAGGCTTCCGGCGTGTCGTAGTGCATATAAACGCGGTGGTAAAACTCGCGGGCAAGTCCGCCGATCACCGATTTATTTCCGGTGTCTGTAAAGCCCAGCCCGCCGGAACTCAGTCCTCCCAGGTGTTTATCGGGTGACACAACGAGCACAGTCTTACCTTGTTTTACCACCTGAACAGCGGCAGTGACAGCGCCGGAGGTACCACCGTAAACGATCACATCGGCGGTATATTCATCGGTTTTTTGACCGTCCGACTGGCAACTGGCCAAAAAACCGGCCAGCAAGAGCGAAAAGAATTGTTTCATCAGCATTGTAAGGATTATAGGAAAAAGAAACTATTTTGAAACCGGGACCAGCAAAACGGCGTCTGCCAGGACCAGCCCGTCGGCATTTTTATTCGAAACTTCCACATAAGCAGATTTACCTGCGGGCAGATCGAAGGTGCCCAGTGAAACCCACTCGCCCGAAGTCTGCCCTACTACCTCGATGTCAGCGGTTTTGAGACTTACATCCTTCGTTGTCTTTCCGTTTGAAACAACAATCGGGTAATGCGAAGAAAGTCCGGCTAACTTAGGAAAGTAAAAGTAGGCTGCATATTTACCGCTCTTCGGCACATCCGGCGTGAACCTTACCGATTGAGGTGCCTTGTTTTGAGGATCTGATGAAAGTAAAGAAGGCCCATAGCTACCGCGTTTACCACTTTTCCAATCACCAGTCACTTTAACCTTGCTCTGGTCCTCATTATCAACCAGCAATTGCTGGATCGAACCATTCGCGAGCGGATCGGCGGCAAGTTTTTTGATCAGTTTCTGCGCATCAACCTGCTGTACGCTCACTTTTCCGTCGATCGCCATCACCGCAGCCGCTGCGGCAGACTGGGACAAAACCATAAATACCGGCTCCATCCGAATCGATCCGTAAGCAATATGGGTAGCAGACAAACAAACCGGTACGAGCAGGTTTTTGCATTCAGTTTCTTTCGGGATAATAGAACGATACGAGACCGGGTAAGGCCCAAATCCGCCTACTTCCACATTACCTTCATTTTTCGTATTCCCATTCACAATAATGCGCTGGATATTGTGCGAATCCATGGTGTAGGCGGCCATCCCAACCCCATCATTCACTTTTTCCTTTCCTTCGCAGTTCGCCTGCGTCATCACGTAGCTTCCTACCATTCTCCTCGCCTCCCGGATGTACAATTGCGGCGACCAGTTGCCGGTTTCTGTATATTCGTCTTTCGGGTATCCCCATTTCAGCATGGAGTTGCGCAGTTCCTCGGGTACACGCGGATCGTGGCCAACGAAATAAAGAAGACCTTTCGTGTAAACTTCGTGGTCTTTGATGATGCGTGCCCTCACCTCGTAGCTGCCGTCGGGATAATCGTAATTCATGCCGATCATGTCCGTCGAAAATCCGTTACGGTTATTGATATCCGTTTTGTTGTTGGGCATCTTGCTCCATATGAAGAAATCGTTCAGCGTTTTTCTGTTTGGCTGCTTTTGCATGAGCCTTACCAGCAGCTCGTAATGCGTGGAATCGTAGCCTTCCGGTCTTGTAATCGGTACCTGGTTGGCCGGGTCAGACGTAAGGCAAATGCGGTAATTATAGGCCTGCACCTTTTTATCGCCACTACCGGTAGCAGCCAGCTTTTCGTTTGAAATACCCCACAACAAGCCGCTTTCCGGCTTTCCGGGGACTTTATACGGATCAATACCATTGGGAAGCTGGTGACCGTCCATGAGCTGAACGCCGTTGATCGTTTCATTATATTCCGAATTTGCTTCCCTGCCTACTGCGTAAGAAACGCCTGCTTTCGCCATCAGGTCGCCTTCGTAGGAACAGTCGATGAACATTTTCGCTTCAACGCTGACATTTGTAGTGGCGTCAGGTTTTAAACTGTTTTCCAGACTGATCGATTTGATCGTGCCGTTATCCTTACTTGCCGAAACGATCCTGTGGTTGTAATCGACTTTAATCCCCGCCTCGTCCAGGTATTGCTGCAAATACTTTTTGGCGACTTTCGGCTCAAAAATCCATTGCTCAAATTTTCCGTAATGCTTGCCCAACCTTCTGTAAAAATCGAGTGATAATCCTGAAATAGCGTACTTATTACCGATATCAGTCTGCCCCAGCCCCCCGGAGGTCATTCCTCCCAGGTGCATGCCCGGCTCGATCAGCATAACCGATTTGCCCATTTTTTTAGCTGTATAAGCCGCGATCACGCCGGCCGCAGTTCCGCCATAAATGCAGATATCGACCGTTTTCGTTGCATTTCGAACCGGCGGTCGTTGAGCTGGCAGTACTGTTAGCATTACTACGGCCAGTGGCAGCGCCAGGATTTTACGCATATTGAGTGTTAGCATTTCTTTTTATTTAAATAAGAATCAAAAACAGGATTTCTATTGTCAGGGATGAATTGAAAAAGGCGCAGGCAGGTCGATTTTCTGCCTGCGCCGATGGTTAATAGTTTGGATTTTGTGTTAAGGTTGGGTTCACTTCCCTTTCCAACCGAGGGATCGGCCAAAGATTGTCACGCTCGTTACTATACGCCCGTGTTTCAATTACACGCATTTGCGACGCATTGGTTACATTCTCATAGTGCGGCGTCGCGTTTTCATCAATGCGCGGCGCATTCGACAAAAATGCATTCCGTATCCTTCCTCTCAGCGGCCCCTTCATTACATCCTCGCCGATGTTCCAGCGACGGATATCGAATAACCTCAGACCCTCACCGGCAAATTCCGATTTCCTTTCAAAACGAATGACCGACCGCAATTCTGCCTGCGTTTTACCGGCCGCAACCGGCGGCATGTTTACGGTTGCCCGCTGACGAACTGCGTTAATCGCCTCATAAACAGAAGCGTCGATCTGGTTCAGTTCGATTTTAGCCTCGGCGTAGTTGAGCAATACCTCGGCGTACCTGAACAGGATCAGGGGCAGTTCGCTGTTGTCGATTTCTGGAAAATCCGTAGCGTCCGCATACTTGCGCCACAAATAGCCGGAGAAGGTCGCATAGGCATGCGTCGCCTCCACATTCTGCACGCGGCGCGCGGGAGTCGTCGAATAATCCCAGGTCATCAGGCTGTCAGGGTGCGTTTCAAACATGTAATTGATGAAGCGCGTTTGCGGCAGGACCACCGTCTGTGTCAGCCTCGGGTCACGGTTGGCGAAAGGCTTTTTAGGATCAAAAAGGGGCGATTTATCGATCGGCAATCCGTCGGTACAAGCGTAGGAATCCACCAGCGCCTGCACGGGGATTTTATTGGAATGCCCCAGGGCAATGCGCGAGAAAAAGAATCTTGGCAAGCTGTGCACTTTGGTACCTTTCATATACTGGACAGAGAAGATAATCTCCTTCGAATCCTTTCCGCCGTATTGAAATAGCTGGCCAAAATTATTGTGCAGCGCGTAAGTACCGAGCTTCATCAGCTCCGAGGCAGCCTGTGCAGCTACTTCCCAGCGCTTGTTGTAAAGCGCCACGCGTGATTTCAATGCCAGGGCTGCCCCTTTGTTGACGCGGCCCTTATTGGTAGTACCTGTTTCGGCCAGCAGCGAAGGCATTGCCGCATCGAGTTCCGCCAATATAAAATCGGTCACCTCATCCCTGGTATTCCTCGGCAGCTGCGCTTCGCCCAGCAATACCGGCCTGGTCAGCAGCGGCACGCCGCCGTAGAGCTCGTTGATCAGCGAATAATAGTAAGCCCTGAAAAACCGCACCTCCGCAAGAACACGGTTGTACTTGGCTTCCGGTACGATCGCGGCAAGCGGTTCCGCTTTGGAAAGAATGTAATTGCACCGTGCGATCCCGCGGTAAAAACCACTCCAATAGCTGGAAATCGTTGAATTATCTGCGTTGGCAATACCCATTCCAAGATTCTGGAGAGAACTGGTATTCCGCTCCCAGCCGATGTCGGTAGCAGCATCGAGCATATGAAAAAACGGGCCGTTGACGTCTCCTGCGCCGCCAAACCAGAGCATATTATAAACACCCGTCACAGCAAGGTCAAGCTCTGCCTCAGTCCTGAGAAAAGTTTCGTCCGATGGGTTGTCGAGTGGAAATCTTTCCAGATAATCGTCGCAGGAAGTGCCGGCGATACAGCAAAAAACGAACAGTATATATTTTGTGAATTTCATTGTGTCAAAATTTTTAAATACTAAAACCTTACATCTATTCCCACTGTATACACTTTCATTTGCGGGTACCAGCCTGCATTTCCTATCGGCGCCTCCACGTCGAAACCAGGCCAGAATTTGTCGAATGTGAACATGTTCTGCCCGCTTGCATAAATGCGCATTTTCTGGATCTTGTTTTTCAGGATCGATTGTGGGATCGTATAGGCCAGTTGTATATTCTTGACCCGCAGATAAGCCGCGTTTTTGAGCCAGAATGAAGAGTTTTGAATATTGTTCGTTTCGTTAAAAGCGAGCCGTGGAAACTCCGCGCCGGTGTTGTCAGGCCGCCAGCTGTCGCGCTGACTTTCCTGAATGGTGCTTCCTTCGAAAAAAGGCATAATACCGTGGCCGGTCAGATAACCATCCACTTTTCCAACTCCCTGCAGGAAAACCGACAGATCGATACCCTTATAACCAAAATCAAAGTTCGCGCTGTAATTGTACCGCGGGATATTGCTGCCGATTACCTGCTGATCAAAGTTGTTGATAATGCCGTCGCCATTGAGATCGCGGTATTTAATATCGCCCGGCGCTACATTACCAAATTGCTTCGCATGTTCCTTTACCTCCGTTTCCGTCTGGAAAAAACCATCGGCCACATATCCATAGAAAGAGCCGATCGGGTAACCTTCGTTGTTCACCTGCAAACCAGAACGCTTCACGCCGCGCATATCGACCACCTTGTTTTTAACATCGGAGAAGTTCAGCGATACATTGTAGCTGAAATCGCCGACGCGGTCGCGATAGCTCATTGAGATATCCCATCCCTTATTGCTCACAACGCCTGCATTCTGGTATGGTGCCGTCAGGCCGATCATGGTTGGAATATCCAGACGGAGCAGGATATCGTCGGTCCGCCGCATGTAATATTCGGCGGTCACATTCAATTTAGACCACAATGTCAGGTCAAGGCCGAAATTGGTAGCGGTCGTGGACTCCCAACGGATCGCCGGGTTCGCCATTTCGTTGAGCGAAGCGCCGGTCGTGTTTTTTCCGTCAAAAATATAATTGCTGCTTCCGATACCAATAAAAGCTGCAAAAGGATAAAGCCCGATGTTCTGGTTACCCAGCTTTCCCCAGGAAGCCCTCAGTTTCATATCCGTAATTACATGCGAAAGATCGCTCATAAAAGGCTCTTCAATAATCCTCCATCCGGCAGAAAAGGAAGGAAAGATTGCATACTTATTGCCTTTCGCAAATCGCGATGAGCCGTCGTAGCGCGCATTCGCTTCTAAAAGATACTTTTCTTTGAAATTGTAGTTCAGCCTTCCGAAGTAAGACTGCAAAGCCCAATGTTCCGCAGAACCGCCTGTCAGCTCATTCTCACGGTTACCTGCATTGATTTCCTGGTAATCGGGCAGCAGAAACACTTCGCGGTAAACCGAAATCCAGGCATTGCGCTGGTCTTCACGCTGGAAACCACCCAAAACGGTCAGCTGGTGGCCGCCCTGAAAGGTTTTGTCGAAAGTTACCAATGCGCGAAGGTTGTTGTACCACTCCCGGCTCGAACCTTGTGAAAGTGAATTCCTGGCAGGGACCGCGTAGCTGGGTGAACCGTCCCAGCGGTAGGTTTGTATGGTATTGTTGAATTTTTTGTTGAAAGGCAGATTAAACTTTGGGGCATAGATCAGGTTCGCCGTCAGCCAGGAAGTGGGTTTGTAAGTAAGGTTAAGGTTGAGAATAGAGCTCAGGGAAGATTCCTGGTTTAGCCCACCGTCCTTTGCCCGCGCTAGCGGATGATCACCATTCCAGCCTTCTCCGTATTTGCCGGAAGACAATATCCCCGCCTGGTTTGCAGGAATGCGGCGCATCCAGTGAAATACATATCCGGCACCCGACGAAGGCTCCGTCAGGTCGGTCCGTCGCAGAAAGATGTCCATGGAAGTACTCAGCTTCTTCCCGATCTTCGCGTCCGTGTTGATCCGCAGGTTATAGCGTTTGAAGTTCGTGTTCGGGATAATCCCGTCCTGGTCCAGATAGCTGAACGAACCGAGCACCTTCACTTTATCATTCCCGCCATTGACCCCAATGTAGTGGCTTTGCATAAAACCGCTGTTTTTGAGGGTCATTTTCTGCCAGTCCGTATCGGGGAACTGGTCCCTGTCGGCTGGGCCTTTGGTAACGTAATCCTGAATGTATTGCTCGGTATACAGCGGGCTTCTTCCCGTATTGGTATATGCTTCGTTGATCAGGTTCATGTGATCGAGCCCGTTCACTTTGTCGGGTGTATCGGTCGGCGTCTGCCAGCCTGCGTACATATTGTAGTTGACGCTCATTCCCTTTTCGCTACCGCGCTTGGTAGTAATCAAAATCACCCCGTTTGCAGCGCGAGAGCCGTAAATAGCTGCGGAAGAAGCATCTTTTAGTATAGATATATTTTCAATTTCGTTCGGATCAATGTTGTTAATGGCAGATTCTACACCGTCGACAATGACCAGTGGGTCAGGATTTCCGGTTGTTCCTACACCCCTGATGCGAAGACCCGCGCCGTCACGTCCGGGCTGCCCCGACCGCTGGGTTACCGTAAGTCCCGGAACCACCCCCTGCAATGCAGCAGAGGTCTGGCCTACCGGCCTTCTGGTCAGCTCTTCCGACGTTACTACCGAAACCGAGCCGGTCAGGTTCACCTTTTTCTGCGTTCCGTAACCAACTACCACCACTTCCGACAGGCTTTTGTCCTCAGGTACCATATTCACGGTGAATGCGGTCTGGCCATCGATCGGCAATTCCTGGCTTGTGTAACCCACAAAGCTGAAAACCAGCATGGCATCTGCTTTCGTATCATCGGGGATATTAAGCTGAAAATAGCCTTCCGGATCAGTTGTAGCGCCGATCTGCGAGCCTTTCAAAACCACGCTCACACCAGGTAGCCCACGCTGCGTTTCGTCCAGTACCTTTCCCGAAATATTCTTTTTAGGAGCGCCATCCGGTGCTTTTTCGTCAGGGAAATTTCCTATTCTTTTCAGGATAATGATTTTGCCCGAAACTTCGTAATGCAGGTTCAAAGGCGTGAGCACATTGTCCAGCACCTCGTACAAGGGCTTTTGATTAACCTCAACTGAAACTTTTCGCGCAGATTTGATCAACTTGGAACTGAAAACGAACCGCACATCCGCCTGCTTCTCAATCTGGCTCAATACTTTCTTCACCTCGCTTCCGTTTGCGCTCACAGAAATCTTCTGACTCAGCAGCGATTGCGCATTTCCTTCACGTGCATAGCCGGTCCCCATAAATAACAGGGCAAAAATGAGTTGGGTAGCTGTTATTCTCATCGTCCACAACAGTACCTTACGGTACATAAAAGTTTTTTTCATAGATTTGATTGTTTTGTTAAGTAGAAATCAGGCAAAACAGACCCCTGCCTCCTTTGCGGAGGATACATGACGCCAATCATTCAGGGGGAGAATCCGGAGCCGGTGATGCGGGAACATTGCCGGCTCTTTCTTTTGGGGTTGGTTGAGTTCCTTTCTCGTATATGTTGTCAGTTTAAGTTAGATATGGTGACGGCATTTTAGTTCTTGCATCCTTTACTGTGAATCACAATCTGACCATCCAGTATTTCATAATTGGCCTCGATCGCTTTGCATATGATCGACAGTTTGTCGTGGAGCGGCTGGTTCTCGAGGGTCGCCGTCAACGGACATCCGCTCAGCAGTTCTTCATCAAAAAGGATATCAATTCCATATGCCCTGGCAATTGCGCCAAATGCCTCGCTCACAGGCGTATCCTCGAACTCAAACTGCGGAATGCGGGCTTTCGACACAATGATCGAAGGTCGCTCCACCAGGGTCTTTACCATTCTGACCTCGTTACGTTCAAAAATTAACTTCTGGTTAGGCGAGAGGATCACCCCTTCTGCTTCGCGGCGTGTGGCGGGATGAAGGCGGTTGGATTTTGCAAATACGGAAACCCTCCCTGTTTTCACTTCCACGGTCACTTCCCTGCTGGAAGGGTAAGCTTTAATCAAAAAACTGGTCCCCAAAACCTTCGTTACCAACTCATTGGCATACACAATGAATGGGCGTTCAGGATCTTTGGAAATGTCAAAAAAGGCCTCGCCGGTCAGGTATACTTCTCTTTGGGATGTTTCGAAAGTAGCTGGATACCGTAGCCTGCTTCCTTTGCTGAGTGTGATTTTGCTTTTGTCCGACAACCTGATCGTCAATGGCGCAGAGCCTGTATTGACCCTTTCTTCCATCGTTACAACCGGCTCTGCAGGTAGTATCGTATCGGGCACCACTTCGGTTACAGCAACCTGGACAGTCGGAGTGCGGTACATGCGCACCGTCCAGCCTATTGCAAGCAGAAAAACGAGTGACGCCGCAATGCGGAACCACCAGGACTGATAAAAGCGGGTTACTGAGGTATATTCATCTTCTTCGGAAGATCTGGACATCCGCCCTATTGTCTGGGCGATAGCGTCGCTGATTTCGCCGGCAGGCAGGTCTTTTTCACTGACCTTAAGTGCCAGGACCAGCTGCCTTGCCTGAGATACCCTGGCCGAACAGTCGGGGTTCGCGGCCAGCCAGGCATTCCATTCGCTATTCGACTCCCTTGTTGGTGCTAAAATCCATTGCCTGAAATAAGGATCCCAGACAAAATCATCAACCCCAAAATTTTTGTATTGTTCCATGTCAGTACTTGCGTCCGAATGGCTATAGACAAAACTGGGAGCCGGATACCAAAACTTTTTTAAATATTTTCTGAGAATAATATAAAACCCAGCTAACAATATGATTAACAGGCTATTTTATATAAACAAATGCATCAGGAAGAATATCGGAAGTGTGACACCCCAATAGTTTTTCAGCTGCTTGATAGCGATCTGAAGCAGGTTGGAGACCGTCTGCGGGGAAATGTCCATGATCTCTGAGATCTGTGACCGGTCCATTTCCTGAAAGAATTTGAGATAAATCACTTCCTTTTGCCTGGTGGGAAGCTGGTCGAGCAAATGTTTCAGTTTGCTGGCGAGTGCAATGGTGGATTCGTGCTCGATATAATCCTGTTCTACGGAGAAAGCGATCTCGAAATTTGCTTCCCGGCTATCCCCGGAAATGTCCAGCATAGGAAATCTGGCACTTTGGCTGCGGTGCATCAACCTCCGGAGCGAGGCCATCAGATAGGGTTTAACGGCTACATCACGGCCCAGGTTCTGCCGCTTTTCCCAAAGGATCAGGAACAGGTCCTGGATCGCGTCCTTCACAAATTCCCTGTCCCTTGAAAATTTGCTGCCATAGTGAAATAACCCCTGAAAATGAATGGACATCAGCTGCTCAAATGCATTCACATCGCCCTCAATAAAACGCTGCCAGATGCTATTATCGTCGGGTGCATCGGTGCGGTGAAAGGAAAGCTTCATGGAAAGTCCTGGGTTAGGGTTTCAAAATAAGCACAAAGAGCCTGAAAAACACAACATTTTTTATCAAATCATTTCAATATGAGCTAATGATTGAATGATCGAATGAATGAATGAATGAATGAATGACCCGCCATGAAACAGGGAATGACTAAATGACCTAATGACCTAATGACTTAATGACCTGATGACCTAATGACCAAAACCCCAATAACCTAATGACCAAATACCCCAACCAACGCCTCCTTACGGTTTGAAGTCAGTAATTGATTCGGTGTGTGCGGGACTGGTTTGGTCAGATAGATTGCGGGTGCTGCGTGACCCTGATGTTCGCGAGTGCAGCATGTCGGCGAGTTGGTCTATCCGCTCATTGGCCTGATCAAAATACTGCTGCTCATCCAAAAGCCCGGTTTCATGCATCGACAAGAGTTCATCGAGTTCATTTACGATCTGCATCCGGCGGCGTTTCTGGGATGGATTTTTCCGGAGAAGCTTCCCTACATACCGGAACACCGGCCTGAGGACGTCGAGCATGTGGCTGACCAGGCAACAGGTCAGGCCCAGAATTAGCACACCCAGAAGATCGAGAAGCAACATCGCGAAAGGAAGTTAAAATCCGGCCTCAGTATGACGGGGATGAAAAATACCCTTTTTATTCTTAAAAGAAGCATTTTTAGTACCGATTTCTACCAATATCACCGCAAAATTTCAGACAGGCACCGGATGCTGGTATTCCTGCCGAATAATCTATCTTGCTACTTCAAAAGGTATGGGCAGTATTGAAATGCCTATTTGAAGCTTATTTATCAAAAAAACAGATATCATGAAGACCCCAAAAAAACTTCCGTTTTTCCTGCTGGCGCTAAGCTTGTTTTGTGCAGGCTTCATTTTAGTCCGCGACGAACCCTGGAATCCGTTCCAGCTCATGGAGCCGAAAGCATTGGCCGATATCATCACCGACCCAACCCGGAACCAACCGCTGGTCATCAACATTGGTCCTTCGGGATCGATAAAAGGTGCAATCGACGCGAACGCTGCAAAAGACAAGGAGAATCTGACCAAACTGCGCGAGCGGCTGTCGGCAGAGCCAAAGGATAAGCAGATCGTGCTTTATTGCGGCTGCTGCCCATTCAAGGATTGCCCCAATATCCGTCCTGCATTCAGCCTGCTGAATGATATGGGATTCAAGAACCACAAACTGCTGAACCTGCCTAAAAACCTGAAAGTCAACTGGATTGATAAAGGCTACCCTATGAATTAATGCGGCGATGATCAGGCATATTACATTTGACGATTTTACAAGACTTAATATCCCGGTAGCCCTGGCCGACGTGCGCACGCCCGCCGAGTTTGAACATGGGCACATTCCCGGCGCGTTTAACCTCCCGCTTTTCAGTAACGAAGAACGCGTGATCGTCGGCACGACTTATAAGCAGGTTGGACGAGAGGCTGCGATCATGCTGGGCTTCGACCTTACCGGGCCCAAATGGTCGGAATTTATCCGGCAGGCTTTGGAAGTGGTCCCTGAGAAAAGGATCGGGGTGCATTGCTGGCGCGGCGGAATGCGAAGCGGAGCAATGGCCTGGGCACTTGATCTGTACGGATTTGAAGTATATCTCATCGAAGGCGGCTACAAAAGCTACCGAAGGTGGGCAATTAACCTGTTCGAAAAGCAATATCCCCTCCTGCTGCTGGGCGGCATGACAGGTTCGGGTAAAACCAGGATTTTGAAAAACCTGGCAAACCGCGGTGAGCAGGTGATCGACCTTGAAGACCTGGCGCGGCACCAGGGTTCCGCATTCGGTTCCATGAACAAATTGGTGCAACCTACGCAGGAGCAATTCGAAAATGAACTCGCATTCCGGCTCAAAGACATGGATCCGAAACAAACGGTATGGGTGGAGGATGAAAGCAGGAACATTGGCAAATTATCCGTTCCGGCACCTTTATGGCACCAGATGACCTCAGCGAAGATGATCGACCTGAAAGTGGATCCGGAAAGCCGTATTGCGTCGCTGGTAGCGGAATATGGTCAGCTTGACAAGGATTTTCTGGTTGCCTGCACCGAGCGGATCAGGAAACGCCTGGGGCCGGTGCAAACCAAAGATGCGATAGCGGCGATCAGGGAGCACAGAATGGATGAATTTATCAGACTTGTACTTGTGTATTATGACAAAACCTATCGCACCAGCCTTTCCAACAAACCTGCTGATCAGCTTTTTTCAATAGACGCGGCGAACCAGCAGACCGGTGACCTCGCTGAACAAATACTTCAACTTTCAATCACAATCCCTTCTTTCGGGGAGTAGGTAACAAATGGAGCAAATCAAACTCACGCAATATTCACACGGCGCAGGTTGCGGCTGTAAAATCAGCCCGGCGATTTTGGATAAAATCCTGCATAGCCCCGTTACTTTTCAGCCCGACGCGCGTCTGCTGGTGGGAAATGACAAACGTGATGACGCGGCGGTACTGGATTTAGGTAACGGAACTGCGCTGATATCAACAACTGATTTTTTTATGCCGATTGTCGACGATCCTTACGACTTCGGCCGCATTGCCTCTGCGAATGCGATCAGCGATGTGTATGCGATGGGTGGGAAACCGGTACTCGCGATTGCGATCCTCGGCTGGCCTATCGATAAGCTGCCTCCCGAAGTAGCCCAAAAAGTACTGGAAGGCTCGCGGGCGGTATGTGCGGAAGCAGGTATTACCCTCGCGGGCGGGCACAGTATCGACTGCCCGGAGCCTGTTTTCGGACTGGCCGTAAACGGGATGGTCAATATCCCGCACCTGAAACAGAATTCTACGGCGACTGCCGGCTGCCGGTTGTACCTGACCAAACCGCTGGGCGTAGGTATATTGTCCACTGCCCAGAAACGCGGACTTTTGACGAGTGAAGACGCGGCGGTTGCATTAAAAAGTATGGTAACCCTCAATAAGATGGGCGAATTGTTCGGGCAAATGGACGGCGTGCATGCGATGACCGACGTAACCGGTTTCGGGCTGCTGGGCCACCTTTCTGAAATGTGTGAGGGAAGCGGCCTTTCGGCGGTGCTCGAATTTGAAAAAGTACCCGTGATCGCGGGGTTGGATAAATACCTCGACCAGAAATGCTATCCTGGCGGCACGCAACGCAACTGGAACAGCTACGGCCACAAGATCGGGCCGGTTACGGATGAGCAGAAATACATCCTCGCCGACCCGCAGACCAGCGGCGGCCTACTGGTAGCAGTATCACCGGAAGCAATACCCGGTTTTGAAAAAGAAATTCAGCAAATGGGCCACCAATTTACTTCCTTTGGCCATTTGGAAGAAAAAAGCGGAGGCCCATTGATTCGGATTGTTTAGCGAATTGAGACAGCTGATAACTATTTTTCAATCCCTAAAAACTCATCCACCATCGGAGCGAACCAGTCGACCCGGTTGATGGCATTGATGTGTGAAGTATAGGGCAGGACAGCGAGACGTACATTCGGCATTGGGGTCAGGTCACCCATTACATTTCCGCCAAGCTTGGTGAACATGTCATTAATGTGATCCATCACCACCACATCGGAGTCCCCAAAGATCAGGAATAGTGGTTTCCTGATCTTTACATAATCTTTTTCCCAATCGTATTCTTTCATATCGAGTGCTTTCAACTTTTCCACGAGTACCGGAAATTTGGTCGAGTCGGGCGAAAGCTGGTTGTATTCGGTCTTCATCGGAGAGCCGGCGAACATATCAGCTGACATTTGCGGGATCATGGGTTTGAGCGAGGGTTGTACTCCTTTATCGCTGTACGAACCTGAAATGAGCACCGCTTTTTTCACGAGTCCGGGATGCCTTACGGCCAGTTGCAATGCTGCTCCGGCTCCCATACTGTAACCCATCACATCCGCACTGTCGATTTTAAGATGCCTCATTAGTGCCGCAATATCGTCGCCAAGCGACTCGTAGGTAATGGCGCGGCCGATATCGCCCGTCCGGCCGTGCCCCTGCAACTCAGCGAGGATAACTTTCCTATTGGGGGAGAGCTTTTCCGCCACCTTTTTCATTGGACCTTCCATGCTCATATATGCGCCATGCAACAGCACAATCGGCTCTCCCTTTCCGTGGATTTCATAATACATTCTCATTCCATTAACCTCGGCATAGCCCGTGGCCACCTTTGCCGCAGGTCCCTTTTTTTCGGTTTTAGCTTCGAAATCTGTCTTCTCTTTTCCTCCATTGCAGCCAAGCATGCAAATCAGGGCCAGAAGTGAAATAATTGTCGTTTTCATAGCGATCAAACTTTTTTAGTTTAAAATACAGCCCCGTAAGAGAACTGATGACGATGCAAAGTTTCAAAATCGCAGTGACGGAAAAAGGGTGTGATTACGCCAAAAAAAGTGGCAGATAACGCCAAAATGCGGTACCTGCCACTGCAATCGATATTTTGTGCAAAATTTTCAGGCGATGAGCGCCTGTACAACTTTACCGTGTACGTCTGTCAGCCGGTAGCGCCTTCCCTGGTGTTTGAAGATCAATTTCTCATGATCCAGGCCGAAAAGGTGCAGGAGTGTTGCCTGAAAATCGTGTACGTGAACGCCATTTTTCACTACATTATAGCTGAACTCGTCGGTTTCACCGTACACCTGGCCCGTTTTCACGCCGCCGCCCGTCATCCACATCGTGAAGCAGCCCGGATGGTGGTCACGCCCGTAATTATCCGCCGTTAACTTACCCTGCGAAAAGCTCGTGCGCCCAAATTCGCCTCCCCAAACTACAAGCGTATCGTCTAGCAGCCCGCGCTGTTTAAGGTCTTTAACCAATGCGGCAGAAGCCTGATCTACATCCTTTGCCTGTTTTGCAATATTTTTGGGCAAATCGCCGTGCTGGTCCCAACCCATATGGTACAACTGGATAAACTTCACATCCTTTTCGGCCATTCGTCTCGCCAGCAGACAGTTGGCGGCAAAAGTACCGGGCTTGCGCGCATCCTCACCGTACATTTCGTAGATATAATCCGGCTCTTTGGTAGTATCAACCGCCTCGGGGACGGAAGTCTGCATTTTGTAGGCCATTTCGTACTGGCTGATCTTCGATTGAATTTCAGGATCACCCCACAAAGTGTATTGGTGCTCGTTGAGCTCCTTAATGTGATCGAGCGCGCGACGACGATCATTCTGATGTACTCCGTAAGGATTTTGCAAATACAGAACAGGGTCCTTTCCGGCGCGTAGCTGCACGCCCTGATGGTGCGATGCCAGAAAACCGTTTGCCCACGCAGCTGTACTCAGCGGCTGGTCACTCACGCCTTTTGAAATCAATACCATGAAATGCGGCAGGTTCTCGTTGTCGGAACCAAGTCCGTAGCTGAGCCAGGAGCCTATCGACGGCCTGCCACTCTGCTGCGAGCCGGTTTGCACGAACATGACAGCAGGCTCGTGGTTAATTGCCTCTGTATAAACCGATTTGATAATGCAAAGCTCATCCACAATTTTGGCAGTATGGGGAAAAAGCTCGCTTACCCACGCTCCCGACTGACCGTATTGCTTGAAATCAAAAATGGATTGAACGAGCGGAAAAGTAGACTGTCCGGCAACCATTCCGGAATTACGCTGGGTACCGCGGATTGAATCGGGTATCTCCTGTCCATGCCATTTAGCCAGTGCAGGTTTGTAGTCAAACGTTTCCAACTGCGAAGGCCCGCCGCTCTGAAAAAGATAAATGATGCGCTTTGCTTTCGGGGCAAAATGCGAACCTTTGATAAAACTCGCCTGATCCATTTCCCCCTCCGCCATTTTACGACGCTTTTCACCCGCAGGCATCCCTGCCTGCAGAATGCTGGAAAGTGCAAACGAGCCAAAACCGAGGCCAGCTTTTGTCAAAAAATCGCGCCGGTTGAGCTGTGTCAGTACCTTTTTTATGTCTTCCATATTCCCTTTACTTTCGGGTATATCCCTCGTCTGTGTTCATGATCGAATTGGAAACGGTAGCGAGCGCGGCAATCTCCGCCGGTTTCAGCTGTTTGTCCCAATCGAGTTCGCCGGTACTCAAATAAGCCAGTGCATCGTCGGGTTTTGCATTGAAGCGTTCCAGCTCCTCGGTATAAAATTTAGCTAATATCCGCTTTTCGGTATTATCGGGTTGACGCCCCGTAATAAGCCTGAATACCTTATCGACAGGCACAGCCGGATCTTCTGATTTTTCACGCAGCACTTTCTGTGCCAGCACCCTGGCTGCCTCAATATGCTGAGGGTCGTTCAGTAACACCAGCGCTTGCAGCGGCGTGCTCGTCGAGCGGCGTTTGACTACGCACTCTCCCCGTTCCGGCGCGTCGAAAATAAGCATGGATGGTGGCGGTGACGTTCTTTTCCAAATAGTGTACAAACTTCTCCGGTAAAGTCCTTCGCCCGGCTCCTGCAAGTATTTATAGCGCCACGATTTATCGATCAGCTCGTCCCAGATACCGGCGGGCTGATAAGGATATACACTTTTTCCGCCCAATTTATTCACTAATAACCCACTGATAGCAAGTGAATTATCCCGTATCATTTCAGCTGTAAAACGAAACCTTGCGCCTCTGGCCAGCAGGATATTTTCAGGATCGTGGGCAATTAGTTTCGGGTTCGTTTTGGAGGTTTGCCTGTAAGTGGCCGACAACATGATCAGCTTGTGGAGCCTTTTGATATTCCAGCCGGAATTCACAAAATCCAAAGCAAGCCAGTCGAGCAATTTCGGGTGCGACGGTAAATTTCCCTGATTCCCAAAATCAGCCGCCGACTTTACGATCCCGTTCCCGAAATGCATCTGCCAGATCCTGTTGACAAAAACCCTTGCAGTAAGCGGGTTATCTTTATCAAAAAGCCACTGCGCCAGGCCCAGGCGATTTTGGGGATATTTACCTTCAAATGGCAGGACACTTTCCAACGCGCCTGGCGTAACCTGCTTTCCTGGCGCATTATAAACGCCTCTGTTGAGCAGATAGGTAGGCCGCGGCTTGGGCAGATCCCCCATCACCATCAGCTCAGGCACCGTATTGATCAATGCATTCTGGCGTTCCAGTACCGTTTTCAGGCTATCCTTTAAAGCTTTATTTTTTGTATTAAAATTGGCCAGATAAAATGCTTTCAAAGTTTCAGCCGCCTCCGGGTCCTGCGGGTTTTGCATTAATTTACCCGCTTCCGCCGGATTGCTGCCATATAGCACTTCCAGCGCGCTGAGTTCTTTGTTATAGATTTTCAGTTCATCCAGTCCCCCATCTTTAAAAGGGATCAGCAAATTGCGCTGGCCGAGCATAAAACCGTGAAAACCGTAAGTATGGATATCCTTTTCGTATAAAATGCCTTTGTAAAGGTTGTCGTAGTCGGTGATAAAATCGGCCCTTTTTCCATTGACGTAAATCTTCGCACCTGCCGCCTTGCTCGAACCGTCGTAGGTAACGGTAACCCTGGTCCATTTCTTCATGGGTACCGCAGCGACGGTACTCACCTGTATTGCATTCTGCGGATAAGAATGCGCGATTATAAATTCCAGTTTGTTGTTGGCCAACCGCAGCGAATAGCCTTTGTACCCTAACCGGATATCTTCACAATGGTAAAAAATACCTGCGTCGGGGTAAACTGTATTGGGCTTGATCCAGAGATCTACTGAAAAAGGTTCGGTACGCTCATGCCAGCCGATTTTGTGGCCAAGCTTTATTGAATTATAATCAGTTACAAAATACGCATTCCCTTTCACCCCCGGCTTGAAAACTGCCTCCTTGCATTGCGCCGGTTGTTTGCTGTTTAAAGCATTCGGCGTTGTTACTGTTTTGCCGGAGGTATTGGTTTTGTCAAAAGGATAATAGGCTACGAGTCCCGCATTCAACTGTTTTTCCAGCTGCTTTTCACTCAACCTGGCTGTTTTTAGCCAGTTGTTGAAATCGTTTTCCGCCGTAGCTGCATGCGCTGCGATTTTCGTTTGAAACGTTTCGCTTTGTTTGTCTATGAACCGGAGCAGCTTTTCATTTTCATTATTGGTCAATAAAAGCGCGGGACCGGGCGTCTGGTCGGGACCGTATTGAGGGCTGCCTATTTCATTGGTACTGTTGAAAAGGCCAAACATTTTATAGTAAGCCTCCTGACTGATCGGATCATATTTGTGATCATGGCAGCGCGCGCATTGAACCGAAAGCCCCAATATGCCCTGACTCACCGTTTGCACGCGGTCCGCGTTGTATTCCACCCTATATTCCTCAAAAACAATCCCCGCTTCTGTGCTCTTTTTGTGAAGCCGGTTGAATGCAGTGGCCAGGATACTTTCTTTGCTCTTATTGGGGAGCAAATCCCCCGCCAATTGCATGGTAATAAACCTGTTGTAAGGGATATTCCGGTTAAATGCACCGATCACCCAATCTCTCCAGGGAGAAAAATCACGGTGCTTGTCGTCCAGGTAACCATCACTGTCGGCATAGCGCGAAACATCCATCCATTCGCTTGCCATACGTTCTCCATAGGCGGGAGAGTGCAGGAGCCTGTCAATCAAGTTGTCATAGGCGTCGGGAGATTTGTCTGCCACAAACCGGTCAATGTCTTCCAGTGACGGTGGAAGTCCGGTAAGATCGAAGCTGGCGCGACGGATCAGGTCTTCGCGGCTTGCCTCTGCCGAAGGTTCCAGCCCGGCTTTTTCCAGTCTTTCCAAAACAAAAAGATCGATAGGCGATTTGGCCCATTTGGCGAGTTTTGGCTCTGGTAATTCAGGTTTTTGCGGTTTGATAAACGACCAGTGCGGTTTGTACCTAGCCCCCTGTTCAATCCAGCGGGTAAGTATCGCAACTTCTTTTACATCCAGTTTCAGGTTCGAAGCAGGCGGCGGCATTTTGAGTTCCGGATCAGTAGAGATCAATCTGGCGTACATGGAGCTCCCGCCCAAATCGCCCGGAACAATCGCGTGACGGCCTTCTGATTTTTTCAATGCTGCAAAAGCACCTTCTTCAGTATCGAGCCGCAAGCCTCCTTTCCTGTTTTTCTGATCGGGGCCGTGGCAGGCAAAGCATTTGTCGGACAGGATCGGTTTTACATCGTAATTGAAATCCAGTTCGCCCGACAGCTCCTCCATAGCTACCGCCACTTCCGCCGGCTTCTCCACCCCGCAAGCGAATAGCATCCCCAGACTAAGTCCGGAGAAAACGGCCTTGCCGAGTGCTTTGGAACACAATTTACTTTTGAGATACAACTTCATCTGACCAGTACCTGAGCATATTATATATTAAGGTGCCGATCAATTGTATATAATGGTCACATCCGTGAATTAGCTGTAAAAACTTTGAGATACCGCCAATTTTTTGGATTTACCAGAGAAATGAGAATGCTATGACTTTTTGGTAAGCGCGTAAAAATGAATTTCAGTACGAAATTTAAAACCCAGCGATTCATAAACCTGGATCGCCCGTAGATTATTAGCTTTTACGTGCAGAAAAGGAATTTCCGAAGCATCCATAATGCGGCGCACCTGCCGCATTACCAGCTGGCGCGCAAACCCTTTGCCCAAATAACCAGGGTCGGTACAGACTGCGCTGATCTCGGCGAACCCCGGGACATGAAGCCGCTGGCCCGCCATTGAAATAAGTTGGCTGTCATTAAAAATACCCTCGTAGTGCCCAAAATCAATAGTTCGTGGTAAAAATGGACCAGGATTTGTGAGCTGCGTGAGCGCCAGCATCTGGGGTACATGCTTTTCCTCCAATGCTACCGGCTCGCCGCCTTCCGCAGCCTGCGGATATTCTTCCTGGAACAGCATCTGGTGCCCGGGAATACGCAGCACATTGGCCCAGGGGCCGCCGATGCTCATTTTTGTATTGCTTACCAAGATCACCGTATTGTCAAAAGGTACGGCGAGGTACAAATTGAGCAGGTTCTCCGGGGTAAGTTCGGCGAGAGCTACGAAAGGCGAAACGGCGGGAGCAAAACAGGCGGCGGCTCCGGATATGTGGCCGAGATGACCATTTTCAGTTTCAAGCGCATGCCAGACCGGGTTGTCCAAAATATGTTCCATTGGGGTGTCAGCGTTAGTCAAAAGTCGATAAAACAAACGAATTCGAACCTAATAACAAAAAAGCCCGGCCAAAACTGACCGGGCCTGCGCAGACTTGAGAGCATATCAGTACCTCAGACTTTTCAGGTATGCCATCGTTTGCGGCACCTGCGTAGCGTAGCTCGGACTTTCGTCTTCAATATAATAATGTTCGATAGCCGATTTTTTAGCTGCTTTCAGGATACCCGGTATATCCAGCTGCCCGGTACCCAATGCAACGTCGTTTGTCACCGGCGTACCGCCCGAAAGATTGCCCTCCACTCCTTTTCGCAGATCCTTCATGTGCATGAGCTTGAAACGTTTCGGGTATTTCAACAACAATGCGGCAGGGTCTCCACCCGGAAAAAATGCCCAAAGCACATCCAGCTCAAAGCTGACGTATTGAGGGTCTGTTTTTTGAATGATATAATCCATCAAAGTACCGTTTTCATGCTTTTCGAACTCGTAGCCGTGGTTATGGTAACAGAATGTGAGCCCGAATTCGTCTTTCAGTTTTTTGCCGATCGTATTAAAATCTGCAATGGTTTTGTCTGCCATTTCCAGCGTGAAAGGACCTTTATGAGGGATCCACGCCACCCGGACAAACTTAGCGCCGAGCGTTTTCGCATTTTCCCCTACCTGCTGCGTTTTGTTGAGCGCATCCTCATAACTCACCCCGAAAGACGAGCATTTCATTCCGCGTTCGTCCAGTAACTTTCTGAGTTCTGCGGCGGTTTTCCCAAACAGGTTTGAGAATTCCATGTCTTTAATACCCAGTTTTTGCAGGGTATCCAGCGTCGCCGCAGCGTCTTTTGCAAGGCTGGCACGGTAGGTATAGGATACCATTCCCGGCATCTGCGGGAACAATGGCTTTCCTTTTTGTGCAAAAAGCTGACCGCTTAGGAAAAAAGCAGAGGCTAACAACAGCAGGTTTCTGATTTTCATTTGTGTTTTGGTTAAACTTCCGGTGCCCTTGCTACTTCAAATGGTAACCCAAGGCATATACTGGTCAAGACGGCGATACGGGCTGATTTCCCTTAACAGAACCCGCGATTTGCTATTTCATTCTTTTGGCAATAGCCTCGAAACTGTCCATTAGCCTTCCTTTCAGCTTACCTTTAACCCTTATCAAAAACCAATTCTAAACGGAATCTTACTAATTTCAGGCCTTTCCTTTACCCGAATCTTATGAATTCCCCCAGTGAACAGAATTATATCGAGCAGCTATCCATCGATTGCGTCATTTTCGGATATCATAATCGCCAGCTGAAAGTACTTGTACCAAAGCTTAACTTCCACGGAGATTTCCGGGCACTACCGAGCGGTTTTGTGACTCAGCATGAAGATATTGACGCCGCTGCCGACAGAATCACCCGGCAGAGAACAGGTATGCAGGATATTTATCTCGATCAGTTTCATGTATTCGGAAAAGCGGGCCGGAGCAATGAGGCTTTTATCAAAAGACTGATCGAGCTTAACCAGGAGAAGCTGGCTGCAAAGGGTTTGAATAAAAAGGAATATGACTGGATAACCAAAAGATTCGTTTCAATAGGCTATTACGCACTCGTAGATATTAATAAGGTGACACCAGAGAAAACGAACATCGACGCCTCGATCGACTGGTATGATATCCGGCAGCTGCCACCTATGATCATGGACCATAACGAGATCGTCGCGAAGGCACTCGATAATCTTCGGGTCAATATGGACGAAAAACTGATCGCATTCAGGTTACTCGGGGAGACATTCACGATGAAAGAGGTCCAGGAGCTGTACGAAACTGTCTTCGACAAACCCTTCGCGCGAAACAACTTCCAGAAGAAAATCCTCGATATGAATGTGCTGGAACGGCTTGAAAAAAAATTCACCGGAGCCGCGAATAAAGCGCCGTTTTTGTACAGGCTTAGAGCTTAGAGAAAAGATTGTTTTAATTTTTTCGCCCTCGGTTACCAATCAAAACTTCCTACGTCTAAAGAAGGATAAAAATTGAGAAACAATTGTTTCCCAATAAAGAAACTTATACCTTTGAAATGGAAAAAAGATTTGATGTACAATTGCTGCCGGAGGCTGTTGCATTCCTGGAAGAGCTTGACGGGAGAGCGAGGGTAAAGATTTATTACAACATCAGAAAGTCACAATGCATATCTGATGTGGAACTCTTCAAAAAGCTCGACAAGCATATTTGGGAGTTCAGGACAATCTATAAAGGAATAGCGTACAGGCTGTTTGCATTTTGGGATCCGACTGCTGCCAGAGATACTGTTGTTATAGCAACACATGGTATTTTAAAGAAAACCAATAAAACGCCTCAGAAGGAAATTGAAAAAGCAGAAAATATCAGGAAACACTATTTAAAGGAAAGACAATGAAAGAATCTAAAAAAATGCTCAAAACCGTGTCTCTGGACACAATGATCGACAAGCACATTGGCGCGATCGGTACCGAAAAACGGGATGCTTTCGAAAATGAACTGCGGATAGAGTTGCTGGGAAACGCAATCAAAGCCGCGCGGCTTGAACGCCAGCTCACCCAGGAACAGCTTGGAGAGCTGGTTGGGGTTCAGAAGGCACAGATTTCTAAACTGGAAAATAGCGTTACCAATGCCCGTTTTGAGACGATATTAAAGGTTTTTGCTGCGCTGGGTGCAAGGGTTAAGTTTTCGGTGGAGATGATTGATTAATCTTTGTAAGCCACGTCTCTGACCAGTTTTTTCCCAAATTTACTGACCTCCACAAAGTAATTTTGTTTGATCACTCCGCGCTCAATCCACTTGGAAACTACCTGGGTGCTGACATTATATTTTTCAGCATATTCGGAGATTGTCAGCCAGGCAGTAAGCTCCAACACCTTTCCCTCGCTTACAATAGAGTCTTTGCCTTCCTGAATGAGCTGGTCAGCTCTTTTCAAAACATCGTCTACTCTGACTTTCTCCTTTGCACTTAAATTCGAGCTGATCATAATGATATGGTTTAAATCAACTATCCAGTTTCCGAACGATTTCAAGCAGGAAACCCAGCCGGGCCAATAATCCGTTGATCTGGCTTTCTGTGAGCCCGGCATCGTCTGAATCACGCAGTGCCTGCCTTATTGCAGCGACTTGCATATGAATAGCAAAAAGTAACTGCTTTCTATACCATTGAATAGTGGTGTAACTGAATAAAGATGACAAATGACACGCTACGTGTCAAATTAAATTTCGACAAACGAACAATCTTCTTGACATTTATTGGAAACGCTCCTACCTTTGCTAACATCGTTAGGTATTTTGAGAGATGGGCATCACGGAAAGAAAGATCAGGCAGAAAGAAAATATGCGGACCAATATCCTGGCAGTTGCATTGCGGCTGGTGAAGGAAGAGGGTTGGCAATCGTTGTCTATCAGGAAAATAGCTGATGCCATCGAATACAGCGTTCCGGTTATTTATGACCACTTCGCAAACAAAGAAGATATCCTTTATGAGCTCTCCCTCGACGGTTTCCGCCTTTTGGAACGGATACTCGAAAAGAATAAGCGTAACATCCGTGACCCCCGGGAGCTGCTCAAAGCGCATGCTGAGTCTTACTGGAACTTTGCTTTCAAAAACCCGGAATATTACCAATTAATGTATGGCCTTGGAATGCCCTGCTCCGGATCCGGAAAAGTAAAGCCAGAGCTGAATTGTTTTCGAAACCACATCGGAGAAGCGATTGAAAAAATTGTTACCGAAAAAAAATCCACCGATGATGAAACTTGCTTCAAAATTCATGCGTTCTGGTCGGTACTACACGGTTTAATCTCCATTATGATGATGCGCTGCTCGGATATCGACGATTCTACCATGAACAAAAAAGTGATGGATGACACAGTAGAAGCATTCATCAAAAACCTATAATTTTTTTCTTTTTAAGCTAACACTGTTAGCAATAATAACCTCACTACCCAATATAGTCCACTTTTATCACCACATCTACATATCCATGAAAAAGAACCAGTTAAACTTCACGCAACAAATTATAACCGGCTTTTTGATCGCAGCGTCCGTGGGCGGGCTGTACAGCTGCGGGTCCACGACCGCGAATGCGCCCGCAACCCCGCCACCCGCACAAGCTCTGCCCGTATTGACGGTAAGCGACCACCAGGTTACTGCGTACCGCGAATTCACCGCTTCGATCGAAGGCAGCCGGGACATTGAAATCAGGCCGCAGGTGGACGGTTACCTTGACCGCATTTCGGTAGACGAAGGCGCCTATGTAAAAAAGGGACAAACCTTGTTTCATATTGACGCAAGGCCGTACCAGGAACAATTGAACACAGCCAATGCGAGTTTGCAATCAGCGAAAGCGGCTTTGGAAAGTGCAGCCATCAATGTAGAAAAACTCACGCCGCTGGTAGCCAACAATGTAGTTTCCGATGTACAGCTTAAAACGGCAAAAGCGGCCCAGGACGCAGCGAGAGCCAATGTTTTGCAAGCACAGGCGGCTGTGGACGCGGCGAAGATCAATGTCGGATACACGTCCATTAAGGCACCGGCTGACGGATATATCGGTACAATTCCATTCAAAACGGGTAGTCTGGTTGGAAAAAGCACGATGGAAGCGCTGACGGTTTTGTCGGAAACAAAAGATATTCACGTTTACTTTTCAATGAGCGAACTGGATTTTCTTGAATTCAAAAAACAGTTTCCAGGTAATACGATCGAGCAAAAAATCAAGCACATCCCGGCTGTGGAGCTGCTGCTGGCAGATAACAGCGTGTACCCGCAGAAAGGAAAAGTCGAGATCGTGGAAGGACAATTTGACAAAACAATGGGGGCAATCAATTTCCGCGCAACCTTCCCGAATGTGAACGGACTGTTACGTTCAGGCAATACCGGTAGGATCAAAATCCCGCGCGAGCTAACCAAATCTGTGCTTATTCCACAGGAGGCGACCTTTGAATTGCAGGACAAAGTATTCGTCTACACCGTGCTCGACAGCAACAAAGTGGAAGGCAGGCCTGTGACGGTATCCGACCGCAGCGGTCACTACTACCTGATTTCGAAAGGCTTAAAACCTGGTGAGAAGATTGTTTACAACGGTCTTGACAGGCTTCGTGACGGAATGGCGATTGCGCCGCAGAAAATGTCCATGGATAGTCTGCTGATTGCCAACCCGATCTGACCAAACGCTCTGTTTTTCAGCTAAAAGTATGATAACCAATTCCGTAGCATTTCAAAATGCTACGGACCGGTATCCTCTGCACAAATAAAATTAACACCACAAGTCCCTTTTAACACCGGGGCAAAACATAGACTTTATGTTCCAGAAATTCATAGAAAGGCCTGTCCTTTCGACGGTTATCTCCATCCTGATATTACTGCTGGGGATCATCTCACTCACTACTTTGCCCATCACCAAATTCCCGGACATCGCGCCGCCGACCGTACAGGTAACCGCCGTATATCCGGGTGCGAACGCCGAAGTAGTAGCCCGCGCGGTGGCAACACCGATCGAGGAGGCTGTAAACGGGGTCGAGAATATGACTTACATGACCTCGTCTTCCAACAATGACGGCACCATGGCGCTGAATGTCTATTTCAGTCAAGGTACCGACCCGGATATTGCAGCCGTAAACGTCCAGAACCGTGTTTCCAAGGCGATCAGCCAGATTCCCCAGGAGGTGGTTCAGGCCGGTATCTCTACCCAGAAGCAGCAAAACAGTATCATCATGTTCGTTGCGCTTTCGAGCGAGGATAGTACTTATGACGAGACGTTTTTGTTGAATTATATTAAAATAAATCTGGTACCGCAGCTGCAACGTATACCGGGGGTCGGTCAGGCGCAGCCGTTCGGTACGCGCGACTATTCGATGCGGATCTGGCTCAAACCGGACCGCCTCGCAGCTTACGGATTATCACCACAGGAGGTAACTGCGGCGATTCGTGAGCAAAGTCTGGAAGCGGCCCCGGGGCGGCTTGGCGAGAGCAGCTCGCAGGTTTTTGAATATGTTTTGAAATACAAAGGGAAGCTTACCCAGAATTCGGAATATGAAGATATCATTATCAAAGCGAATAGCGACGGGTCGGTGATCCGGTTGAAAGACCTGGCGAGGGTTGAGTTTGGCTCCTATACCTATTCCTCCAACGGAAAACTGAACGGGGACGCTTCTTCTGGTGTGGCGGTATTTCAGACTGCCGGTACCAATGCAAACGAGATCCTGATCCAGGCAGAAGCGTTACTGGCTGATTTTGAAAAAACCCTTCCAAAGGGAATGAAAACGACCATTATGTACAACTCGAAAGACTTTCTGGACGAATCGATCGGGCAGGTACGAACAACGTTATTCGAAGCATTTATCCTCGTTTTTATCGTCGTATTCATCTTTTTACAGGATTTCCGTTCTACCCTGATCCCTGCGATTGCCGTTCCGGTAGCGATTGTCGGTACGTTTTTCTTCATGCAGCTTTTCGGTTTTACGATCAACTTCCTTACCCTTTTCGCATTGGTACTCGCAATCGGAATTGTGGTCGATGATGCGATTGTGGTCGTCGAGGCGGTGCATTCCAAAATGGAGCTGACGGGACTGCCTGCGAAACAGGCTACCACTGAATCGATGAACGAGATTTCCGGTGCGATCATTTCTATCACGCTCGTCATGGCGGCGGTGTTTGTTCCGGTAGGATTTATGCAGGGTCCGGCGGGGGTATTTTACAGGCAGTTTGCATTTACATTAGCCATTGCAATTCTAATTTCAGCGCTCAATGCCTTGACGCTGAGCCCCGCCCTCTGCGCATTGTTCCTGAAAAACCCGCATGCAGATGCACATGACCCGAATCACAAAAAAGGATTTTCGGCGAGGTTCTTTGCAGCATTCAATGCCGGATTTCAGACGATGACCGACCGCTATATTAAAAGTCTGCAATTCCTGATCCGCCAGAAATGGGTTACTATCGCAGGTTTGGTGATTATCACAGGATCGACACTTTGGCTTACCCAAAAAACCCCGACCGGATTTATCCCGACCGAAGACCAGGGCTTCCTGCTTTACGCGTTGAACACACCTCCTGGAAGCTCGCTCGACCGTACGCACAAGGCGATGGCGCAGGTGGACAGCATTGTCAAACAGTCGCCCATTTCCGACCAGCGGTATATTGTGGAAGGGATGAATATTATCTCCAATTCCAATGCGTCACCTTATGGGGTTGGATTTATTCGCATGAAACCTAAGTCGGAACGCGGCGAGGTTCAGGATTTCGATCAGATCGTGGCAATGATGTCGCAGAAAGTGAGGGCTGTGAACGACGCGAATGCATTCTTTTTCACCTTCCCTACTGTGGATGGTTTCGGTAATGTGAGTGGGTTTGAATTCATGTTACAGGATCGTGGAAACGGTTCTCTGGAGAAATTAAGCACCACCACCAACGAGTTTCTGGCTGCATTGATGAAGAAAAAAGAGATCGCCTACGCATTTACTACTTTCGCGACAGCTAACCCGCAATATATGCTGGAAGTGGACAACGCGAAGGCGAAACAGTTGAATGTACCTGTGAATGAACTGCTTCAAACTTTGCAGATCTATTACGGCAGCAGCTTTGTTTCAGATTTTAACCGTTTTGGTAAATATTACAGGGTTATGGCGCAGGCAGATGCTTCCTATCGTGCCGATCCTTCCTCTCTGAACAATATCTACGTTAAAAATACCGAGGGTGAGATGGTACCGGCTAACCAGCTGGTGAAGCTGAAACGCGTTTTCGGGCCGGAAACTGTGACGCGCAACAACCTGTACAATGCAGTGGCGATCAACGGAACGCCGAAGCCGGGTTACAGTACGGGCGACGCGATCCGCGCCGTGAAAGAAACGGCGGACGAGGTACTTCCCAACAATTACAAAACCGAATGGACCGGTATGACGCGCGAGGAAATCAATGCGGGTTCGCAGATATTGATCATTTTCGTGCTGAGCCTTGTATTCGTCTATTTTCTTCTGGCTGCACAGTATGAGAGCTATATTCTGCCGCTCGCTGTGATCCTGACCATTCCGCTCGGCGTGTTCGGCGTCATGTTGTTTATCAATTTCTTTGGTATTGAAAACAACATTTATGTGCAGGTCGGGCTGATCATGCTGATCGGATTGCTGGCCAAAAACGCGATCCTGATCATGGAATACGCGGTACAAAGACGCCGCGCAGGAATGAGTATTATCGAATCGGCGCTCGAAGCTTCAAAGCTGCGTTTAAGACCGATTTTGATGACCTCATTTGCATTCATTGTGGGATTGATACCATTGATGCGTGCAACAGGCGGCTCCGCTTTGGGTAACCGTTCGATCGGCACAGGCGCAGTCGGCGGGATGCTTACGGGTGTAATTTTCGGGATTTTTGTGATCCCGGTACTGTACGTGATCTTCCAGTATCTGCAGGAAAAAGTTGTCCCGAGAAAAAAGGAGGTCGAAGTGGAAGTATTGCACGATTAACAGAACGCCACTTTCAAACACCACGATTTCAATACCAGAAAAAAGATCATGAAATATATATTGAGTTTTAAAAAATTAGCGGTTTTCCTGTTGCTGGCGGCGGTTATCGCTTCCTGCAAAGTATCGAAGGATTACCAGCGCCCCGAGGTTGCCTTACCCGAACAGTTCCGGGAAGTAACAACTGCGGACACGGCTACCATTGCCGATCTGAGCTGGAAGACGTTTTTCCCGGATACTACCCTGCAGCGGCTGATTGAGCGGGGCATTACCTATAATTATGACTTGCAGCTGGCCGTCAAACGCATTGAAATCGCACAGAGCCAGGTAAAACAAGCGCGTTTCCTGCAACTGCCCCGCATTGATTTGCGCGCCACCGGCCAGTACAACCGGCCATCGAGCAACAGTTTGAATGGGCTCAGCGCAACTAATTTCCTGAAGTCCAATCATATTGAAAACTACATCATCAGTGCCGATCTGACCTGGGAGGCGGATATCTGGGGAAGGATCCGCAGGCAACAAGAGGCGACCCTGGGCGGTTATCTGCAAACTTACGAGGCAAGAAAAGCAGTGCAAACCAGGCTTGTTTCGGATATTGCAAAAGGCTTCTTGAATTTGTTAATGCTCGATAAACAGCTTGAAATCGCGAAGAACAATCTGGCATTAAGCGATAACACCTTAAAGCTGATTACATTACTCAAAAATGCCGGTGAGGTAACTTCTCTTTCCGTGCAGCAGGCTGAGGCACAGCGTGAGTCGATCGCGTTGCTGATCCCGCAGCTGGAACAGGATATTACCATCCAGGAAAATTCTTTGCAGATCCTGACGGGGCAAATGCCTGCGGCCATCGCCCGGAATGTGAAACTTTCCGACATGCAGATTAATAACAGCCTGGCGACCGGCGTACCTGCCGCACTTTTGAGCCGCCGCCCCGACGTACGCAGCGCCGAAATGTCGGTCCTGATCGCGAATGCGCAGCTGGGTGTAGCGCAGGCTAATATGTACCCGACGCTGGCGATCACTGCGAGCGGCGGTATCGAATCTTTCAGGGCCAGCAACTGGTTCAATATCCCGGGGTCCCTGTTTGGCATTGCCGCCGGAACAATAGCCCGGCCGATATTTGCAAGAAGACAACTGAAAACCGCCGTGGAAGTGGCGAAAACGCAACGCGAGCAGTCGGTGATCGAGTTTAAACAGTCGATATTGAATGCAGTCGGCGAAGTTTCGAATTCGCTCGTGCAAACCGCCAAACTGACCGAGCAGGATTCTATCGCGAACCACCAGGTCGAGATATTGCAGCAGGCAATAACCAATGCCCAGCTTTTGTATAAAAGTGATATGGCCAATTACCTCGAAGTGATCACCGCGCAGGGCAATGCATTGCAGGCCGAGCTGAACCTGGCATTTATCCGCAGCCAGTCGATGGTGGCGCGTGTAGAATTATACAGGAGCCTTGGCGGCGGCTGGCAGTAAGATTTTTTCATCAGCAAACAAAAATCCCGGATGCAGGTTACCGCGTCCGGGATTTTTTAATAATACAACATTAAAAGGCAGCTGCTATTTCAGCATGATCTTCTGCGGCTTGCCAAAAAGCATTTCCCCTACCCCGGATGTTTTCACGCCAAGCCTGGCAAAAACATAATCCCGACCAGCCAGTGCCGGCGAAAGTGTGGCGGTCAATGTAATTGATTTCGACAGGTCGGTAATATTCGCGGCGACCTCCTGCGCATTGCCTGCATTATTATTCGGGTCGACAATGGTTGTTGTTCCAATGTACAAATTCACCCTTTCGAGGTTGCGCGTACTACTAACCTGTTTGAGGTTGAAGGTAGCAGAAATCTTGCCCTCTCCTTTGGAATAGGTATCGTTTTCAAACACAAAATACGGCTGTACCGGCACATCCAGCTCCTGTGTGCCACTCAGCTGCACGTCGATCGTGTCGGTATTATCTACCCAGGGACCGTTTCCGCGCAGGCGCACCAGCTTGTAGTTTCCATCAAAAAGAGAGGCCGAAAAAGTCCCGTCCTGGTTAATATAAACAGGTATTTTGGTAAATAGCTGGAATCCACGCTGCCAAAGTTCGAGCTGGACACCATTGGAGCGTAAGCCAACGGGTTCGCCGTTGAATACCACGCGCCCCTTTAAGACCGACTTCGGTTCGGCCCGGTTATCTTTTTCACAGGAAGCCAGCAGGCCCGCAAGTGCAAGCAGTCCGAGCAGCTGCTTGGCAAATATGTTTTTCGTTTTCATAGGAATATCAATGAAATGGGTTCCGGACGATTTTGGGATTATTATCTATGACGATCTGTTCGATGGACGAATAGTAATTACCCATCTGAAAGAAACGCGGCGCGCGGAAACGGGGCGCTACCAGCTTGTCGAACACGTATTTGTTATGCGTTGGGTGGCCGGGACGAATCACACGGTAAGGATATAGCGCATAAATCACCGCATCGGGATTCGAGACATTTCCGTTCCATACTTCGTGCGCAATCCTCCAACGTTTCAGATCCCACACGCGGTGGTCTTCAAAAGCCAGCTCCACGCGCCGCTCATTTTGCAGCCGCTCGATGGTCAGTGTTTTCAGGCTGTTTTCACCAAAACCCGCACGTTCGCGAACCATGTTTACATATTTCAATGCATTGGCAGTTTTGCCCGTTTCCAGCGCAGCTTCGGCTGCATTCAGATAGATTTCACCCAGCCTGAAACGCACCCACCACATATCACTGCGGATACCACGCGTGCTGGACATCGCAGTCTGGTCTACATATTTCCTCAGATAAAAACCCGAGTTAGTCACCTCCGTCTGCGAGCGCTGCGGGCCCGATGAACCTGTGAGCAAGCCTCCGTCGTCGTAAGTAGCCCCCAGCGTGTTAGATTCTACATTCTGAAAACTGTTGGTTGCATTGTTCCAAACTTTCACACCTGCCTGGATCTGTACCGGCGTGCCGCGGAATGAGGTTCCGGGATAAATAACAGTGCCGTACAACCGGGCATCCTTATTTGCAAAAACACCCTGCAAATTATCGTAATAAATATAATCGGTGTTCGCCGCGTTCCTGGTTTTAAGCGTACCGGGTGTTCCGTCAAGGTATTCGTAATCCTCTACCAGGTTCAGAGAAGGTGTGATGGACGAGGATGAAAGGTTGTCTTCACGGACATTACGGGCAACGTTGTCATAAGTAAACCCATGCCTTTTGTCTTTACTTACTAAAAAGTCCTGCGCCAGAATAACTTCCGGATTGGCCGATTTTTTGGTAATCGCATCGTAAAAGTTCTCGCCCAGGTTCGGGTTGGTTTTATAGAGCATATACTTGCCGCTATTGATAATTTCTTCCGAAGCAGCCAGCGACTTCGCGTAATAATCTGCCGCCCGGGAAGCCGGAATACCAACTTCACCGCCTGGAGTGGAGATCGGCGAAGCCATGAGGTTATTGTACTTGGCAATGGAACCGGCATAAAGCATTGCACGACTTTTCAGTGCCATCGCGGTGAATTTGTTGGCGCGGGTGTTGCTGCCATCGTTGCCCAGTTGATCCTTGATCGCGTCGAGCTCAGAAGCAATGAAATCGTAGACTTCCTCTTCTCTGGCGCGAGGCTGCTGCAAATAAGAAGGATCACCATTGTAATCGTAAATCAATTGCTTCGTAACCAGCGGCACACCACCCATTCTTTTAACCAGATCAAAGTAAACCTGAGCCCTGAGAAAGCGGAGTTCTGCCGAAAACTGTACTTTCTGACCCGCAGATAAGGACGTTCCAAACGTTTCGATGTTTTCAAGAGCCAGGTTAATGTCCCTCACCAATACATAATCCCAAAGCCTCCACCGGTTAAATGCGTAGTTAACGATGTTATTGCGGGCATCGTCATTGTTAGACCACATTGCTTCGTCATAGGCCGCAAAGTCCTGCCAGCCTTCCTTATTGGGAATGGTATTGTCCGTTGTGGAGCCATGGTTTAGGTCGGTATGATAGGGCAAACGGTCGTAGTAGTTTGCCAATAAGCCGGTGATCAGCTTGGGATCATTCCAGATCTGTTCTTCGAGAATAATATGCTGCGGCTTCCTGTCGAGCCACTGCTCTGCACAGCCCGAGAGGATCAGGACAAAGCAGGCCAGGATATATTTTGTAAATCGTTGCATAACAAAATCGGATTAAAAATTGATGGTAAAACCGGCATTGAACAAACGCTGCTGCGGGTACACGAGCGCATTTCCGGAGGATATTTCCGGGTCGATCTCATACTTTTTCACATTGTCGATCGAGAACAGATTGCTCGCATTGACATAAATCCGCAAACCATTGCTTCCCAGTTTTTTGAATATCTTCTGATCAAAACTATAACCCAGCTCGATGTTCCTCAGGCGAATGTAGCGCACATTCGTAATCCAGAAATCGCTCTTCCGGAAATTCACGTGGCTCGAATTGTCTTTGCGGATCGCAGGGTAAGTGCCTGGTATCCATTCGCTTGTCGGATCAAACGGATCGGCGCGGTGCCAGCGGTCTTCGAGCATGAAATGCGGGGAAGTACCGTTGTTCTGATACGGTATTTTCAACTCCCACTCACGCTGGAAGCTTTGCAGCGAGGCGCCCGCAAAGTCGAAGAACAATGAGAACCCTTTATAAGCCACGCTGCCGTTCAATGCAAAACTTACGTAAGGGTTGGCCCGCTCCGCATAGCCGATCGGGCGCTCGTCGAGGTTGTTGATGATCCCGTCGCCATTTACGTCTTTGTAAATAAAATCCCCCGGCAGCTGCGTACGGTTCCCCTGCTCGTCGTTGTTAATCGGATGACTTTCAATTTGTTCCTGAGATTGAAATTGTCCTACGACCTGATAGCCCCAGTTGATATTCCCCCAGCGGTCGACGTACGAATCGCGGTATTCATTGTAGGAATTTCCAAAACGCGGTTTATAAAAATCGAGGTCACGCCGGCGGGATAAGGTGGCATTTGCGCTGATCGTATAATCCACTTGCCCTACATTGCTTTTATAGGTAAGCACACCTTCCATACCCCGGTGCGTGTCGCTGTTGAGGTTTTCATTTGGTAGCCCGTAACCCACTTCCGAAGGCAGCAGAACGTCATAGCGCGCGGCCGGCAAACCTTCTCTTTTTCGCTCAAAAATATCAAACTGCCCGCTCAGCTTACCGCCCAGCAACCCGAAATCAATACCCACGTTGGTCGAAATATTGGTGATCCAGGAAAGTGTGGTGATCGGCAGGCCGCGCGGTCTTACACCAATATTATATTGTCCGTTAAAAATGGCGCTTCCCTGCAAAAAATTGTAGCCTGGAAGATAGCTGAAAGGCGATACAATGAAAGGCTCATTCACGACGGTCGCATTTCTGTCACTGCCGGTGCGCCCATAAGAAGCCCTGATTTTCAGACTGCTCAACACATTTTCCAGCTTTCCTTTAAAAAACTCCTCTTCCGAAATCCGCCACCCTGCCGAAACGCCCGGAAAAAAGCCGAAACGTTTGCCCGGCGCATACAGAAACGAACCGTCATAACGCCCCACTGCTTCCAGCAGGTATTTCTGCTTGTAGTTGTAGTTGATCCGGCCAATGTACCCGGCACGGGCCTCCGTACTCCATTCGTCAATGAGCAGGTCCTGGTTCGCAAATGACATAAGCGGAATATAATTGTTGGGAGGTACCGTATGCACAACCAGGTAAGTATTCACATTATCCGACTGCTCGTAAGCCGCCACAGCCGACAGTTCATGATCGCCGAAACTCTTGTTGTAACTCAGTTGAAACTGTGCAAAACGATCGACAATATTGCGTTTACGGCGCTCGCGCCAAGGATTCTGGTTACCGCCGCCGGTCACTACATTGTAAGTATCGGTAGCTGCATCGTAATTGTATGCGTCATACGTATATTCAAAACCGTCAAAATCAAAGTTGTGGTACTGGTAAGAATAGGTACCTTTTGCTTTCAGGCCGAATGCAAAATCGTATTCCGCATAAAAATTACCTTTCACAACGCGCGTAATTTCATCAATATAACCCGTAATATCCCGCTTGTAAGTGGCCGGATTTACGTTCACATTATGCGTCTGGTTGATGTATTTCGGATTGTCATTTGCATACGGACGCTCGGTGGGCCACATGGTGAAAATACTGAGGAAGGGGTTGAAATAATCGTCCAGCCCTGGCACTCCGATCTGAAAACGGTCTTCAATGCGCCCGCTGATCTGCGCCCCTACTTTCAGCTTTTTAGTCACATACGACTCTACATTCGCCTGCACGTTGGTACGCTTGAAATTATAATCCCGGATCAATGCATCCTGGTTCAAATGTCCCACGGAAAGGAAGTAACTGATCTTTTCGGTACCACCGGACACATTGGCGTTCAATGAATATTGGGGGACATTAGGCCGCATTACCATTTTGTAGTAGTCAAAACTCTGGAACCCTTTTTCGGTCCCTACCCGCCATTTTTCCAGCTCCTCGGGGGTAATGGAAGGGGTACGTCCCTGGTTTACATCCGATTCCACCAATCCGCGCATATGCTGATATGCACTCGCTGGTTTTGGGTAACGGGTAAAATTCTGCAAACCGTAGTAGGCATTGATATTGATTTTCGCCGGTCCGTCGCCCGCCTTTCCGCGTTTGGTAGTAACCAGCACAACGCCGTTTGCCGCTCTCAAACCATAGATCGCCGCGGAAGCGTCTTTCAGGATCGAAATGCTTTCAATATCATTCTGCCCGAGGTTATTAAAGTTGGCCGCGTCGGAAGGTACCCCGTCGATTACATACAGCGGCGTGCCCAGGTTACGGATCTGTATGGAAGTAGCAGCGCCCGGTCGTGCGTCCGCCTTGCGCGCCGTGATCCCCTGCACCCGGCCGACGAGTGCATCCGAAGTACCGATGGAAGGGGTGCGTATCAGGTCGCGCGCCTGGATATTGCTCACTGCACCTGTCACGGCAGCCGATGATTGTGTTCCGTAACCAACCACCACTACTTCGGTAAGCTCCTCACTGCCAGGCAACAATGTCACGGAGAAGGAGGATTGGTTACCGATCGCGATGTCCTGGGAAGTGTAGCCGATAAATGAAAACGTGAGTGTTTCTGCCGCATCGTCTACGGTTAAACTGAATTGTCCGTCTGTGCCGGTAGTAGTACCTTTACTGGTACCCTTCACAATAATGCTGACGCCGGGCAGCGGACTATTCTTTTCATCTACCACCTTACCTGTCAGGGTCTTATCAATTTTCTGATGAAGGTAAGTCGATGTCATCCCGGACACCGGCGTCATGGCTGCAATGCCATGGATTTGCAGTATTCCCGTTACCGACAAGGCACAAAGCATTCTGCAAAATCCCTGGCGGGGATTTCGTCTGATTAGGTTCATAAATTTTAGTTTTTGATTACTGGTGAGAAATAAAGATTTGCATGCTGATTTGTTTGTTTATAAAATTTGTCAATAAAATACCAAGTAAAATCGGGCGTAATAATGCTGTCAGGGAGATTTTGAAAATCTATCTGTCAAGTATCAGAACGCCTGAAACCAATTGTCAGGCAATAAAAAAGACAATGCTGAAACCTACCGCTCAGCAATAAACGCAAACTTTTACCACATTACTTCAATCACACTTCGTTGACACACGCGTCAAATTTGTTCGGTTTTCACGATACAATTTTAAAGCAAAATAATGCTAAAAACATTCCTTGTTTTGATTAGTACTGACTGTATTTTGACACGTTTCAGAGCCCAATTTGTCAATTTGTTGTAAAATACGTCCAGAATGCTGTTTTCGCTGATAATCGAGCCGAAGGCGTAACTGTAAACAAAAACGGGCGGGAAGGTCAACCCTTCCCGCCCGTTATATGGCAATCAAAATTCATGTTTGTTGCTTCAACCTTTATATCTCGCAACGATGAAATACTTAACCTTACCCTGTTCCAGATGAATTTGCACATCTTCATAAATCCCGGGCTGAGGCACGTAGCGGAAGTACCACTGCGGCGAGGCTGCCATCATCGGATCGAATGCGGTCGAAAGGTCTTTTGTCAACAGCGTGATGCGCTCAAACTTGTTGGCGTAAGATTTATCGCCTTTGATCTTATTTAGTTTTTGGTACAGAACATCTGCCGTATCGCCCAGCCGGATAGATGAAGAAGCATTTTTTTTCAGCGGCCACTGGTCCAGGTACCGCCCGCTGTTCAGGTGAAGGCTGCTCACCACTCCCGATTTTATACCGATTTGCACACCTGTGTCGGTGCCAACCTGCTCGTCGAGAAATACGTAAGCGTATAAGCTTAGGCGACCATCGATCTGGCTCAGGTCAGTAGCAATGTTGCTGACTATATTCGCGTACTCCACTCCCATCTTCCTCATTTCCTGAATGTTATCATAAGCACTGACAGCGTCCGAGTTGATCTTAAGCCCAAGATGCTCGCCAATGGTAATGCTGTCGCGGCTGACGAGCTCAGGCCAAACCGGATCGACGATGGGCTTCGGCAAATCCGGCTCGGCGTTCATACAACTGCCCAAAATGAGTGGAAACACAAATGCGGTGAAGACTTTTTTCATAGGTAAAGAGTTTCGGTAAATCAATACCTGGCAGATGTGTTTCCACTGCATTTGGTTGTAACCGGCGAGGTACTTTTGGATTTGGTGCTGGGTCGGAAGTGGGTCGGGATGGGTCGAGGTGGGTCGAAATGGTTCGAAATGGGTCGGGGTGGGTCGGAGTGGTTCGGGGTGGGTCGGGATGGGTCGAGGTGGGTCGAAATGGTTCAAAATGGGTCGGGATGGGTCGGGGTGGTTTAGAATTAACTGGTCGAATTCAAACAATAGCCCAACAATTCCCAAAAACATCGATCAACATCCTAACAAAACCGATCAACATCGAACAACATCGAACAACACCCATCAAAATCGAACAACATCGAACAACACCCATCAAAATCGATCAAAATCAAACAACACCCATCTACCCCGCCCCCCTACCCCGCTGCATCAACGCGCTTCCGAAAACCTCCCCAGCGCCTGTTCTACCGATTCGAGGAAGTTGACCTGCCTGGATTTATTACTTTCAAAAATAAAGTCCTGCACACTTTTGCTGCTGTAAACACTGAAATCCCCTATGAGCGCCAGCCCGACGCGGTAGTTTGAAAACTTTTGTAATACCTCTCCTGCTATTCCGTTTTTGAGGTCGAAAAAATCGGGAGAAACGTTTTTGACTGATAATATGATTTTATCGAAACCTTCATAATAGAGATTGCCAAGCAATTGGAGCCCGTCGTCGGCAGTTTTGAGAATGATTTCTTCTGAAATAACCTCGGCTATCTTCGTTTCATTGACTACATGTGTTTTAACCTGCATTTTTCAAGTGATTAGATTGATGGTTACCAGCGCCAAATCTACATAAATCGTCCCTTTTAAGCAGAAACGGATTTCAGCCGGCCAGCTTTGAAACACTGGCCGGCTGCTCTCCTATTGGCGGCTGACCCGGTAGATGACGCCGTTGGTATCGTCAGAAAATAGCAGTGAACCGTCCGCATGTACCGTCACGCCCACCAATCTCCCGAAGTGTGCCCGATTGTTGTCAACTATAAATCCGGTCACAAAATCCTCGAACCTCGCAGGCTTTCCATTCTCAAAATGCATACGTACGATCTTGTAACCCACCGGAGTGCTCCTGTTCCATGACCCGCGCATGGCGACAAACGCATCATTTTTGTATTCTGCCGGGAACATCACCCCGTTGTAGAACGCCATGCCCATCGGGGCCGAGTGTGCCTGGTAGGTAAGTGCGGGCAAGATGGCTTTTTGAAGATACTGGCTGTAGGTAGTGTCACCCTTTGGCCTGTCGCCGGGGTTATATTTCCCCTCTCCGTAAATGTAAGGCCAGCCATAATCCGCCCCCTGCTTGATTTGGTTTACTTCCTCCTTTTGTTCGTCATCGCCCAGCCAGTCAATGCCGTGGTCCATTCCCCACAACTCTTTTGTTTCGGGATGCCAGCCAAAGCCAATGGTATTCCTTAGTCCTTTAGCAAACACTTTTCTGCTCGACCCATCTTCCTCTGCGCGCAGGATCGTTGCATTTTCGGGATTGGGTTCGGGGCAGGAATTGCAGGTGCTGCCTACTGTCAGATACATTTTACCATCTGGGCCGAAACCAATCGTCCGGTTCGGATGCTGGCCGCCGTCCGGCAAATCGCTGATCAGCATTCGCGGCTGACCGAGGGTACCATCGCTATTTAAGTCCGCTACGTATACCTCGTTTACAGCCACCATGTACATTTTGTTTTTGTGGATGGTCAGTCCATGTACATGCTTGATATTCGCCACTGTTTTAATAATCTCCGCCATGCCGTCATTATTGGCATCATGCAGCATCAGCACAATGCCGGCCTCTCTATCCGATGCATAAACGTGGCCACCGGGAGCGGCTACAATGATCCTTGGCTTACCCAGCTTCCCGGCAAACTTGCTGATCCTGAAACCTGACGGAACTCTCAGCTGGGCAATATTGGCGTCGGTAGCTGGCTGAACTGCGGGATAAAAAACATAACCTCTGATCTCACTGGATGTAGGCTCTTTATCAGTTTCAGGGATTATCGATTCCCACAGGTCGTTGGCCTCCTTACATCCTGACAGCATAACTGCCGCCATGAAAGTCAGTCCAAAAAATGATTTGAAAGGATAGTTGGTTTTCATTTTGCTTCTCTTTCTGTTTGGTGATGATGATAATAAATGCAGGTGTTTCTAAAGTGACCGACCTGTTAAAAAAGGTGTACCAATGCAGCAAACTGAAATACGCTTTGCGCTCCGGGTGAGAGGTTGGAATGATCTTTTTGCCTCCCTGGTATATTCACCTTCAACAAATGGCTGCAAAAAAGAATATTGACAAAAAACAAGTGACAGCTTTCAGCGACTATCTGATGAGCCGGCGGGAAACATTGCTCAATAACTGGCGTCAGCGGTGCGCCCAGGACGGGCAGTTGACCAGCAAAAGCAGTTTTACGAGAGAAGAATTCAATGACCAGGTTCCCGTACTGCTCGATATTTTGACCCAAAGACTGAACGGCGAAAAGCCCAGGTACGACCCCATCATGACGGCCAATGAACACGGGCTGCACAGGTGGCAATCGGGTTACGAACTTCCCGACCTGATTGTGGAGCTGGAACACCTGTTCGCAATCCTGCATGAGGAAATAGATGCTTTTCAGCAAACCCAAACCGATTTAAGCCCCGCGGCACTCGCCAAAATATACCGGGAAATTCACCGGATCTATTCCGAGTCGTGCCGGGGTAGTATCGTCTACTATAACGAACTCCGGCAAACCACCGCAGCCGAGCAGGCGGCCCGGCTGCAAAATGCATTGGATCAGCTTCAGGAACTGGCAAAAGTCAGAAACGAGCATCTGAGACATAGTTCGCACGACCTGCGATCCAGCTTCAGCGTACTGCTCATGTCATCCCAGCTATGGCAGCTGAACGTAACCGACCTGGAAAGGACGGAGCTGATCGGAATGCTAAACAGGAACCTGACTTCGATCCGGGATATGCTTCTGCAGTTAACCGATTATGCAAGGATCGAGGCGGGACAAGAGACCCTTATTATCAAAAAATTCGATGTAGCTGCATTGATCGGAGAAACTGCAGAACTTATCCGGCCAACTGCAAATGCTAAAAAACTGGATCTGAATGCAGAGGGACCAGCGCCGTTTATGATTGAAAGCGACCGGGTACAAATACAGCGTGTACTTCAGAATCTGCTATATAATGCTGTTAAATACACAAAACAAGGTAGAATTAACATCACCTGGACGAAGGAAAACGATTCGCGCTGGGTCCTGAGCGTACAGGACACGGGCGAGGGATTTGCAGAAAATTCACCGGCGGGACTACTGGCCGAGCAGCTGAAACCCTCTGCCCATTCGACCGCTATTTATCAGCAGATACCCGAGAAACCGGCTCCGACAATGACCAGCGAGAACGAGAAAATCGACATGAAAGAAAGCGAGGGCCTCGGGCTTTTTATTGTAAAAAAGATCTGCGAGCTAATGAAGGCCAGTATGGACATTGAAAGCAACCCGGGATTCGGCACCCTTGTCAGGATTCGCTTCCAGATCAATCAGGAGCAGAACAAGCAGGTGCAGTGAGGGCTGCATTGCCGCTTGCAAAAAGTCAAATTACTATTGGAATTTGCGAATAATAAATATTGTAATAACTTGCCGCCACTTAGCTCGTCAATGAGCTGTATCTGCATAATTACCTTTTAGGTTTGCCGGATTTGGCAGCCATCGTCCGGTCAAACGGACTTACTCAAACTACTACGTTCTTCATAGCTTTTCTAACGGTTTCAGAATTACCGTTGGGATCGGCGTTTTGCATCGCCTGTTTTGCCTCAGCCAGGCATGGTGCCTGGTTGTAAACTATAATGCTATGAAAAAAGAACTTTACAAAATCTACCGTCTACTGCCCAGGCTTTACCCATCCTACACGCGTTCGGGCTGACATCTCCTATTTTCCTGATTATACACCTCCGGCATTTTCATGCTGGCAGCTATCACTATGTCTTAACAATACCTTCCATGAAAATGAAAATCCTTTCAGCATTTATTGTCTTTTCAATCGTTTGTTACACAACCAGCAGTTCAGCACAAATTAAAATACCCGACGACAGCGTCAAATATATTGGCAAGCCGATGTTTTCGCTATCTGCCCAGGAACACATTCCGCAACCTCCCAAGACAGTTCAGAGCCCCAACGCGGCAACATTAGGATCTTACGGCGAAATCGCAGTTTCGCCCTATACGGGCAAAGCCAATATTTCCATTGACTTGCATGCGGTGAGCGACGGAAATATCCAAATCCCCATCTCCCTGCAATATGATGCAGCCGGCGTCAGGCCTGACGTCCATCCCGGGTGGACGGGCCTCAACTTCGGGCTTTCAACCCACTATTCGGTTACGAGAATTGTCAAGGATGGTTATGATGAATTTATCCCAATTTTGGGAATAGAAGATCAGCCCGGTTTTATGAATGTCGGCTCCTATATTAATGGGAATACCTGGGCACTTCCTTCTGAAATTCAGAAAGTGGCGTCTATGCTTAAACCGCAAAACTGGTTCCTCGACACGGAACCGGATGAGTATGCTTTTAATGCCCCTGGGCTTTCCGGAAAATTTTATCGTGGAAGTGATGGAAACTGGAAAATCCAATGCGACAGACCTGTTGTCGTGGAAGTGATCGTAACACCAAATATTCACCTATATACACCTTTTACCGCACCCACTGGTATTAAAGATGGCAATGTCTGGGCTAACAATAATCTAGGCAGATACATGGAGCATTTCCAGGGGTTTAAGGTTACCGATGAATATGGCACCCAGTACATTTTTGGCGGCAGTGATATGACGTGTATGGAGTATAGTATCGACTTTTTTGATCAGGGAAAAGATACCTGGGTGTGCAATGCCTGGTACTTAAAATCGATTGTCAGGCACACTGGGCAAGTGATCAATTTCATATATGAACGCGGGGACTTTGTAAACCAGATGTACTTTTCGGTCTATAACAAAACGTCAGGTATCAACGGAGGCAACAAGTTTGGTTGTGAAAACTGGTCATCTCTCATCAACCAATATGGCCCATACACGGGAAAACTTATTTCACCCATTTATTTAAAGGAAATTTCTGCCGACAATTTCAAGGTTAAATTCCTTTCCACTGAGAGCACAGAACTTCGGTACACCAACGACATTTTTACTACCTATGAAAGCAAGAAAATCCTCGACGGATATTCCAAACTCGATTTTTTGACATTTCTCTATGATTGTTACCCGGCTAACTATCCGAATGGCTGTGGAAATCCTACACTGGCACAGCTGCTGGCCAAATTGAAGTGGCGTAAACTTGATAAAATACAGATCCAAAATGGCTCCGGCAGCACCATCAAGGAGTTTGAGTTTATTTATAATAATGTAGCAACCGAAAGATTAATGCTACTGAAAGTGCAGGAAAAAAGTGGCTATAATGCCTCGAAGCTGCCGCCTTATGAATTTGCATATTTTTCGAATGGCTTCACACTGCCCGGATATGGTAAGTCGCATACAGACCATTGGGGTTACAATAACGGGAAGCTGATCAATGTGGCAAGCGATTTTACCAATTTTGCTAGCTACGGCACCACCCATCGCAGCCCAGCCCAGCTTGAAGGGCATCTGCGCGTTGGATCATTGACACAAATCAAATATCCAACCGGTGGTATAACCAAGTTTCGGTTCGAACCGCACAAATACGCAAAGGAAGTAAAATTGAAGCGGTGGGAAGGCGAGGATCCTTTCGGTGCCAACCAAATAGCAGGTGGTCTCCGCATCAAGGAAGTGCATTCGTTTGATCCTGGGTTAGCAATCCCGACCGTCATCAAAAAATATTTCTATCTGGCCACTTTCAACGCGACGAATCCCGATACATCAGCTGCGGCTTTGTCCAGCGGCGTACTTGGCGGAAAAGCCCAGTATTACTGGCCCGATTACAAACCTCTTCCCGGTGATACTAATATCACGGTTGAAGAAGACATATTTTCTACCCAATCGGTCCTGCCCGCTTCGGAAAATTCAATGGGTTCGCATATAGGGTACTCGCAAGTGGTCGAGCGATCTTCTACGGAGGGCTGGATTGTCCATAAATTCTCCAATTTTGATAATGGATACCGTGACGAGGCCCCCTCAGGCTTCTTGCAGCCGAGCACGACTCCCTACCAGCCGTACAACAATAAAGCTTTCACCCGCGGGAAGCCACTTTCGGAAGAGCACTTTTTTCAAAATGGGAACATTGGCTCGAAAATAACACACCTTTATAATTTGGTCGGATCTATCAACGAGTACACGGCCAGATCAGTCAAAACGCAGTATACGCCACTTTGCAACACTGCAAATATTGTTTACGAAGGAACTGCCTATATCATCGATTGCAGAAAGTTTCTGCCCACTGAGATAGCCACATATCATTACGATCAGGACAATCCGGCGGCACTGGCAGCTTCCGTCAGAAGTTTAACTTACTGGCCTAACGGCCAATTGTACATTGCTGGTCAAAGCGACAGTAAAAGCCGAACAATCAAAACCTGGTACAAGTACGCACCGAATTTGGCCGATGCAATCAGTACTGCTATGGTTGCAAAAAACATCGTCGGTCCTGTGCGGGAGATTTTCAATTACACCGGTACCGAAGCTGCGCCGAACCCTATCAAAACCACTTCCATTGTATACGATCTCTTCTCCGGCGCTTACCAGCCGCAGAAAGTCATGACCAAACTGGCAAATGCCGCATTTTTCAATACGGATATCGAATTCCTTTCCTATGATGCCCGGGGTAATCTGCTGACCTATAAAAAACAAAACGGGCCTGTGAACAAGCTGGAATACTACGGGCCCGCAGACGCAGGAAAAGTGGATATGCTCAAGAAAAGTACCGTTGCCGATGGTATCCCCGTCAGCCAATCTTCCATATTCAATTACAAGCCGGCAATCGGTGTTGAGACCATCCAGGATGCGAACGGGAAAGCAATCTTTTATGAGTACGACAATTTTAACCGGCTGAAAAACGAGCGGTCCGCCAATGCCGCAGGTCCAGTGAGGGTATCCTATTGTTACAACTATGCCGGTCAGGTAGTGGACTGTGCATCCCTTTCACCGACCGGCGCAGTTGCTGCGCCACCGCTGGTTTTGATTGCCGAATCCGCTCTTCCGGTAACATTGATTGAATTTCTTGCCGTCGGCAGGGAAAACCAGGCATACCTGTCCTGGACAACTTCCACTGAAACCAACAGCGATCATTTCGATATCCAGCGCAGCGCCGACGGAAAACAATGGCAATCAATAGGCCATGTGCCTTCCCATCAAGAAAGCCTGACGGAAGAGACTTATTCCTTTGTTGACTACAACCCGCTAACCGGTGAAAATCTCTACCGACTCAAAATGGTCGATCAGGATAGCACATTTGCGTTCAGCCGAATTCAAAGCCTGTCTTTCGACGGTGATAGTAAAGTGAAGCTCTACCCAAACCCACTCACGGTGAGCAACATTTTAAACATTAGCACGGATGAACCGGAGAAAATAACCGGAGTAGCTGTCCATGATTTAAACGGGAAACAGGTTTTACAAACAAAATGGAAGCCTGCCATTGACATTCAAAATCTGGCTTCCGGGCTTTACCTGCTGCAAATCTCCTACACGGACGGCACCGTGAGCAGTCACCGGATCGTAAAGCAGTAAATTTTAAATACACACTAATGCTCCAAACCAATGAAAAAATTCTTCATTTCCATCGTTTTATGCACGCTCTACCTTTCTGTATCTGCCCAGCAAACCAATTCACGCAATTACATCATCAAAAAAACCTACAAACAGTTGGGCGCAAATCCGGACGACATCAGCAAAGTCCTGACGCAGGTCCAGTACTTCGATGGCCTGGGGCGACCAGTTCAAACGGTAACGGTCGGCCAAAGCCCTTCCGGACAGGACTTCATCGAGCCAGTCGAATATGATGCGGCCGGGCGGATGATTAAAAAGTACCTTCCATATGTTTCCGCTGGAAATGGTGCGTATCAATCCAATGCCTTCTCTGCGGCGGCTGGCTGGTACACGGCTAACAGTGCCGGCATTCAGGCGGCTGACCTCGGCAGGCCTTATGAAGAAACAGCCTTCGAGCTTTCGCCTTTAAGCCGGTTTTCAAGTCAGCGTGCCCCAGGTAACAAGAGCGTCGCTTCGACCGTCAAACACAAGGTCAACACAGCGTCGGAAGTAAAACGTTACGACTACAATCCCGCCTCCAACTCGATCGCGTTCATCGGTAATTTTGCTGCCGGTACACTTTTACGCAAACAATTCACAGATGAGCAAGGAAACGTTACCAATGAATACACCGATATGCTCGGCCAGATGGTGTGCCGGCAGGTCATTGCCTCAGCGCAGGCCACGCTTTCAACCTATTACATCTACGATGATTCTGGCTTGTTGAGGGCCGTGTTGCAGCCAAATTACCAGGATAACCCATCCATTACAGGAAATGCATTTACTTATGATTACGACGACCGCGGGCGGATGATCGGTAAAAATGTGCCGGGGGCTGGGAAAACTGAATATGTTTATGATCAATATGACAGGCTGGCTTTATCAAGGGACGCCAACCAGGCGAAACGCGGTGTCTGGGCATTTACAAAATTCGACGCGCTCGACCGTCCCGTGATAACCGGAGAGATCGTTTCTCCTGCGCTCAGGACCGAGTGGGCTGTCACGGTGGACGCGCTCACCCAGCATCATGAAGACCGCAACAATGCCGCGATCGCCGGGTACACGCTGAGCAATACTGCACCTAAAAACGCCTTGGAGAGCAATATCCTGACCATCACATTCTATGACGATTACGCATTTTCAAAAGCTGCCCATTTTGCCTACCACAATTTATTTATTCCTTCTTTTAACCAAAATGTCAAAGGCCAGGTGACCGGTGGGCGTGTCCGCATGCTTCCCGGAAATGCCGCGCAAGGCGGCTTTCTCACAAATGTCGTTTATTATGACGCCGAATACCGCCCTATCCAATCCACCCGTGACCTTTACGACCTCGGTGCCGGGCGGTATGAGCGGCGATATAACACTTACAAGTATGATATTGCTCCTGTTTTGGAAACAGAAGAAACCGTTCACTGGCATTCGGGAAGTGAAGGGTATGGACTAACCCGCACATTTGTTTACGACCATGCCGACCGTCTTTTATCTGTGTTTGAACAGGTTGCAAGTCACCTTGATGTGAATGATGCTTTCACAGCATCATACCGATATAATGCTTTGGGCAGCTTGCAAAGCAAATGGTTCTATAAGGTGAAAGACAACAAATACAGGTTGCGTACCGACTACACCTATAACATCCGTGGTTGGCTGACGGACGGTAAAACGGTCTACAAAAAAGACGAAGTCAGTCCAGACAAAGCATTTTTTGGTTTCGGGCTGGCCTATGCGAATGGTAACAATTACACGAATGGAAACATTAGTCAGATGCAATGGATGAAGAAAGATGATGCGGCATTCACCAAAGGGCTTTCATTCAGCTACGATGGAGCAAACCGTCTTACCGGTTCAACCGGATTGAATGGTTATTTAAATACCGAATCGGGGATTACCTATGATAAAAATGGCAATTTGAAAACCCTTGCCCGGGCGGGGGCTGCGGTCGACAACCTTACTTATGCTTACTCGGCCAATGACAACCGCTTAACTTCTTTAACCGATGGAAGCGGCAGCAATCTGGGCGTTAAAAATGGGGCGAGCAGTTACGCTTATGACGACAATGGTAATATGACGAGCGATGGGAACCGGAGTGCGACCATTACCTACAACTATCTCAATTTACCAAAAACCGTCACCATGAACGGCAAGACCCAGGTTTATGATTATGATGCGGCAGGTGGCAAGCATAAATATGTTTCCGATACGCTGGTATTGAAATACGAAGGGCCGTTTGAATACAGACAAGTCGGCGCCAGCAACATTTTATACCGGGTATCCCTGGCCGAAGGACAAGCCAGATTAAAGAATGGTACAGCGAGATTTGAGTATTATCTGAAAGATCATTTAGGGAATGTCCGCGTTGTTTTTGACGCTTTGGGGGCAATTAAGCAACAGACGGACTATTATCCGTTTGGGCTTTCCGTTAGTGGTGATCCGGCGGGAATTACACAGGCTACGAGAAACAGTAATAATCGACAACTATACAATGGGAAGGAATTGCAAGTTGGAAGTGGGTATCTGGATTATGGGGCTAGGATGTATATGCCTGAGATTGGAAGGATGAATACTGTGGATGGAGCATCAAATATGTTCTCAGATATGTCTCCGTACAGTTATGGATTGAACAATCCTCTTTTGAATATCGACCCTTCCGGAGACACCACTTTTAATGTCAATGATCTGGCAGATAATTGGAAAAAGTTTAACACAAAGCAGGACGATATTAATTTGGGCGAAGTAAGGGTAGTTAGACCGGGGTATCAAAAGCAGCACGATGAAATGTATTTTCAAGAATATGGGAAATTCAGCCCATGGCTTCCCGACGCATATGGTATTCAGGTTAACGCTTCCGCAAGCGGTATTTTTGGCGAAGCCGGTTTTAGTGCCGGAGTAGCAATGGATAGCCGAGGGATCGCACCGTTTGTTTCTGCCGGAATTGGACTTGGGGCATCTCCTCCCGGAATTGACTTTTCATTGCAAATTACAATGAGTAAAAGGGCAGATACCAAAATGACGCATACTAATTTAGACTTCGTAAATGGTGTGGATATAGGCAATTCATATGGCTTGGGATTTACTCTAAGTGAGTCTCAAACATCCTACCAGAACAGTGCTTCGAAAAGAGACCCAACAGGCTATAAAACTTACGGTTTCGGTACTGGGTTGTCATTTGGATATAAAAGAACGTTCAGTACTACAATTTCCTATCCCATTAACTTTATTCAACGTTAGATATGAAAACCATAGTCTTAATTTTAATTCAGTCGGTAATAACTCTTGCAGTTTCCTCATGCTATCAATTTAAGGAAGCCTCTTGTCAGGAAGTTGCAGATGAGTACAAGGCAGATCATCTTAATTTAGTTGTCAAGAAAAAACCTTACAGTGCGTACAAATTAAGGATTGATGGATTTGATCCTGCCAGCAAGGAAAATCGCATCTTCCGCAGACAAAATTATACCTGGGCACAAAGTTTCATACTCCAAATTGCAGTGGGCGATACTGTCATCAAACATAAAGGTGAACTCAAATTTTACATTCACAAGAAAGACACTGTATTAGTATTTCCATTTGAATGCGATGGAAAGGTTTATGAATAGTATCAAGAATTCAATTTCAAAGAATAAAAGAAACATTTAAACAAATAATCACACATGAAAAATAAATTATCACATTACACGCCTATTGTATTTATTATTACGCTCATCATTTTAGGATGCAATATGGATGCAGATCACGGCAGAGATAATGATAAATGCAGGCTTATTTCTTATCAGTCCAATGGTATTCCGATATACATGATATACGACAATGACAAAACACTAATTAGTGGAAACTATTTTAGCCCCGGCAATGCTGAAATTCGATATGATCACGATAATCAAGGGCATCTAACCAAAGTTGTTAGTCTTGGCAAACACATTATCGGGGATACAATTATAGCTGACTATACGTGTGATGGAAATCGTTTGCGAATACTCAAATACTATGACCGACAGTATGATATCAATAGCGGCCCCAGCGAGAAACGCATTCTGACTTGTAATTTTTACTACAACAAAAGCGATCGTCCCGATTCAATGCAAGTCGTCAAGTCCCGGGTCGATTCAACGGGAAGGGAATACATTTTCGAGCCTATACGCCTCGATAAATTCTTATTCGACAGTGACGATAACCTCACTAAACAAGAGACTTATATGCAGGAAGCTGATGGAAGGTTCGCGCCTGTTGCTACTAGTTATCACAGGTATGACAATAAGGCCAACTTCTTGAAACAATTGAAACAAATACACTTTTTGATCGATCAATCTATACCGTATATGTTTTCAAAAAATAATGTGGTGGCCACTCGTCGTGAAGTTTCCGGAAAACATGCCACCGAAATGGCTTTTAAAATCATTTATGATGGCGACATGCTGATAGATGACGGCATGGGGTTCGCTGAAATAAAGTGGTCCTGTGAATAATTGAAAGGCAATCTATCGACCTATAAACTGATCAAAACAAACCATTCTCTATCATTTTAATTTTGCACACTAATGAAAAACATTCCTATCTTCCCGCAGACAAATTGCGCCTATACACTTCACAAAATAACTATCCTGCCAATTCTATTTCTTTTGATTTTTGTTTCAAATCTGCATGCGCAAACTAAATTCATGAAGGGATATATAATCACTAATAACAATGATACATTGCGTGGACTAATTGAGTATGAAGATTGGGTCCGTAGCCCGGATAAAATTAGTTTTAAAGAAGAAAAGGCATTATCACAATCGTATTCATCAACACTGGTTAAAGAATTCGGAGTTGATTTCAATAGGTCAGTATACAAAAGCAGAAAAATTGGTGTTCTGGATATTCCATTGACGGCGGAATATCGGACAACTCCTTCCCTGGTAGCTGTCGATTCTGCACAGGTATTTTTAAAACAGTTAGTTTCCGGCAAGAATGCTTCACTTTATGTATATCAGAATCATTTAGAGATCCCGCATTACTTTTTAGAAAGAAATGACATATTCACTGAACTCTATTACTATCCATATTACAAAACTGTCGATACGAGAACTCATTTGCTTTCCATTGACAAATACAGAGACCAACTGAAAGAAATTACAGCTACCTCAACGCAATTCAGAGATTCAGTACCCCCGTATCAGGAGAAACATTTGAAACGGTATATTAAAAATTTTAACAGTTCATTCCCGGATCATGGAAAAATATACGAGTCAGAAAAAGAGACTTTCACTTTTGATCTGGATATTAATCTGGGTGTTGAGAGCTGGAATGAAAAACCTGTCGTTCTGAAAACAAAGTTCACTTATGGCATCGGGGCGCGTATCAATTTCCCTGGAAAATTCCATAACAGATATCTCAAAGCAAATCTATTCATTACACCCGACACCCGGATCGGTTATAACCGGGCATTTGAAAAGGTAGTCGAATTAAAAACGATTGAAGTGTCTGTCGGAAGCTATTTTGGAAAGCGTTCCTTACGTCCTTATCTAGGAGTTCATTACAGTGGAATTAGCAGCGGATACCGGCTTGATTTTCTCGGGTTTCAGGCGGGACTCAGTCTTAACCGGCACATCAATTTAGAAATAGGGCATTTTGCAAATCTTGCTTCGATAATCATGGAAACAAGGTTTTGGACACCACCAAGAATCAGCCTCCACTACCTGCCCAATCTAAACTTCAAACGCTAAATTTCCTATTAACCGTTCACCCACCTAATCCCAGTCGCTCACGTATTTCGGCTTCGGTGCCGCAGATGAAATGCTTGTCGTCATTTTTGAGGATGACGAGGGTGAAACGCATGTCTGCGTCGGGTATAATTTCAGCGATTTCGTCGGCTGAAATGAGTATTTCCTGATCGTCTTCCTTAGCTTTAAACTTCACCGTTTTCATGTATGTCAGTATTTGCTTCATTTTAAATTTCAGAACCTTATCCCGAGAAGTCGGCGCCTTCCATTCCTTTGCCTGCGGGCAGTTGAGGGGGCCAACCAATAGCTTAAATAACCGTACCGGTTTGCAAAACGTTGGGTTCTGGGCCCGCATGGCCCCGGATTACCTTTTTGCTACATTTTTAGCAGATAAATATTTTAATAACATTTATGGTTAATTTGCGAACGCTCCTTTAAAACGATTGGCATACAGTGAAAGCAAGCAACGGAGATCAGTTATGGAACAGCTTCAAATCGGGTGACAGGGATGCTTTTGCCAAAATCTATAACGCATATATCGAAGATCTGCTGAGTTACGGCTATCGCGTTACCTCCAACCGTCAGCTGATCAAGGACAGCATTCAGGACGTTTTTCTACATCTCTGGCTGCAACGCGAAAATCTGTCCGCCACAAACTCCGTCAAATTCTACCTCTTCCGCGCACTACGGAACCGGATCGTCCGGAATATCGAAACCCAGCACGAAAAGCCGACCGCTACCTACGACCCTCCACTCGAAAATCTGTTGGTGGATTTTCCCTTCGAGCAGTCGATCATGGAAACGGAAACGCACGAAGAGCAGATCAAACACTTGCGCGACGCGATCGGTAAGCTTCCGAAACGACAGCAGGAAGTGATACAGCTTCGTTTTAACCAGAATTTCAGTCTGGAAGAGATCTCCGACCTGATGCAGATCAGCAACCAGTCGGTCCGTAACCTGCTGCATCGTTCCCTGAGCGAGTTACGCCGGTTTTTCCAGGTTACGGGCTGGGTCATATTCCTTCTTTTGATGCTTCAATAAAAATTTATTTAATTTTTATTATAAAAAATGAGTACAAACTCATATCGCCCCGATTTAGGGGTCAGAAATGCATCGTTATGATTGAGAAATACAAAACCTATTCTGTCGAAGATTACCTCGCCGACGAAAAATTCATCGATTGGGTAAATAGCCCTGACCGCGAGGCAGATGCATTCTGGGCTGGCATAATTGCTGCCTACCCGGCTCAGAAACAGACCATTCGACAAGCGAAGCAAATCACCCGGCAGCTTTCCGAAGCCGCATCTTCACCTGTTGACAAAAGTGACGTCAGGGAAATATGGCAGCAAATCGATACTAAAATAGCCACACACCGGCCGGCTGGAAGGCAGCAACCAATGCCCCGCAGCCTCTGGCTTACAGCCGCGTCGGTGATACTGATGCTCGGTCTGGGCTGGGCGATTTACGATTCGGCTGTTTCTGAAAAAGCACTGGGGTATGAAAAGCTGGTCCGTACCGCTGAGAATCCTTTGAAGGAAGTGACCAATACCGGAGCAAAAACACTGGCCGTCACATTGCCCGACGGAAGCCGCGTTTTTCTTGCTACAAACAGTAAACTGAGCTATTCCAAAGATTTTACGCAAAAAACAAGGGACGTTTATCTGTCGGGCGCTGCGTTTTTTGATGTGTCCAAAAATCCTGAAAAACCTTTCATAGTTTATGCTAATGAATTGGTTACCAAAGTACTAGGTACCAGCTTTTCGATAAAAGCCTTCGATACCGACAGCCGCGTGACCGTGGCTGTGAAAACGGGCCGAGTGTCTGTTTTTGCGAATCGCCACCGAGCCGACGTTGATCCCGAAACAAAAGGTATCATCCTGATCCCGAACCAGCAGGCAGATTTCCAGCGCGAAAATGAAACGATCAGCCGGTCGCTGATCGAACAGCCAAAGATCGTCATCGCGAAGAAAGAGCTGGAAAAATTCGCATTCAACAATGCCCCGGTCACCGAGATTTTTGAAGCGATGGAAAGTGCCTACGGAGTCGATTTTCTCTTTGATCCCGAAATATTGTCTTCCTGCCGGCTCACCACATCATTATCCGAAGAAACATTATTCGAACGCCTGGACGTGATTTGCGAGGCAATAGGCGCCAGCTACAAAGTCGTGGACGCGCAGATCGTGATTTCAGGCAGGAAATGCAACTAAACTTAAACCCTTAACCCAGTCCGGATGATTAAAAACTAAACCCACAAAAAAGCCGGTAACGATTGCAGCGTTACCGGCTCAAAAATTCCTTTCATGTTTCCTGAACACAGCATCCGCTTTCGCGGATGAAAGGATCGTTGTTGCTTTTTCTCAAAACAAGAACTAATCAAAACTAATGAAAAAAGAGCTTGTAATCCAAAAAATCCTATACCCTGTTATGAAAATCTCGCTCATTCAGACTGTTCTGGCGGTGATTTTTACCGGACTGTCGATTGCCGGGTCGGCAGATGCACAGGATCTTCTCAATCAGAAAATTACGATCAGGGCAAAAAACCAGGAGCTGGTCACTATCCTGAAAAACATTGAGAAACTGGCCGATGTAAAGTTCACCTACCGACCCGAGCTGATCCGTGATGCAAAAAAACTGAGCGTTGAAGCCGAAGCCTCGAAACTGGCTGATCTGCTCGATGAGATCCTGCAACCACTGGACATCAAATACAAGATTGTGCGGCGGCAGGTGATCCTCACAAAAGTGGAGCGCAGCCAGAGCCTGATCCCCGAAATAGCACCATTACAGCTGAGCAGCAGGGCCGAACGGGAACTGACCGGAAAGGTGCTCGACGAAAAGAACAGTGGCCTGCCCGGGGTCAGCGTCGTGATCAAAGGCACCCAAAAGGGCACTACCACCGATATTGACGGGAGCTTTAAACTCGCCTTACCCGACGAGGAGGCAACGAATGCGGTACTTGTTTTCAGCTTCGTAGGATACCAGAGCCAGGAGGTTCCGGTAAGAAGTTCATCGGTGATCACGGTCTCACTTGCGCCGGAAGACCGCTCGTTAAACGAAATCGTGGTAGTAGGTTATGGTACCGTCAAAAAGAGCGACATAACCGGGTCGGTGGCCCAGGTCAAATCCAAGGATATTAACTCTTTCCCTACTTCCAATGCATTGCAGGCGCTTTCCGGCAGGGCGGCCGGTGTGCAGGTTACGCAAAACAATGGCTCCCCGGGCGCTGGCATGAGCGTACGGATCAGGGGTACCAACTCCATTCAGGGAAGCAACGACCCGCTTTATGTGGTAGACGGATTTCCTACTACGGGCAATAACCCGACGATCCTGAACAGCGTCGACATTGAAAGCATGGAAATTTTAAAAGATGCTTCTGCGACCGCTATTTATGGTTCAAGAGGTGCGAACGGCGTTGTTTTGATCACTACCAAACAGGGTAAGGCGGGAAAAACGAGGGTGGATATCGAGACAAGTTACAGTTCGCAGACGCTCCGGAAGAAGCTCGAACTGATGAATGCTTCCGAATATGCGCGCTTCTATAATATGCAGGCTGCGAACGATAAGCTTGCACCCTATTTTACCGACGAGCAGGTCAACAATTTTGGCGAAGGTTTCGACTGGCAGGACCAGGTTTTCCGCCGTGCGCCGATCAAATCCACTTCGATAACGGTGAGCGGAGGAAATGAAAAAACGCAGTTTTCGATATCCGGGAGCTTCTTCGGACAGGATGGTATTATAAAAGGCAGCGATTATGACCGCTATTCACTGAGAACCAATTTTAAACACAGTATCAGCAAGAAGATTTCCTTCACAATGTCGACCACCCTGTCCCGCCTGAAAACGGCGCGTCGTGACAGCGAAGGCGGATCACGTGGGAATTCGATGATCTCGGCGGCTATATCCAGCCCGCCTACTTTGACGCCCTACAATGAGGACGGATCGTACAGGGTTATGGCCACCGCCTACCCTTTTATCGCGACAGACCTGATCAACCCGCTCAATTTCATTAATGAACAAACGAATGTGGTAAAAGCCAACAGGATCCTCTCCAATGCAGCATTCATTTACAACCCTATTCCGGAAATAGCTATTAAAATTTCCGGCGGGATCGAGAATGCGGACGACCGTACCGACATTTACACTACCCGTAAATTCGTAAACTCCAATGGGAATGCGACCGTGCGCAACACGCAGGCGACAAGCTTCCTGAATGAAAATACAATCAGCTACAACAAGACTTTTAACGAAATACACAGCGTGTCGGCTGTGGCGGGTTTTACTTATCAGGATTTCCTGACTACCTCCCTTTCGGGAGCCGGTACCGGTTTTCTGAGCGATATTACCGAAACATCTGGCCTCGGCTCGGCCGCTACGCCAGGCATTCCGGGTTCCGGATATTCCAAAGCTGTACTCCTTTCCTACCTGGGGCGCGTTAACTATGCTTTGAAAGATAAATACCTGTTCACGGCCAGTATCAGAAGGGACGGGTCTTCCCGGTACAGCAAGGGTGAAAAATGGGGCTATTTCCCTTCCGGCGCCGTTGCATGGCGGATTTCGAATGAAGACTTCCTCAAAAATAACAGCAATATCTCCGACCTGAAACTGCGGGCCAGCTGGGGACTCACGGGAAGCCAGGCTATTGATCCTTATGCAACACTGAACCAGCTCGAAGCTGGCCGCACCGTATTCGATGATGCGATGTACCCTTCCTTCACCCCGGAAACGACCTTGCCGGGTAACCTGAAATGGGAGACGACGGAACAAAAAGATATTGGTATTGATATGGGAATCCTGAAAAACAGGGTCCTGCTTTCAGCAGATTTTTATATAAAAAATACCCGTAACCTCCTCAACCGTGTGACCCTGCCCTCCTCTCTCGGTTATACTTCCACGATCAGAAACGTAGGCGAAATGCGTAACCAGGGACTGGAATTCGGTGTCGATAGCCGCATTTTCACGGGTGAGTTCAAATGGGACCTGAATACCAATATTTCTTTTAACCGCAACAAAGTGGTTAAGCTGTACGGCAATGATGATATCCTCGGGGGCAGCGTCGGCGTAGTCGTGATCAATGACGTGACCTCCATTTTGCGTGAAGGCAGGCCGGTCGGTCAGTTTTGGGGCTATATTGAAAACGGGTATACCGAGCAGGGAAAACTGCAATTCCAGGACCTTGACAACGACGGTAACATTACGCAAAATGACAAAACCTATATCGGTAACCCGAACCCTGATTTCATCTACGGTATCAATTCCAACATGTCCTACAAAGGTTTCGACCTGACACTGTTTATCCAGGGCGTGCAGGGAAATGACCTTTTTAATGTAAGCTCGATTGTGAATACGATCGACTACGGTTTTGGCCTCAATATGCCGAAAGAAGTACTATACAATCACTGGACGCCCGAAAACCCGAATGCAAAATACCCGCTGATCACCCGGAATTCGAATGCGCGCGTTTCTGATCGCTTTATCGAGGACGGTTCGTACCTGCGGCTGCGGAATATCCAGCTCGCCTATAACCTGCCGCTGGAAAAATGGGGAGTTAAGTCCGTGCGGAATGTGCAGCTGTATGTCAGTGCGCAAAACCTGCTGACGTTTACCAAATACTCCTGGTGGGATCCCGAGGTAAATTCCAAAGGAGGTGGTAATGTGCAGTTGCAGGGAATTGACCACAACAGTTACCCTACGGCAAAATCATTCACAGCCGGGCTTCGTGTAGGCTTTTAAGGTATTCGCTTTTTTTTTACTGCTAAAAGAAATCTCATGAAAATCTCAAAATATATCCTGCCTGTCATTGCGCTTATTACGCTGGCTTCCTGTGAAGACCTGCTGGAAGAAAAGCCTAAATCCATTGTGGTGGAAACATTTTTCAATACCGCCGCCGAGGTGGAAGCCGCTGCTAACGGCATTTACAAACCGCTCCGCGACAACAATTACGCCGTCTATGAAACTACCCTCGAATGTCAGGCAGACTACGCCTACGGCCGCGGCAGCTGGGCGCCATTGCATGAATATCAGGGTTTTAACGACGCCAATATCAGCCGGGTAGCCGGCTTGTGGAATGCGTTCTACCTCAGTATCCGCAATGCAAACCTGGTGATTGCGAATGCGCCGAAAGGCAATGCGATCAGCGAGGCTGATGTCAAAAAGTATGTGGCCGAGGCTAAATTCCTGCGTGCATTTAACTATTTCCAGCTGGTAAGAAACTGGGCGGGTGTGCCGTTGCGGACGGAAGCGAATATGCTGGAAACAGACCTCGCCAAAAGTACGCCCGAACAGGTGTACGCATTGATTACCGCCGATCTGACGGAGGCTGAACAAAACCTGCCTGATAAACCCGCCATGAATGGAAGACCCTCCAAATGGTCGGCCAAGCTATTGCTTGCAGATGTGTACCTGAATTTGAAACAATATGCCAGCGCGCGTGACAAGGCGGATGAAGTGATCAAATCAGGTAAATTCTCGCTGGTACCTGTCAAAACGACGGCCGACTTTCAGACGAACGTTTTCGGGCCGGAGCTGGTGAGTACTTCCGAGGAAATTTTCTTCTTTAAATATACCCGGCAGATTGCGCAGGGCAATTATATGCTCTGGATCACAAACCATCCCAGCACAGGACTGTTCAATTTCGGCGGCGCTTATGTGGTTTACGGACAAACTACCGATCCTTTTTACCAGGCATGGAATGAAAAAGATATTCGCAAGGGGCTGTGGAATAAAGTCAATATCGGTTTGGGTGCCAATACGCTGCTCAGTTCCAAATTTATCGATAAAGCTGCAATTGCACAGAATGGCGCGGGTAACGATGATCCGGTTTACAGCTATGCCGACGCCCTGCTGATCTACGCCGAGGCTGCGGTAATGGCAGAAAATAGTGTTACCCCGGCAGCAATGGATGCACTCAACCAGGTACGCCGCCGCGCCTATGGATTAGCCCCGGCGACCGCCGCACCTGATGATTACGTGGCAACAGCCTACACCGCCTCGACATTCCAGGATCTGGTTTTACAGGAAAGGGCCTACGAATTCCACTACCTCGGCAAGCGCTGGCTCGATCTGAAACGCACAGGAAAGCTGAAAGAGGTTATCCAGAAATCGAAAAACATCACTGTCGCCGACAAGCATTTGCTCTGGCCGATACCCAATTCAGAAATCAATTTTAACAAAGCACTGGACCCTTCAAAAGATCAGAATCCAGGTTATTGATCCATATAAATTCAAAGATTATGAAGAGAAGATCAGCATTAGCTTCCATCGGGGCCATTTCCTTTGGGATCGGATCAAATGAGAATGCGGCGGAAATAGTCCGGGAGCCTTATAAAGTAAAAAAACAATCGCTGAAAACGGATATTGTGGTTGTAGGTGGCGGTACCGCGGGCGTGATTGCCGCAATACAGGCAGGGCGTGCCGGACAAAAGGTCATTTTGATAGAAAACGGAAGTCAGCTGGGCGGCACCACCACTACCGGCGGCGTGGCGTTTCCGGGGATATTTTTTGCGTGGGGAAAACAGGTAATCGGCGGGATCGGCTGGGAACTGGTGCAGGAGGCGGTTGCATTGAATGACGATACCCTGCCCAATTTTTCGATACCGCACGGACGCCACCACCCGAGGCACCAGGTGCGCCTCAACGGACAGCTTTATGCCATGCTGATCGAGGAAAAGTGCCTCGAAGCGGGCGTGCAGCTCCGCTTTTATGAAACCCCGACGCGTGTTGCTTTTCAAAATAACAGCTGGACCATTGAGACGGTGGGGAAAGGCACCAATACCGAAATAACCTGCAAGCAGCTGATCGACTGTACCGGGAATGGTTACGCAGCGCACTTAGCCGGTTACAAGCTTTTACGCGAGGCCGAAACACAGCCAGGTACATTGATGTTCCAGATCGGCGGGTACGATTTTAAATCGCTGGATTTGAAAATGATACAGTCAAAATACCAGGAAGCTATTCAAAAAGGGCAGCTTGTCAAAACGGATTTCCGGAACAATATTGTAGGGCTGCTGAAAAGCCAGGGCGACAACATTCAGCATATTTTGAAAGCAGATTCCACTACCTCGGAAACGCATTCCGTCGCCAACATTCAGGGCAGGACCGCATTGCTGAACACGCTTCGTTTTCTGAGAACTTTACCGGGATTGGAAAAAACAAAGCTGATCGACATGCAAAACGAAACAGGCGTGCGCGAAACATACCGGATCGACGGGCTGTACAAAATCACCCACGAAGATTATGTGACCGGAAAACTCTTCGACGATGCCGTCTCCTATTCGTACTATCCCATCGACGTCCACGACGAAAACGGTGTGGTACCTGACCACCTGAAAGAAGGCGTGGTACCGAGTGTGCCGCTGCGCGCACTGATCCCGAAAAACAGCAAAAACTTTCTGGTAGCCGGACGATGCCTCAGCAGCGACAGACTGGCCAACTCCGCATTGCGCGTACAGGCTTCGTGCATGGGCATGGGCCAGGCCGCAGGCGCGGCGGCAGTACTGGCCTGCAAATTGAACAAAACCCCGGCAGACGTGCCGATGAAAGAGCTCAGACAACTTATCACAGAACATGGCGGAATTGTGCCGGGCATTGCCTGATTGGATGTTTCATGAATAAATGCAGCCATTTTTTGGTTTTAATTTTACTTGCATTGGCTGGCTCGGCATTTCATTCCGACCAGCCAACCAGGTATTTCCTTGCGCCGACAATTGCACTAAAACCGGAAATCACCCGGGCGTTCACATTCGATTTCGATGATGAACTTTCCGACGATACCTTGTTTCAGAGTCTGTCGAAAGAAGGTTTCCCTGTTTCCTATCACCGGCGGTTGAAGGCAAGTGTTTGTTTTGATGATAAATGCAGGTTGCTGGATGTGGCGATTTACTGGAACACGACCGGTCGCTACCTGGGCTTTGAGCTTCCTGAAAAGGAATATTTAAGCAAATCCGACCACGAACCGTTTACAGCCGAAGAGTACCAGCGACTGAATGCATTGCTGGCCGACGCACAATCTCCGCTGCGGAATTTGTCGTACGAAGAGTTGGTTCCAAAACCCCGATTTGCAGTGAAAGGGGTTGACGCAGTCTCTTCTGCGACGGCCAAAAGTGTGCTTGATTACATTGTAAAAGGCGCGGCTTACACCACTTACAAAATGTGGCATTTCATTTATGGACCCACTCAGGACCAGGTTATTAACCTTACCAAAAAAGCATTATCTGCCGAACTGATCCTGAAAATACTGGAAAGCAGCGACCCGTCGGACCGACTTTGGGCGCTGGACCATATCAATGGATTTATAAAACCAAACCCTGCGTTGACAGCCCGGCTTTTAGGTTTTATCAGTAATGAAAATTACAGCTTTTCCGAAAGGGCAATCCGCGCGATCGGTGCGACCGATCTGCAATCGGATTCACTGCAAATCGCGTTGTTAGGGAAGTTTAATCAGGCGGACTATAGCCAGCGCAAATTACTTTTGGCCAAACTGAAAGATGCGCCATTTCTGAACGAAAAAGTACGGGACGGGCTCGCGGGTCAACTTCAGAACCTGAACGGAGAACTGGTCGGCGATGTGCTTGCGATTTATACGAAACTGGCTATTAAAGATCCCCAAACCTGCAAATCAGTCATGAAGCTGCTCCAACTGGAAAACCGGTTTATCTCCCAGAAAGCATTGAAATTCCTCGAAGAAACCGGGACTTCTAACCCTGCAATATTAAAGGAGATAGCAACTTACAAGGCGAACAAGCAATAGGGACAGCAGCTATTTTACCATTCTCTTTGCCCAGTTGAAAATCGTAGAATATACTTCTTCACGCACTGGTTTTTTGGAGAGTACCAGATCGTGCATACCGCCCGGAACTGCCTGAATGCTGTATTGGCCCACAATATTCTGCGCCTGCCGCGCCACCTCACTCACATTGAGGATTGCATCCGCACTAAACATCGCGTCGGTCCATTTCTTTTCGTCGATGGATTTGGCGGCGTGCAATACCAGAACCGGTTTGTTGATCTGCAAACCCTGCGAAAGCTTTTCCTGTCCCATATTCACGGCACGTAGCCAGCCGAAATTGACCGGCGGGGCGATCAGCGGCTTGAAACCCAGGCTATAAGACCATTCGCCCCGGTAATCTTTATGCAGACTTTCTCCGTAAAGCGGGTTCAACCCCAGGTCGATAAGTGTTTCAGGATGCTTTTCAGCGCGTTTGATCATCAAAGGCAGGGCTGTTTTTTTTAGTCCCGATTTAAAAGTAAGGTCAAACATCGGGCTATTCAGAAGTATTGCATCAAAACGTTCCTTCCCGCTTCTTGCATCCGCATACATTGAAACGATCAGCCCACCGAGCGAATGCCCCATGAGCAGGACTTTCGCGTTGCCTTCCTGATGAATGATATTTAAAGTAGTATCAATGTCGGCGAAATACTCGCTCAGATCTCTAACATTGTTGAATTTCTGGTGCCCCAGCCACGAGCGGCCGTACTTGCGGAGGTCGACCGCGTAGAAGTTATACCCTTCATTCAGAAAGCGTTCCGCCATTTCTTCCTGGAAAAAGTAGTCGTTAAAACCGTGTACGTACAGGACAGCCTTACTGCTTTTTTCCGTCGTGGTTTTCCGGACAATCGTGCAGGTGACGCTGCCCTCATAGTCAGCAGGTTGGACGATAGTAGCCTGCTTAAATCCTTTACCGAGAATATCTGTGAAATAGGTAGCCTGTGCCCGGGCGGTGCAGGTACAGATCCATATTAAAAGAATACAGCTAACAATTGTTTTCAATGCAGGGCAAATTGGAAATGAGGATATAAATATAGCTTCACTAACTCAGTTACAGGTTCCAGGCAAAGAAAATTTTAACACAGATCGTCAAAACCTACTCTATTTTCTTCAACTCCTCGCCGCGGTCAGGTTTCAGGTTGACGGTTTGAAAGGCGGGGTCGGTATTGTTTTCGATCGTAAAACCCTTCGCCTGGTCTATCTCCACACGCACCGAGTTGGTCGTGAACTTAAAGATATGACCGCCGGATTTCAGGTCGTCAGAAACGTAATGCAGGTGAAAGCCCGGCACGTTGGTCCGGGCGAGATATGGCGGAAGGAGGAAACCGTTACAAATACCATGCGTTTCTTTTAGCTCGAAAACGGCCTGATTTGTTTTCAAATGCTCACTCAGTGTTTTGTAGGGAGGTTTTGCCGGACTAGCCGCGCGCGTGGTCATTTGTGAAAATTTCCCGGTGATCCGCAAAGCATAAATAGCGTTTGGGTTGAGGATATCTACCAAATGCTCCTGTATCTTTTCATAGCTCAGGTTTTCGCCGGTAATTGTAATGATCGTATCTGCCTTAAAAAACTTCACAAATGCCGCCGAAGTACTGTCGGAGTCGCTGGCTTCCTTCACAGAACCGTTGTGAAGAACCTGATATACCCGTCCGTTATTGATCATCAGTTCCCCGTCGACCTTATTAAAAGTACCGACACCAAAATCACCCTTGGTTTTCAGCCCGGCTATATTCAGATCACCGTCGAATACGCCGGCCATCAGTGCATCGATAATAGAATACTGGTACATGAAATCCTGATCTGCAAGGCTGGTTTCAATGTTTTTTTGGGTAAGCCGGGTGGATTTGCAACCGGCACAAAAAGTAATCAGGATGGTAATAAAAGAAATTGATAATATCCGGCGGGTTAATGTGATCTGCATAACAGGAGGTTGAGGTGCTTAGTACTAATGCAGGCTTTGGGTTTCTCTACTGTTCTTTTCTTTCCTGAATTTCAATCTGAATGCGCTGGAAGTTGTTTTTCCGGGAAAAAGGGGGCATCTTAAACCAGCATAGGCCAATTGCGAAACCGCTCAAATTGATTCTCAATGAGAAAACTCCTGCTCCTTTTTGCATTTCCGGTCGCGGCACTCGCCCAGGCACAGCCGGTTACGATGTCGCCCAAGGCAGCGCAAATCCACGCGAATGCCCTCACGATCGATACCCACGCCGATGTACCTATTAATATGATGAAGGAGGGTTTTGACATTTCGAAGGAATACGACTACGAAAGAGACGGTTCTCAGATCGATTTTCCGCGAATGATCAGAGGCGGAATGGACGGGATGTTTTTTGCGGTATACCTCGGCCAGGGAAAACGGACAGAAGCAGCGAATGCAGAAGCCAAAAAGAATGCGCTGGCGATATTTGACAAGATCCGTGAAGCTGCCCGGCTCCACCCGGATATCGCCGAAATCGCGACTACTTCCAAAGATGCCTACCGATTGCAGAAAGAGGGAAAACGCGCCATGTTTATTGGTATGGAAAATGGCTGGCCGATCGGGAAGGACATTGCCAACCTGAAAATGTTTTACGACCTCGGCCTGCGATACATTACCCTTTCCCACTCCCTGAATAACGATATCTGCGACTCGTCTACCGACGGCGACGGACCTGAACACAATGGTTTAAGCAAGTTCGGCGAGCAGGTGGTGCAGGAAATGAACCGGCTGGGCATGATGGTCGACATTTCGCACGTCTCGGACTCTACCTTCTACGATGTGATCAGGCTCACGAAAGCGCCGGTGATCGCGTCGCATTCCTCCTGTCGTGCACTGTGCGACGTACCGCGCAATATGACCGACGATATGATCAGGGCGCTCGCGAAAAACGGAGGTGTGATCCAGATCAACTTTGTCCCCAATTTTGTAAAGAAACCCTCGCAGCCGCACGAAATGTCGCTGAAAGCGCTGCGCCTTAAAATCCGGCAGACCGACCTTTCGGATGCGGACAAAAAAGCTTTAAGAGATGAAATGAAAGCAGTTGACGAAAAATACAAGGACGACAAACCGACCGTGCAAGACGCTGTAAACCACATTGAACATGTGATAAAGCTCACCAGCGTAGATCACGTAGGCATAGGAATGGACCTTGACGGCGGCGGCGAAGTGATCGGAGTGAAAGATGTGAGCCAGATCGGTGCCATTACGGAAGAACTTGTAAAACGCGGTTATTCTGCCGGAGATATTGAAAAGATATGGGGTAAAAATATCATGCGTGTGCTGGACGAGGCAGAGAAAGTAGCAGGCAAACGGTAACCCGAACAAAATGAGGTTATTTGCAAAAAAGACAGTAAAAAAATATATACATTTTAAGAAATAGTTTAATAAAATTGTAAATCTTACATTCAGGTTAATGATTATCATCAATTGCGTTCAAACAAATGGCTAAGTCAGCGGAAAAGAAAAAAACAAAATCAGCAAGTGATCTTCCTGACAATGAGATTCAGAAGGAAGAAGTGCAGGAGCTGAATGCGGTCGAAACCATTAGCCGTTTTACAGATTTTGATATTCATCTTTTCCGGCAGGGAAAGCATTATAAACTGTATGATAAGCTGGGTTCGCACGTCATGGAATTCAAAGGGGTTACAGGTACCTACTTCGCGGTATGGGCGCCCAATGCTACCTATGTTTCTGTGGTTGGGAACTTCAATGGATGGAACCACTCGGGTCACGCGCTAGCAGCCCGTTGGGACAGTTCGGGAATCTGGGAAGGATGGATTCCTAACATAGGTGTCGGGGAAGTTTACAAATACTTTATTATTTCCCAAAACGGCGACCATCTCGAAAAATCCGACCCTTTTGCTTTATGGTGCGAAGTAGCCCCGCGAACCGCGTCCATCGTTTGGGATACCTGGTATGAATGGGAAGATTCGGAATGGATGAAAGTCCGCAAGGAAAAAAACAAGCTGAATGCCCCGATATCGGTCTACGAAGTGCACCTCGGTTCATGGCAACGCGACCCTTCTGATCCTGAGCGCTATCTCACCTATAAAGAAATTGCAGCCGGGCTGGTACCTTATGTAAAGGAAATGGGCTTCACCCATGTGGAGCTGATGCCGATCATGGAACACCCCTACCCGCCTTCCTGGGGTTATCAGATCACCGGTTATTTCTCGTGCGCCTCACGCATGGGCACGCCGCAGGAACTGATGTACCTGGTCGATCAGCTGCACCAGGCAGGGATCGGTGTGTATGTAGACTGGGTACCGTCCCATTTTCCGGGTGATCAGCACGGGCTTTTCCGCTTTGACGGCACAGCACTTTATGAACACGAAGATCCCAGGAAAGGCTATCACCCCGACTGGAAAAGCTACATATTTAATTACGGAAGAAATGAAGTGCGCTCGTTCCTGATCAGCAACGCCCTGTTCTGGCTCGACAGATACCATACCGACGGTCTGCGCGTCGACGCAGTTGCTTCCATGCTGTACCTTGACTATTCGAGAAAGCACGGGGAATGGATACCAAATGAATTTGGCGGAAGGGAAAACCTGGAAGCAATATCACTGCTGCGCGAAATGAATGTGGCCGCATACACTGCATTCCCGGATATCCAGACAATCGCCGAAGAATCCACCGCCTTCCCGGGTGTATCCCGTCCGGTTTTTGTAGGGGGATTGGGTTTCGGAATGAAATGGATGATGGGCTGGATGAACGATACGCTTAAGTATTACGAGAAAGATCCGAGTTTCCGAAAATGGCACCAGGATCAGCTGACATTCAGTCTGGTGTACGCATTTTCTGAAAACTTCATGCTGCCGTTGTCACACGATGAAGTCGTTTACGGCAAGAAATCGCTGATCAACAAAATGCCTGGCGACGAGTGGCAGAAATTTGCAAACCTGAGGCTGATGTTCAGTTACATGTTCACGCATCCGGGCACGAAGCTTATTTTCATGGGCGGCGAATTTGGTCAGACCTCGGAATGGAACTTCCAGCAGAGCCTTGACTGGCACCTACTGGAATCGGCACCGCACCACGGGATCAAGGAATGTGTCAAAAGCCTGAACAAGCTTTACAAAGAAGAACCGGCATTATTCGACTTCTCCTTCGCCAGCGAAGGCTTTGAATGGATTGATACGCAGGACCGTGAAAACTCGGTATTGATTTACGCCCGTAAAGCATTCGATCCGGCACAGCATCTGATTGTGATCCTTAACCTTACGCCCGTACCGAGGAAAGGGTACCGTGTAGGCGTTATTTCGGAAGGCAACTGGCAGGAAATATTTAATTCGGACTCCGAGGCTTTCGGAGGCAGTGGAATGATTAATTATGCGCCGGTGGCATCCGAGGAACACAGGTGGCACGGCAGGGCCCAATCACTTATTCTGGATCTACCACCAATGGGCGCCGTCGTTTTGAAAAAGGTTTCCAAGGCATTAAGGTAAATACATTGCCCGTAACCAGGCTTGATATTATTCTTAAGGCAGAGATTCTGATCTCTGCCTTATTTTTTTGCACATTTTTTTACCTTTGCCCATCACATCATTAAGAAACAGATGAAGCGTTTTCGGTTAATAGTACTTTTTGTGTTTTTGGGATCAGTGTCCGGGTTTAGTCAAAGTCTGTCGCGTGTTACCTCTGGTATTGATGTTGGGGTCGGTTATCAGGATAAGGTGTGGGTGCCTTCGGTTACTTATCATCAGGAATTAAGTCTGAGTAATTTTTCCTGGTTTCGGATCGGCTGGGGCGTGCGTGCGTGGGGATATTATGCAGGCAGGACAAACCTCTTGCCTCAGACCAATGCATTTTCTGACGACACACTGAAACTGGGTGCTGTCAGTGCAAACGGGGCCAGCTTTTTGTTTGGTGCCAATGTTCGGGTCTGGAAATTCGATATCGGGGCAAATACAGATATTTTCGGAATTGCGTTCGGGTTACGCAGGAAAGCGCTTTATACCAAGTCCACATTCTACGAAGGCGAAGGCAGAGGCAATTATAATGACTACGTTCCAAGCAATCCTGCCACATTAAATGCACTGCCACTCGTTTTTGATAAACAGAACGGCCAGTCGGAAATTTATCTGCGCTACTGGATTACCGACAGGATAGGTTTGAAATTGGCTTATGTTCACGGCAGAATGACTTACGCTACTGCCGAAAAGCTTGACAACGGGCAAAAACGGTTCTCGACTTCATTCGGAGTTCCTTACGCTGCGATATCGTTCCCTCTTTATAACTGACCTATACACTCCAATGGCTGAAAGGCTGGTTGATTCCCACAAATACAATCTGTGGAAGAAAAAGCTCGAAAGCAACGGGCTGGATATCCACCGTGTAGATGAACTTTACACGCGGCGGAACGGTCACGGAGACGTTCTCTTTTCGCTTTTGTACACAGATGCCACCACTCCGGAAGGAAACAAGATACCGCCGCTTTGTTTCCTGAAAGGCGAAGTTGTCAGCGTACTGATCTGCTTCATCGACGCTGCTACCCGCGAAAAATATCTTCTGCTCGTTCAGCAAAGAAGGATCTGCGACGGCTCGATGACATTTGAACACCCGGCCGGCATGCTCGACAGCGAAAGCGACGCAGCGGCGGTGGCGGCAAGGGAAGTGTTTGAAGAGACCGGCATTCCTGTAAGCGCGGATAAGCTGATCAGCGTAAACAAGGAGCCATTTTACCCGTCAACGGGAACAAGCGACGAGGCGATGTTTATGTTTTACTGTGAGCTTGAATTGAGTACCGAAGAAATTCATTCCTACCATAATCAGGTCCAGGGGATTATTTCAGAGCATGAGTTCATCAGCACTTATGTAGTACCCTTTGCGGAAGGTCACAAGCTGATTACCAACGTAAACGGTGTGTTGCTGGACTACTTATATCTGAAAGATGTGGGTGACTGGGAGTTGCTAAAACGATTATAAAAATTTTAGTCCATAAAAATTTTAGTCCAAAATGGCCTAAAATCAAAATAGGGGCTATATTTGCACCCCATTACCGAGAGAAGCGCCCGTAGTTCAATGGATAGAATTGTGGTTTCCGGTACCACCGATAGGGGTTCGAATCCCTTCGGGCGCACGATTTAATAGTGATCTGAGATACATCGCAAGGCTTTGAGCACCGATTCCCGCCCGTGAAAACAGGCGGGTTTTTTTGTGGGTAATATCCTGGGTAACCAGCTTTTTACAAGAAAATATTACCTACCCTTCTTAAATAAATCACGTGAACACCAATCGTATGCCCCTCAAAGTCAAATTCAGAACCAGAAAAACCGGAAACCGGACATTCATTTACTGCCGGATCAGGCTGAACGGAATGGACGCTACCGACTTTACAACACACATTGAGCATCGTGAAAGCTGGGATTCGGCCAGCCAGCATTTCAATTGTAAGACCATGCGGGATGCAAACCAAACACTCAATGAGATCACAACTGATATTCAGTTATTATATAAGGAGCTTACCCGGCAATCGGAAATTTCAGTGCATGATCTCCGTAACGCATACGTTCGCCGGGCTGAAAAAAGAACGCTGCTGAATGCCTACGACGACCACATGCAGCATTTGCGCAAGAACCTGGGAATTAAAAAGGGATGCAGCAAAGGAACTTTGAAAGCACATACCAGCCTGCACAACAACCTGATTAAATTCCTTGCATACAAAAAACTGAATGATATTGAGCTGATCTTATTGCGGGAATCGTTCGGAAAGGAACTGATCGACTTTTGCCGGATCAAACGGAAGTATACCCAGAACTACACCGTGCGGCACATTAATCATTTAAAAATGATCATCGACCAGGAAAAGAAAGCGGGTTACCTGCAAAGCAACCCGTTCGAATACCTGATAGAATCCAAAGTCCCGCCCGGCCCGATAAACTTTATCAGCGAGGCAGAATTAGAAGATTTGAAAGTGACTGACCTGTTAACACCTGGTTTGCGCCGGGTTGCCGATGCATTCCTATTCCAGTGTTACACCGGGCTTTGCTACTTCGATATGAAAGTTTTTAACCCGGATAGGCACATTGCTAAGATAATGGGTACGCGGGTAATCCAAATGAGAAGGACAAAAACGGGTACCTTATTCACCGTTCCGGTTTTGCCATACGTGGAAGAACTGCTCTCAAAATATGAAGGAATGATACCAATTTTGAGCAATCAGAAGATGAACAAGTATTTGAAGGAGATCGCCAAAACGGTAGGAATCCGTAACAACCTGACCACGCATGTAGGAAGGAAAACAGCCGGTACCTACCTTTTGAACAACGGTGTGCCGCTGGAAGTGGTTAGTAAAATCCTGGGTCACCAATCAGTTAGGACTACGGAAAAGATTTATGCTGAACTGTTACAGTCAACCATTATCAGGGAAACGGTGCATTTAATGAAAGCGGCATAAAAAGGAAGCCCGGCACGCGCCGGGCTTTATTCATAAATATCCTTTCTATTTCCAATGTCAACAACTTCTACGGTCAGCACCTTATCATAAACCTGGTACAAGATCCGGTAATTACCCGCCCTAATACGAAACGTATTTTCAATGCCTTTTAATTTTGTGCAACCCGACTGATAAGGATCAGATTCAAGGGAAGCAAGGGCCAGCGAAACCAATTTATAATCTTTCCCGGAAATAGATTGCATAAACTTCTTAGAGCTACGGCTTAGCGAAATTATATACATTACACCAATCCATGTTTGGCGTCAAGCTCCTTTTTCACAACGTCCCAAGGCACGTAATGCTCAAAATGTTTTTTTTCTCTAATAACGACCCCATCGTAAAAATCTTCCAGGAGATCAGACAATTTATCGCCCTTCTCCAATTCACCATTTATGACCAGGTCCATTAAAAACACATTTTCTTTAAGAACCCTCACCACTCGCATGACAGTTTCAAAAAGCGGCTTTGCTTTGTCTTGCGGGGTTACCTGCCTATCAGTAATAATTCTCAGCACTCTCAAATTGTATTCAAATCGCCTTTTATCCTTTGCAGCATCAAAAACGGTTAGAGAATGAATCTCCTTTTGCTCGCTCTTTAAATCCTTTGCAAAATCAGAATAGGCAGCATTCAGCTTCGCAACTATGATTCCTGGTAAATCATTACTAACCCGCACACCCCAAGAGAATAAACGAGGTAGCCACCTTATCGGCTGTATCGGTACTGAAATAGCTAAATACATATTTGTTGCTTGCATCAAGGCAACACAAATCTAGCAAAAAATATTCCACCTGATTACACCCACAAAGAAAGCCGCCCCAATCGGAGCGGCTTTGACAACACACGCAATCCACACACTTAACCCGTTCTTAAAGATTTGCTATTGAAAGGTGCGGCATATCTCCGCAAGCCTCGAAAGTATAAGTAGCACCGGATTGACCGATTACGGTCACAGTTTTACGTTTATTGTCGCTGCACGGATCAATAAAGAAAATCGCTTCCTTACCGTTTTTCATCACAGTTTCACAGATCGGCTTTTTGTTGGCCGCTGCGTGGCATAAATCGTCCTCAAAGGTATTTACCGGGTTGTAGAACGCCCCGTTCCCTACCTTGTACTTAGCCGCTTTACGGGTACCGCCGTAAACCTGACCAAGGGTTGCGGCATAAGCGTATGCAGCAAAAGAAGCCATATCATTGTTGCTTTGCCATGAAACAGTTGTATAGGACATATCCCCGGAAAGGTACGGCCACGATTCCCAACTACGCGTTTGGCTTTCCCCGTTCTTAACCCAGAACGATCCATTAAACAGTTCGCGGAACCAATGGGTAGACCAAATTTTATTGGTCACTTTCCCACTGCCGCCCCAACCACTGAACCCGTCGCCAAAGTGAAGCCCGGCAACAACGATACCAGCCGTTACAGAATCGCCTACCGGTATTTTCTGTTCCATGTACAAAATCCCTTCCGGCCTGATCTGTCCGTGTTTCATGTTCGGCATCCATTCCCGATCATGCGCAAAATATGCAATGCAATGACGGTTAACCGCTTTGTAAAATCTCGCCTGCAGTGCCAGTGCGTACACTGCCCGTTTGTCCCGATCCATACCGCCCAGGTACACACCATGCCCGTACATATTGCAATGCTTCAAAGAATTATTAAGGTTCTCTGATCCCGGCGCGGTGTTGGGGTTGCGGAAATAATTCTTTGCCTGCTGTTCGGTAATGTAATACCAATCGGGGCCAATCTTGACAAACATGTAATCATGTGCCATTCGCCAGTTACCAGCACCAAAGCGGGCATCTAACCGGGGTGCCTTTGCATCGTAGTAGCCCGCCCAATGTTGCCCTGCTGGATTTGTGTAATGGGTGTTCTCCATTGTTTCCCCTACAATGATCCTATGCGAAATATCGCAGCCCTGACCGTATGCAAACCCTTGGTTATAATCAGGCAACCCGTTAGGGAAAAACAGACGGTTGTAATTGTTGGGGTAATCGCCTACCCACTCATTCGGACCAGACGCGCCAATGCCGAAAAGTTCAGGCGTAATCGGGACGTCGTGAAAAGTCTTGCCCTGATCTTTTAATTGCTGGATCGTACCGGCATCAATCCCGTGAAAATCGTTATGCGCCAAATGCGTAAGGCCGCGTGAAAGCACCTGTTGGTGGTTCCACTCTTTACCTTTGGTCAACCTGAAAATCTTATCAGAAGGAAGCTGAAAGGCTGGCATAATGTCGCCCCACTGATGTATCTGTGTTGTCGGGTTATACTGATCCGGTACAACTTGATGAATATCTACTTGCATTATTAAGAGCGGTTGAAATAAAAAGTCTGAATTGCAAAACTCACGTTTCCGAACATCGAAGCCCCGTCTTGTGGCCGGGCAATTCCCTGATCACTCGTACCGTAGAAATAAAGGTCATCAACCCCGTCTTTGATAATCCCTTTATGGAATGTCAAAGGAAAATTGCTTTCCCAGCGGTAGCCCACCAGCGGCGTTTTAGTAATAATCGTTTCGCCTGATCCGATATAATACCGGATGCTATAACCTTGCGGCACGTCCACTACTGCCAAATCCCGGAATGTCCAATTCCCTGAACTTCCAGACCATTGCATATTGATGTGACCCGGATAACTGAACGTTGCCATTTTTGGAGTTACCGCGCCATTGCCCGGCGTGTAAGGCTGGAAGCTTCCCGGCGAACCGCCCGGCGTTGTCGGTTGCCCGTTTCCGGTATTATATCCGGTGCGTAGGCTTCCGTAACCCGGCTCGTTCTGTTGCGCCCGGTTGCGTACGTAGAAGAATAAAGCAACCGCCCCGATAATGAAAAACAGGATTTTACGGTTCTTCTTTTTGCTTAACCAGCGTTCAAATTGATTTGCCATTTTGTCCGTTTTTCTATTTTTGAACCCGTATCCTGAAATTGAAAGCTGTCGGGTCGATTGTACCCGCCGTTCCATTGTGATAGCGAACCGTCACCACATCCGGGGCTGAAACAAAGGCCGTATAGCCTTCCCCCTGCGTTCTGTTGGGCGCACCGGTGAAAACGTAATCCCCTTCAACCGCGCCAGTGACCGCAATCGTCAAATCCGCATAGCCACCCGCAACCGTGCTCGGAAAGTTCAACGACGCCGAACCACCAAGGGTAACTTGTGTCTGCATTGGCTTCCAGTCGTCGGAAGGGGATACACTTCCAACCGACGTACTTACAAAGTATTTTCCCGACGAAGTGTTAAGCCAGAACTGCCCCAAATAGGCCGCGTTTGAAGTCGGATCAGTTGCCGCACGGCGAACCGTCGTAATAAAGTCAACGCCTGATTGCGAATTTGCTACCCTCGAAAAACCAAGTCCCTGACCTGCGTTTTGTCCAGATAACGATGTTATGCCTATCCGGTTAACATTTGTAAATGCGTCGGTTGACACGCCAAATTCCAATTCGGTATCTACACGCAAATCCCCGAATATCCTTGCTGACTTCGACACCGCGTTTGGTACATCTAACCTGAGAACCGTCTGGTCTGTCCCTGAGTTGGCGTAGCTTGACCCTAATTCGGTATACCTTCCGTTTGTTTTAATAAAGGCTGTTTCGGACGCATTCGAGGAAGCCTGAATGCGTATCGTCTGTGGGGAAGTAGCACCGCCCCTTAGTATCCTTAAAGTATTTAATACATCCGTGGCCGGTAGTTTGTTGGGTGCGCTCAACGAACTAACAATTAAAAATGGAGGGTTCCCAGCGGTTTCGCTACTCGGTTGGGCATAGTCAGGAAATTCATTTGAATTAAAGCCGGTCGCTGTTCGGTGCCTGTACCCAACAGTATTATAGAGCCGTTGCGGACCAATATTGACTATTTTGCTTTCGTTCAACGAACGTATCAAACCACCGTCCGCATAGATTGCTTTTCCGCAATGAGAAGCTGAAATTTTAACAATATTCACCACGTCATTAGCTGACAAATCAATCATTCGTGCTACCCCTTCCAAATGGACATCCATGATGTTAATCGTGTTTACGCGCTTGATCAACATCCCATTCCCCCGGTCGGCTTGCGTGTTGCGTGGATCACCGTAATTCTTATTTTTTATATTTTCGATATAAATATCTTCCATGTAGATAAGCCCGAACAGGTTCGGACTTGCTACATCCTTGTTCACTTCAACAGCATACCGCGTGGAATCTTCAATAATTGCATTGGACACCCAAAGGTTTTCCACGTGCAAATCTGACCCGTTGCCAATAGCAAGGGACGTACCTTTTGTGTTTGCAATGAAAACATCCTTAATGCCCGACGTTACCCAAACGCCTTGAAAGTTAATTGCAACATTCGCCGCCGTTTGGTTGACCCCGTTCCCGTCGAAATAAATTCCCTGCAACTCCATGTAGTGCGTTGCGCCTTCGCCTCTTGCAAAGGGAGTATTGAGCATTTCACAATTTGATCCAGCTTTTAAGAATATCCGCGTGGAGCGGCTTGCGATTGTTTCCCTATTTCCGGTACCAATCAGCCGTACACCGCGCTGCAACCTGATCGGTGCGCCGATCACATAGGTCTTTGAAGAGAATTTAACATCCCCCTTTTGAAAAGCAATTGCCTTGTTAATAGCTACAATATCGTCGGTCACGCCGTCGCCAACTGCGCCGAAATACTCCGGCCTGACATATTCGTACTGCCTTATGTACCTGCGGTTCCCGTGCCGGATAACCATAGCTGAGTCGTCGGCTGCATTGCTTGTTGGTGAATAAATGAAAGTACCTGACCTTACCCCGTCATTGATATTGACCACCTGCGCCGTATCTGCCTGGCCAGCACGTAATTCTTTCATTGTCAGGTAGGGAGCACGCTTAACGGCCAAATCAGTAATTGCTTTGAAAGCATTCCTGAAATCTGCCGGGGTGATTGCCCGAATTGTATTGTCCCTGATCCGGCCAATACGGTACCGGGCTTTCTTTTCAAACGTCGTCGTATCGGGTGCCTGACTGAATGCAGTCAGGGCAAAAAACTGTAATAACAGGAGTGAAACTAACTTTTTCATATTTGGTTTTTAAGTGATGAATTACGCGAAGGGTGAATTTTTCAATTCTTCAATTTCAGCTTCCAGCATCGCAAACTTTTCGTCCATATCCCTGCGTAGAAGTGATTCATTGGTTGACATTACACGGGTATCTGTTCCGGCTACTACCTGCGCTTTCCGGCTGCGGAAAATCAAAAACAGGATGATAAAAAAAATAATGTGCTCTGTTTTCATCTGGTTAGAATAGTTACAGCGGTTTTCGCAATTACAGCGGCCACAATTACCACTACTGCCTTCCCCCGCCTTTTTGCTTTTTGTTTGAATTTGTCCCGTTCCTTTTCAGCTTTGGCCGCTGCTGTCTCTGCTTTCCCTCGCCGGGTAATTTCGACATTCAACTGCCCGGTGAGACTGGTAATGTATTTGGCCTGCGTGTCCCGTTCGATCTTGATCAGGTCGCAAACTTTTAAATCCCGGACTATTTCCGGCAAGTGCGCCGCCAGATCAAAGCCTGTCGAAAATGCTTCATTTGGGCTTGTACCGTTCTGACATATACCGGACTGATTCAGCCATATCAGGCAAAACAGCGTTGATAGAATCTTGCTTAACCCGCAAGTCGGAAATCTGTTTTTCATATTGCTGATTGGTTACAATGAGGTTGACCGGCTGTTGCTTTTCGCATTTCTGAAATGCGCCTACCACCACACCGCCCAGCACGGCGAAGAAGAAAGGACGGATTGCCGAAAGGACCGCCCCGGCTGTTTTGATAATTTTCGGGTTTGGGATCATAGCGGCGCGTTGTTGAAAATGACGTTTGAGATTCCTGTCACTAGTTCCCCCAGGTTGTCGCGGTACTTGTTCACGTCCGACGGGTTGGACATAAAGCAGACTTCCAAAAGAACCGCCTGTACTTTGGTGCGGTCTATTATGCCAATTGTCCTGTGTTGGGAATATGGCGGTGTTTTAACGCCCCTGTTAGGGATATTCAACGTAGTTTCGATTGCCTCGCATAACTCAGTTGCTACCTTCTTTTCAAAGTCCGAAGGCTCGTAAAGCTGTACAAAGCATTCTACCCCGGACGGGTTGGGATTGTCCACCGCATTGAAATGGATTTCAATCAGTAGATCAGTTTCGGCGGCATCCTGATTAACCCAGCGGATCACATTCCCGGTGCGCTCGTGGTTACTGTCGTTTGTAACCTTGATATTGCGCTTGCGTAAAGCCTTGGTAAGCAGGTCGCGAAGTATGATCGTTTCCGTCCCTTCGTCAAACCATGAACGCCACGCACCCGATTTGAAACCGTAGTGCCCGGCTGTTAAAATAATGTTGCGCTTTTCTTTTTTTGCTGCCATTGCTATTAAGAGTTAAGTTGTGGTTCCTGTGGTTTGGGCGGCTCGTCTTTGTCCTTTGCCAAGTCTTCCAATTTGCCGGTTTGCTGAAATTTATCGAGCCGTTCAATTACCCATTTGGGTACCCAATCGGGTTTTATAGCGTTGATATTCTTCGCCACGCTCATAGCCTCCTTTGCGATCATGTAGGAGTACAGGAAATAGTCTATCCAAGTAAAGTAGGTGAAGGGCTTTCCGTGAATGGTGAAGTTTCCCAGCGAGTGAGCGAGTACCAATACACCGAAATACAGAAAGCATTTTACCAGCAACCCGTTGGCTTCTTTGAAACTCAACGCCCGCCAGCCTTCCTTTCTCACTATTTTCCACATTGCAAAAACAGTATCAGCGACAATCAGCACAAACAGGAACCTGAAAAATTCCCAATCGTTAAAAACATACTTTGCGAACAGTTCACGGAATATTGTGAGCCAGATCGCTAAAACTGCATAGCCCTTTGCATACATAGAAGTGAGGTAGTATTTCAGTAACGAAATCATTTTTTAAGGGCTAAGAACATGAATGCACCAATCAGGATCAGCCATATAAAATTTGTTGGTGCAACTGATCCGCTTTCGTAGAGACGTATCTCTTTTTCCCTGCGATCGATCAGCCCTTGTTGGGGCACACCACCGGCATTAATCCATTTTCTAAACTCGGTTGAAATAGCCTGATAGTTCAGTGGGTTTTCATTCACTCTTTTCAAAAGCGTACTATCGGCCAATGCGCCCGCACCGAAATTGTACACGAAAGAAACCAGCGCGTCAAACTGGTTTTGGTTGATATTGCTTGTCACATATCTATTTACACTCGCCCCGCGTAACGGCGCGTCGCGGATCAGCATTTGCCACGCTTCCGCTTTCGTGACTGTATCCCCGGCCTTTACCGGCCTGCCGTTTGGCATGATCCCGGTACCGTAGCCAATTGACCACTGTTTGTAATCCCACTTGGCGACAGGTATAAAACCTTCTACGTCGGCAAGGAAATTCAGGGTACTATTTTGAACTGTCAGGTTTGCCATTTTAAGGGGTTATCAACTGACCAGTTTTTAACAGTTCGGCCACATAATCGGCCAGCTTTTGACCGGCTAACCGGCTTGTAAGTTCCTCGGTAAAATTGCCGCCATACGTTGAGTTGTAGGCATATTTCACCGCATCGTAATTGGTTGTATTACGGGCAAGGTAAATGTGCAGCGGAACGCCCTGATAGGTCATATCAGACGGCGACGTGATCAGATCACGGTACGCTTCAATTACAAAATCACTTGTCACGTCAATTGTTTTACTGCCTGACTTTCTGGAAAGCAGTAGCACCACGGCCAGCACACCGCCGACTATTAGAAGTTGCTCTTTCTCTTTCTTTGTCATTTGTTCAGGATAGTTAGAAACCGCTGGTATTCAGTTGCTGAAAGTTCTTTTTGGAGATCAGCGGTTAAGTCGCGATTATACTGTGACTTATAGGAATCGAACACAGCTTTATAATTTGTAGTCTCAGCGGCCAGTTGGTAAATCAAATCTTCCTCTGTTCCATCTAATTCAAACATCCAGTCATAACCGGATGAGTTAAGAGCCTGTTTATAAAGGGTAGCCAGGGCATTCGGATTGTTGCCGCCTGCTGATTGTAGTTCTGATTTAGCTTTATCCGTTGCGGCTTTTATCGCCCATTTTTTAAGTATGAAGTACGCTACAATAGCGATAATCCACTTTCTGTTTCCCTTAACAAGACTGCTAGAAGCTCCGATGAGCAGGGGGATTACAAGGGCTAGAATTTCGATTATTTTCACGTACTGCATACTCTGATTTTTAGCTTGATGAATATTCTTTTACTGCATTTGTGCGATCAGGGGCGCGTATTGCGCTACCTGAGCAATCATTAATTTTGCGTCGGCCACCCCTTCGCGTGTCAACATTTTGTCGAACACTTCCGGGTTTTCTACTACCAGTTGCCGGATTTCCTGCAACGCGTCCGGGCAATCCTTGGCGAACTGCGTAAGGGCGGTTAATAATTGTGTTGTTTCCTCGGTTCCGATTGCGTTGTCAATCGAGGCTGCAAAGTTTTTTACCAGTTCGAGTTTGTCCATTTTTTTATACGACAGGGTTAAAAATTGAGTGAATTACAGGTTTGAAAAACCGCCTGATCTGATTGCCGGGGCGGCGGCGGTGCCCGCTTTCATCTTACTTGCAATCAATGGGGTAAACATTGAAATCAACTTCGTGAACGCGTCGTTGTCGTCCTCTTTCCCTTCGGTCATCGCTGCCGCAATGGCTTTTCCCAACGTGTCGAGCTTTTCTTCGATACGGTTCATTTGCATCTGCATTTCCAAATCTTGCTTTGCCCGCATGTACATGTCGTAAGGGTCAGGGCTTCCGTTTCGGTTGAATTGTTGGTTCATGCGTGGTTCATTGGCGGTGATGGTGAAATTGTGCTTAAATGCGCCTTTGTCGCCGTTTGTTACCCGGATCAGGTGAATACGGTACTGCCCCGGTTCACTCATTCGGTATTCCAGTTCCTGCTGGAACAGTTGATAGGCAATCTTCGGATCAGAAGTCGGGTTAACTTCAATATCGCATTCTGCAACCTTGTCATTTCCAGCCCCTTTATAAAGTTTCCAGAATGGCAGATTACGTCTTTCGATTGTGTCAAGTGCTGTTTGCGCTGTGCTCATTGTGTTAAGCGGGAAGGTTTAAAAGCGGCTATTCCGTGAAGTATAGCCGCTTTTAATGGTTTACTTGCGTTTTGACTTCATTTGCTGAACCTGCTTTTTCACAGCTTCCTTCTTTTTCTTGTCAGCAACGATTTGAGAATTATGCTTATCAACCGCGGCGCATTTAGCTTTGTAATTCTCCCATGTTTGCAGGGATGCGCTTTGCTTTGGCGACTTTGGATATTTTTTAGGCTTTGCCATTTTTCGTATAAAATTTTTAAATGATTACTGAATGAAATAGCAAGGAACGCCCCGTAACGTTTTACAGGGGGCTTATTCCCTTGCGCCCTGCCGATCTGGTTTTATATCAGGCTCTTAGAAAATAAAGAGCGGTTTTTTCTTTTTGCGACGGAAGAACCAAATAGCGGCCAGAACCAAAATCACAAACATGATATTGTCCTGAAAGAACTTAACCGGGTTGGTCAGGATCAGTCCGAAATCTGCCGGGAAAAGCCCGTTCAAACCGCCTGTGTTGCCCGCTGGTGGATTGGTCGTAGTGCCGCCTGTGTTTGCGCTGCCCGGTGTGTTGGGTGTTGTCGTTTTCAGCTTGTCAATATCTGACGTTGAAACGCCCTCACCTTTTACAGTATACGCAGGTTCAAAATTGAACAGTCTCGGTGCTTCGTCGCCATTGGTTACGGTTTCCACAGTTGGGAAAACGTTCTCTCCGTCAGCTACAAATTCAGGTGATGCAATGTCAGTCAACAAAGCAAAGTTAAAATCAGATTGCAGGATAATATCCCCGCCGCCAATCCCCGACTCAATTCTGCTTTTGCGGTAGTATTTCCATACTTCCACATTGTTTTCAAGGTGCTTCATTAAGGCCATGTAAGTACCTCCCTCGGTCTTACCTACGAATAGCATTCCATTGCCACTGTACCCCTTAACGTATCCAATGTTTGCAATGATTTTTACGTCTTGTGCCATTTGATTTGTATTTATTTGGTTTTTAGATTGTTACGCTATTATTTTTTCTTCATGAACAGGATCACCACAATCGCGGCCACTGCTATAATCAGGATCATGTTTGTATTCATGCCGCCCGTATTGGTGCCCGTTCCGGTCGGGTACTGGTTGACCGGGTATTGGTTGGCATTGGCATTGTTCCCAAACAGGCCGGTGATGATCGCAGGGAATACACCGAGCGCGACTTCCCACCATTTTTTACCACCCGTTGCCGGATTGGTGTAGCCCGGCGTGTCTGAACCGCCGCCGCCTGTCGTGTACCCGTTTCCGTTGCCTGTACCGTTCGGAAAGGTCGTTTTCGATGTTCCGTCCGAATAAGTTACCGTCGTTGATCCGTCCGCGTTGTAAGAAATATCTATGATGTCCATAACTGGTTATTTAAACTTTGGCAGGTTGAACGCAATCGGTATTTCGACAGGGACGTAAAAGCCTTCCACATTGAGCGTACCACGAAAAAGCATATTCACCGCCTGATCCTGAACACCGCCCAAAAATCCGGGAATTGCGCTTGCCATATCGATCAGGTTTACGAAAACCTGTGTGCTCAACATGCTTTGCCCGAATGGTAAAATCTGTTGGTTGTAGGCCGCAAAAGCCCGCCCTATGTACTGCCCTTCCGCATATACCCTTAGGTCAATGCCGCCGATATTCAGTGTCCCGTTTGATCCGTTGAATGCCGTAAATGGCAAGTCAAAAGACAGGTTCGAAATCCCGTTCAACCTGAAATTCCGGGGGAATGCAGGACGCAATTCCATGCTTTGCAATGCCCTCCTTTTATTTAAAAAGATCAGCAAAACGCCGACAATGATCACAATCAAAAGTTCTTTTTTCATTTCCTGCTGATCAGATAAATAAAAACCCCAATGCCAATAAGGAAAAGAGCGGTTCTTCGTGTTTGTGCGGCTTTTGCCGCGCTATCGTCCCGGTGATGAACCGGGTAAATGCTGTAATCGTAGCCTAATTGGCCGTTTTCAATTTTAAACCCGGCTGGTAAAACACCTTCACTTTCCGGCTTGTAAAACTTGTCTGCCGAAACCCAATTTCTGAACGGGGTATTTTCAAATATCCCGTCGTGGTTGAGCGGTGAAATGTGGTCTACCTGAACAGAAACTAGTTGACCATTGACCGCGTGATAATTACCAGTGTAAACCCCCGCGTGCCCGCCCTTATACATTCCAATTGTGTAACCGGGTCGCATCCTGCTTACAAACCGCTGTGTCAGTTCTTTATCTGTAAAGTAGAATCCCTGATCCTCATTCACATAAAGCATTGTCCCGACCTTTGGCAAAACCTGCCCGTTTTTCAGCCGTAGCATATTATTTACGCTTTCGTGTCAGAAAGTAAAGCCCCGCCCCGATTGCTGCAAGTGTCAGTAATTGCGAGTTCTTTTCTTTGCTGGTTTGTGATCCGGCTGGGTTATCCGTCCCGGTTTCATAGCCGTTGCCGGTTGGTTGCTGCGAAATCTCAGACGGTAGTTTATAATCGAAGCTGGAAGCCGTTACCCACAAAGTATATTCAGTTTCGACCGCGTTACCCTGCCGGTCAAATGGAAATTTTGTTTTTACTTCCAGAGCGGTTATTTTCTTTATCCCTGCCGTTGTCGTACCGCCGAAAAAGTGTTTTCCGGTATAGAGCCCGAGCACTTCGCCAGATTTCCGGCTACATTCTTCAATCGTTTTACCAATCGGCCAAAACCTTTGCACTAGCTCCTTTTCCTCGAAGTAGTACACTTTCTGACCGCGCGCAATGATTTCAGTGTTTTGCGCCGGTAACGCTTTGCCACTTGGCAAACTATAATCAAAGCCTGATGAAAGATCAGGGCGCGGTTCGTTCTTGCCGGTATTGGTGTTTTCAGCCGGGATCAAATAACCCGGTTTTATCTGCCCGTCTAACTGGACATATTCGTTCAGGTTCGCGCGTTCCGCATCTATTTGCGGGGTGTAGCCCGTAAATGGCCTTACCTGTATGTATCCGGTTGCGTTCATCTGCGCTTTTTCTTTTGAGTGCTGAAAATCAACGCTGCCGCTACTGCCGCATAACCGAGTGTCGTTGTGTCAATTCCGCTATCACCGGGCGGCGGCGGGGGTGGTGTTTCTTCGTCACTGTCCGGATTATTAGGGTCAACAAAAGTTGTTTTTAGATCAACAGAATCTAACTTTACCCAGCTCGTTTTATTTTCTGTTTTATAAGTCCCCTTTTCAGGCATTCCCCAATTTCCTCCGATTCCAAAACCTGGCTTTCCGTTTTGCCACCACCTATTCACCCAATCCACTTGGATCATTCCGTTTTCACCGACCCCGGTTGCGACACCTACGTACTCCGTATTTGAACGACTTGGATTCCCATCCTGACCACCTTTCCCACCAGAAGGACCGACGACACTCGCGGCTTTCGAATCATTAAAGAAATTCAGCGACTTGCCTATTTTCGCATACACAAACATCCCTTTTTTAACCGTCACACCACCACTGGTATAACCTCTTGGCAGGTTTAACCCCTTATTTAATGTTGCAGTGTTTTGGTACGTTCTAGGCCTGGTCTCACCGCCGCGGTCACTATGATATGTAGGGGTATCGCTCATCGTTGGCTTATTAAGTACGCCGCCGCCCCAAAAAGAGCAATCGGCAATAAGTTTATTTTTTGAAGTTCCGACGTATAGTTATCGTAGTACGTCTTGATCTGGGAAACTTCAAGTTGCATTCGTCGGGCTTGACCTTGCAATTGCTGCAATGCCTTACTGTCTTTTTTTCGTTCAGCAGCATTTACAATCAAGCCGGCAAGGCTAACAACCGCACCGCCTATCTGAGTGTAGATAGTAGGAATTACAATAGCCACCCCACCAATTGTGGTTAGCCATTTTCCAACATCACTAGCACCATCCAGTTTTGCCCCTTGCTCCAACAATGCCTGCATTTGTCCAGAGTAGCTGTTCAGGGCCGCTTGAAGATTGATTAGCTGCCGCTGCAACCACTGCTTTCTGTCTGTTGGATTGGCATTGTATCTTAGTGCTTCCTGCCGGAAGAATTCCGGGTCTAAAACGGTCGATTTTTTAGCACTTACATAAGGCATCTTGAATTGTTAAGCCCTGGTTATCAAGGAATTTTCTAATTCAAAGATGATTTATACGCTTTTAACGTTCTGCAAAAAATCGTATATTGTATAAGAAACAATCAGAATTAATCACAATGAATCAGCAATTGGGTGTGCAACTTTATCCAAAATCGAAAAGTGAGCTTTTTTACGAGTACAAGGATAGCATATCCATTTGCACATTTAGAAACTGGCTTAAAGAGCTTTCAAACGAGGGCAAAATCAGGAAAGGAAAGAAAATTCTCAGCGTGAAAGAGGTACAAACAGTGTACGAAGAATTGGGAATTCCTGGAAGTTTCAGACAGTTAGAAATAGAATTTGGATAATAGCATCTGAACATCGATCACAACACTAACAAAAAACCGCGATAATCGCCCATTTTGCCGGGCTTATCGCGGTTTTTTTATACAAACAAGAGCCGATACCAGCCCGATTTTTTAGCGATCCTCAGACCGATTTACCAGCCATTAATAACCGTACGCTACTCCCGACTGTATACTTTCTGGATTTTTATTAAATCCCCTTCCTGTTGTTTCATGTTGATGAATTAAAACAACATGGCCATTCTTTTCAGCCGCCTCACGCTTAATGCGCTCCGTGGCCTTTTTATCACTACCCTTAGTAGTTCTCAATGAACCATATCCGCCCGCTTTTGCCTTTATTTCTCCTACCCTTCTTAATCCTACCACATCGCTATTGTTACTGGTAATTATTACATTTTGCCAGCCATCCTTTCCACCGACATCTATCTTTTCAGAAATTTCCTGTACCCTCCCAGACTTAAATTCAATTTCTGAAACCGCGGCTTTGCCGATGCTCTGAGTGACACTTTCACCAGGGAATTTATAGTAAATGCTGTTTTCTCCAACTTCGGTAACTTCAACTTGCAAATTCTTACCAGTATGGCATTTTATTACATCTTGGCAAAAAGCCAAACCTCCAAAAGAAATAAAGAACAATGTGCAGATCACTTTCATAGAATAGACGGTTTATGTTTTTGCGAAAATTAGAAAATTACTCGAATACTGTTTGAAAATTCTTAATATTGGTCACCCCGGCAACCTGGCATGCTGTCAAGAATGCAGGCATGAAATAATTCCAATCGTCTATCGCATGTTCAGCATGCATTGTTATTATCAAATCCGGTTCCCGTAACATTTCCGGGTAAATCGTTACCGGGCTTTCCCTACCAACCGGGCTTATATAAGTGCTCCGAATTGTCCCGTCCGGCGAAACCTCCCAGGTCCCGAAAACCGCATACGGCATTTCTTTTTTTACGGGCTTCATTCATTGTCACCCGCATAAAGGAAATTGAACACGCCCCGGTAGTGTTCTTTGTACCGCTCGAACATCGGCGGCGAATACATTCGTAGAATATCCTTTTGTGTGTTTTCGAGCGGCACAATGACACCGCCGTAATGTCGGAACTGCTCCCCAGCTTTGGCCGTAGCCTTATCAATGTCAGCTTTCGGAACGTACGAAGTAGTCAGGAATTCAACATAGCGGGCCGCATCCGCATCTACATCCGGGGCGGCAATATCCCGTTTAGTGTCCCTTACCTCATTTACCTTCACAACCTTTTCCATGTGAGAGAAAACCCGTTCCCCAAAAATATTGATAGTATATGCTGGCTGGGAAATGGTTACCGGCCTGTACTCTGTTGTTGTCGTGGTCACCATGCTGAATGTTTCCAGCGCAATTGTATACGGGGAAATTGAATCGGCATGCAGCAATTTCGAAGAACCCCACACCCGGCCACGGATATAACGATTTGTAAATGATACTTTTACTTCCCTGGTCTTTGTTTCAACTGTTTCCATCTCATGCCCTTCAAGTGAGATAAGCGGCGTAACCAGTTCGGTTTGAATGAAATACTTTCCGTTCTCCTCAATCAATTTTTCTCCTTCGCCCAGCTTTACATTCACTTCCGGGGCCTTCGTCATATACTTGGACACGTAGGCAGTAAGCTTTTTTATGTTCTGGATAGCGTGAATTTTTGTCGATGGTGGATTGTTCCAATTTTCCCGGATTCCGTTATTGTATGCTTCCAGCTGCTTTTTCTTCCCGTCGTTGCGAACATCGTGCATGTTGAAAGACTTTTTATTTGCCTGGCATTCCTTGCGCCGCTGGGAAATGTAGCTTTCCAGCATTTCTTTCCTGACGAACCAGCCGTTTTTGAAAATGTAGTTTTGCTTGTTGCGGAACCGGGTCACATATCCGAACCTCTCAATGATCTGGTTCCATTTCTGATTAATACGAACGCGCGGCAAAGCCCGGTCGATGATAAGGTGAAAGTGTATGTTGTGGTTTTTCTGCGTTTCCGCAACCCAGATATAATTTTTCACACCCCACCCCGAAAAGCCTTTTTCCTTATCGCCGGTAAGCCATTCAATGAATCGCAGGAAGCATTCGCGCTTAATATCATTATCGCAGTGAATCTGCTTTGCAGGAAGTGTCAATGTGAGAAACGTCGGGTAAACCTCTGTTGATGGAAATGATTTCGGGAACTGCATAGTAGTATTGAGCTGCACTGCAGTCAGGAAATTTTCAATTTTCCCTTTCACGTTCCGGCGCGTGGCCGGGGACATATACCCGTTCCATTGGCCGGACGCTCCTTTTTCCAGGTTCATGAGGCTATTCGCGTTTTTTTGCGACAGGTCCGGTTTAACCACTACCCTGTTACCGTTTTCATCATAGGAATAATGGATGAAACGCGTTTGCAGGATCACCGAATGAGGTTTGAACTTGGCGTATTTCTGAAAATCGAAATCTGTCGTGCGGGTTTCAGAGGTGCGGGTAAGAGCTGCTGACATAGTCAAAACTGTCTGTAATGGCCAGAATGGAGGAAAATTTACTTTTGATGTTCGATTTTGGAGCGTTTGAGCACTTTACGGGTGGAGTCGACGCTTTGATAAACCCATTAAGGATCGGTCCCGGTTTGGTTGGCTATTTTCATTCGTTTGTAGAGATCAGCTATTTCTTTTTCACCATCTCTCATTTTTTTGCAATATGTCAGGACAGCAAGAGCTTCCGATAAATCAGCTACCTTTTGCTCATACTCTTTTGTGCCGCGCATCCATTCAGCATTCGGATTAGGAAGCAATTTTGATTTGCGCAAAAGCTCAGTATATCGTTTCAGTTGGTAATCCAACTGCTCAATAGCGTATTTCATAAGGTTTGAGGCAGTTAAGTTTATTCCGGTTCCATAGCTACCACCATTGACACAGTGGAGAAAATGAACATTAAGCCGTACCATTGCCGATCGGTGACAGGTATTTCCCAGGCCCATACGATAATGAAAGCAGAAACGAGAATACAGGTGAATATCAACGCCCATTTGCCTAAGACGGCAAGAATGATAATAAACAAATCTTCCATAGGGATTGACTCTGTTAAAGTTTAACGGTAATTGTCGTAAGGATAGGGTTCTGATATTGGAGCCTGGCTCTTTACATGCGAGTATGAATTGTCGTCATTTTTCACCCACGTGCGGGACTTATTCTTTTCCAGCTTCTTAGCAAATGCGGAAACAATTTGCTCAATCGTGATGCCGTTGCGGCCTGCACTATCAAACAGGCACATAATAGCGTCGGCGTATTCTTCCGCGTCCTGAATTCCGGCTTCAATATTTTCTTCGATTTCCTTTATTTCAGATTCGCATTTACGTAAGCTACTGACTGCCGTTGCTTCTGGGAAGGTTTCAAGTGCCCAAACCATGCGCTCTTTCTCCAATTCAATAAGAGATTTTGGTTTGAATGGTACTCTGTCCAACGCTTTCGCACGATCCAGAAATAACTTATGTTTTACTGCATCAATACGCAATAGACCGTTAACGCCTTCCCTCGCTGTGGGTAAAGGCACATTGTAAGCTTCACAAAATTCAGTCGTGGTCATCCAATCAATATTGAGGATGAATGTTATCATAGAATCCATAGGAGTTCGACTCTGTTAAAGTGTTGAATTGATTCTTTTGTCTTCGCAGCCCACACACATAAACATTAATGGTAACTGCCCGGGCGGGTTATGCTTCGTCCATTCGGAAGGGCCGGAAGACCAGGGCCACGGTTTGCCGTGGTCAATAGCTATCTGATGAATCCTATTTATTTCGGCTGCGGCTTCTGGGAACTCAGACTTTATTTCAGACCATTCTTCCCGGCCAGCAAACGCACCACAAAGGCACTCGCCACTGATACAAATCTTATCCTTAACCGGATTACGCGGCAATGACTGTTCTGCCATGTACTTTTTGCAGTCCGTTTCGCTCCAATAAAAAATAGGGCTGCACCAGATTCGACTATCCTGTTTCTGAATGTATTCTTTGTACCCCATCCTGATTTTGCTTTCAGATTGACGAATACCACTGATCAGCAATACATTTTCCCGCGCTCTGGGATTGCTTTTGCATTCATGCGTGACAAACTTGTGCAGCGCATAAGCCTTTAATCGCCGGTACATAATTTGGTGGCTTTGCGGCGTTGATCCGGGAAAACCCCACTTCTTAACCAAATCCTCATACGTATGTCCTTCCTTTGGGAATCCCTCATAAAACGGCCAGTTAAAATGTTTGACAACTGAATAGACATATTCTCTGGTTTGCCTGATCCCGATTCCGGTATTACCGTGGTAAACGGTGAAGTCCCTGCCAATCGATTTCAAGTAGGAGGCGGCAAAGTGCGTACTGCACATAGAATCGTGTCCACCCGAAAACAACAGAACTATCTTAACCGGGTTATATTTTTCGATTGCTTCCGCAATTATTGAGCTCATAGGGGTTCGACTCAGTTAAGGTTAAGAAAAGCTGTCAGTCTTGTAGGGTGCGCGGGCCATTACCTGCAATGAATTTTCCATTACATCAATGATCGTTGCCAGATATTCCGGGGTTATTGGTCCAGCTGCTGAATGCATGTGAACTTTCATATCCGGTGTTAGGGCAATTGAAAATACGTCAACGGGTGTACTTAGATCGGCTTCCATTTCAACCAGGAATGCGCAATAGCCAGAAATAATTTGATCGGTAGGGAGTGGCATGAGTAAAGTATTAAAAGCTTACTGAATGATTTAGAAGGGATTTCCATTTGTTTATTCGAAAATTCTCAAAGCGTCGCGCCTCCCTATTAATTTGGAATTCGTGCTCTCTCTCAATGAATTTGTGAAACCGGTACTTTTTGGCAGGCACAACAAAGCCTACACGCGGGGTAGTCGTGGAAGTCATTTGAATGAATGTTATTATTGACGGAAAGAGAAACGGGGCGCGGGTTGGCTGGAATCGAAAAACCAGACAAGCACCTGAAAAGAAAAAATGAATATGGCAATGATCACAGCGATAACCAGGGCAATTAATCCAGCAATGCCATAAACGACATACATGTAATATTCAGCGAGGCATCCGAGGAAGTAGAGAAGGTTTTTCATGATCTGATTTTGCGGGCCGGCGTGGACATTGGGAAAAACTTCTTTTCTGGTTCCCGCTGTTCCTTTCGCAGGTCTGCCAGTTCACGTGTAAGATTATCAATCAGTTCAGCTTGCAGCCCGGCAAAATTTATCATTTCGGCGAAAGTCTCTTTTTTTTCAAACTTCAACCATTCCAAAAGCTGTTCGGATCGGTGCTGCAAATCGCCGTCCTGCATTTCTGCAATTGCTAATCTGAGTTCCTTATTTGATTTCATGGTTCAGGGAATGTGAAGGTTTCAAAAGCAATAGCGACAGGATCAGAACCAGGAAGGTGAACGTACAAATGCGTTTCGGTTACTACGTCGATGAAGCAAAGGAAACACCAGCGGTTTTGTTGATAGTGGGCTATATATTCCCGGTTGCGATCCTCCGTCAGCCTCAATACTTCATTCTCTAATCTGGGAACCTGAAACCGTTCACCGGCTTCAAACCGCTGCTTCTTCGATTTGGGGAGTTGTGGCATTGGTGTAGCTGTCTAAAATTTGTTGTTTGTAGAAATTAATCCGTTCCACCTCTTTTTTGTCAATTAGGCTTGTGATTCGATCCCGGACCGGCTCCCAATTAAAAACCGTCGCAAACCCGTCCGCAACCTTTACACCGTCGATTTCCCTGAAAGTCTGTTCAGATTTTGTCATTAGAAACTCACGCCTGAACGCGCTCCGAAAACCTTCACATTCCAACTGGATCAGTAAAATATTCTCCTCGCATTGCCTGCGTAATTTCTCTGCTTCGTCGGCGGCAGGGAGCAACCGCCAGCGGAATCGCATTGAATCCAAATCCGCTTTTAGTTCCTTGACATTTGCCATTTCACGAAACCAGTAAATGAGCGGTCGCCAACTCATCATTGATCTCAGCCAGTTCTTTTATATGCTGATCCTTTGCGGCTTCATTCGTCCGAAAGTCACCGTCTGCCCTTTTTTGCAGGAAAACTGTAAACTGATTGTCAAATTCAGCATCACCCAAGACTTGACGGTATAACCGCTCTACTATTGACAATTCTTCGCCTTTAAATGGACGTACGCCGTACATCTTATTATTGAACGACTTGGCCGAAACTTGCTGTATTTCCGCGAACTGGTCACGTACGGACGCATTTGTTAACCGGCTGCAAAAGGAATTCAGCTGCTGAACGAATAATAATTTATCATCCGTTTGTAATTGTTTTCTTTCCATTTGTCAATTCTTTGATGTTAATTTGAGACAATTGATGTAAATCGATGTATTAAAGGTAACGAGAAAACTTTTAAAATGTCAAGTTAAAACTGAACACTATTATGAAAACAGTACCTATTGGCGTGATTATCAAGGATATAGTCCAGAAAAAAAATTTATCACCTGCACGTCTTGCTGATAAAACTGGACTATCAAGACAGGCTGTATACAATACTTATAGCCGTACTACTATGAATGAAGCCGAACTAGAAAGGTGGGCTGACGCGCTGGGTGTAACTATGGACGATCTAACAAACGCCGGTTCCGACTTTAACGCCGGTCAAGCTTCAATAAAAGCCGATGACGTTATGTCGCTAATGCGGAAAATGTTTGAGGAAGAATTAAAGGAAAAGAATGACCAAATCCGGGCATTACAAAAAGCATTGGAGCAAGCTCAAAACCTTTCAACGGCTCTGCTGGGAAAGTCGCCTGAGCATTCGGACGCGGACGTATTACCACATTGGACAATCATCATCAACGGCGCTGACGCAATAGAGCGTCCATTGTGGCCTGATGGAATCCAACATGCCACGGCATAAAGTGGGTAATATTCCGGGTGCTCATCGCAATTGCGATATTTAAAACTCAGACACACAACACTATACAAGTTAGGTTCTACGCCCTTCGGGCGCACTAGATGGCATATCCAATTTCAACAAAACCCTGCAAATCAAACATTTGCAGGGTTTTATGTTTTCTGAGGTGTGCCCACAAGGTCAAAGATTGGCAATATTCCGGGTGTTCCGGGAGGTGATCGTACTATACGCGCTTCAAGTGCGCAAATTTGCTGCTTCTCGTATTACGCAGATGCGCATAAATGCAGTCTTTAATACTATCAACTCGTCAATTCAACAAATAAAATATTTACTTTCCCGAAAATCTCAATGGTATGTTCATAATATTTGTAAATTTACCGGGTACGTACCCGACACGTATTTCTACATGCTTCTATGTGCGCTGTTTACATGAACAATTTAACCTAAAACATTTATAAGCTCCACGAGTGACAACAGTGTGCTCCCAACTGAGCATTATCGATCGATTACGGGTACGTAACCGTTTTTTATGATCCTTGATTTACAATGCATTATCACCTAACCCTTAACTAGTTTTTTTATGAATTTAAAACACCTTTACCACAGCCTTACTGTGATTTTGCTTTTTGTCCTGAGCACCTGTGCGATTCCAGGCGCAATAGCACAGGACACACGGGACATTAAGATCACAGTTTTAGACAGCGTTTCTAAAACCGGCATTCCCGGCGTCAACATTGCAGTAAAAGGCACCACTCGCGGCGGCGCAACTGATGTTGAAGGGAAATTCAGCATCGGCGTCACGGCTACTGAAACGCTTGTTATTTCCTACATCGGTTATGAAAAACAGGAGATTACTCCGGGAAACAAAACAGCGATTGAGGTACTAATGCGCTCAGGCACGAACGTACTCGACGAACTCGTCGTGATCGGCTACGGAACGCAGAAGAGAAGCGAACTTACCGGTTCAGTCACTTCTGTGAAGGCAGAAGAAATCCAAAAAGTAGCTACCGGGAGCTTCACAAGCGCATTGCAGGGCAAAATACCGGGCGTGTCTATTAACCAAACCAGCGGCGCTCCCGGCGGTTCCTCATCAGTGAGGATAAGAGGTGTAGGCACAACAGGAGGTAACCAGCCGTTGTATGTAGTCGACGGCTTTCCGCTTGGCGGCGGCGGAATGGATATTGCGGGCAGCTCCGACCGCATTGACGGACTTTCCATTGTCAATCCTAATGACATCGAATCCATTGAGGTGTTAAAGGACGCTGCCGCTGCTTCGATTTATGGCGCACGTGCCGCCAATGGGGTTATTTTAATTACTACCAAAAGAGGAAAAGACGGTGCGACCCGGATCAATCTCGACGCCTACACGGGAATGCAGCAGCTGTGGCGAAAACCCGAATTCCTGAATGCCACCGAATTTACCACGCTGGCCAATGAATTATACACCAACTCGGGTATGACACCGAACCCGGAATGGGCCAATCCTGCCTCGTTCGGACAAGGTAGCAACTGGATCAACCAGGTTTTCAGAACCGCGCCGGTTCAGAACTACGACCTCAGGATTTCCGGCGGTAGCAAAAAAATCACCGGCGCTTTGTCCCTGGGTTACCGCGACCAGCAAGGTACGTTGATCGAAACGTGGCACAAAAGGTTCAGCGCCCGCATTACCGGTGACCTGAAAGTGAGTGATAAATTGCGGTTCGGCAGTTCGCTGGCTTTTACCGTTTCGCGCGCAAAGGGACAGCAAAATCAGGATATGCGGATCGGGATATTCAACCTTGCGCAGCAATTTTACCCAACACTCGGTAAAGAAGACGTAGTAAATGGATCCTCAGCCTATTACACAACCCAGGGGGACAATCCCTACCTGCGTGCAAAATCAATGGATAACCAGCTGCGAAACCTGCGGATGTTCGGTAATATTTTTGGTGAATTTGAGATCCTGCCTGGTCTGAAATGGAAAACCAATGTAGGGATTGACACAGACAATAATCGCGCAACTACCTGGGAACCAAAGGCTGAAAGGGGACATTACCGAAACCTCCAAGCCATTTTGGGCGAGACTTATTCTCAGGGGCTCAACTGGCTGCTCGAAAATACGCTGTCTTACTCAGTGTCGCTTTCTAACCACCGCATTTCGGCGGTTGTAGGCCAAACTGCTCAAAAGAACAATGTAAACTGGATCGGTGTCACAGCGAGAGATTTCCAAAACGAACAATTACAAGTTGTCAATGGCAGCAAAGACACCGAGCGCAGGGCCTCCGGAACGGGATCGCTTTATACACTTGCCTCTTACCTGGCTAGGGTCAACTATTCTTTTAAAGAAAAGTATCTGCTTTCGGCCAGCGTACGCCGCGACGGCTCCTCCAACTTCGGCCCAAGCCACAAATGGGGGAACTTCCCGTCTGTTTCGGCAGGATGGAACATTGCCGAGGAGGCTTTCATGAAAAATGTGAGGGCGGTAAGCTCACTGAAACTCCGCGCAAGCTGGGGACAGCTGGGTAATGACGCAATCGGTTCATTCGGTTACCTGAGCGGCATTCGCCTTGGTACAGTAAACGACAACTATGTGCTGGGAAGCGGACAGGCACTCGAAATCGGAGCATCTATGTCGCGCCCGGGGAACCCCGACCTGAAATGGGAGACAAGTGAGCAGACCAATTTCGGGATAGACGCTACTTTTCTCAACGAACGCCTCTACCTGACTGCCGATTATTATATCAAAACAACCAAAGATATGCTGGTAAGCCTGCCGGTATCTTTCGAAGCAGGCTTCCAGACAGCACCTTCTGTCAATGGCGGACAGGTAAGAAACAGTGGTATTGAACTGCTTCTGGGTTACAGGGGTGAAATCGGTGACTTTACTTACGACGTGAGCGGGAATATGGCTACGCTGAAAAACGAAGTGATCAGCCTCGGGGTAGGCCGCCCCATTGCAGGTCCGACACTTGGTTTTACCAGCATCAGCTCATCTTATACCGAAGTGGGGCAATCCATCGGCTATTTCCGCGGATACGTGGTAGATGGGATTTACCAGACCAATGATGAAGTGAACAAGACCTTACAGCCCAATGCAGTGGCAGGTGATTTCAGGTACAGGGATATCAATGGAGATAACCAGCTCTCGGATGCCGATCGTGTGAAACTGGGAAGCCCCTGGCCTACCCTTACTTATGGAATGAACTTCGATTTCACCTACAAAGGTTTTGACTTGAATGTGATGTTTCAGGGCGTAGCCGGTAACCAGATTTTCCATTCCAATAAGTTTGCGATTTATCCTTTGAAATACTTCGGAGGATCCGGGGTTGTGAATGGTTCACGCGAAGTGCTGAACCGGTGGACTCCGGGAAGCGGCAATAACGAAATCCCCCGCCTGGCTTACGTCGACGCAAATGGTAACTATGCCAACAGTTCTTCATTTTATGTAGAAGACGGCGACTATATGCGTATCAGGAACATTACACTTGGCTATCGTATTCCTCAAACGCTGGTCAGCAAAACGAAGGTTTTTCAGGGAGCACGCTTTTATCTGAGTGCGCAAAACCTGTTCACCTTTACGAAGTACTCAGGTTTCGACCCCGAAATAGGCAGTACAAACCCGCTGCAATCAGGGGTTGACAATGGCGTTTATCCGCAGCCGAGGACGTTTATGGCGGGTGTTAATTTTAGTTTCTAAATCCTTCAAAAAGCAAATAAGATGAGACAAATCATAAAATACATCTGCGTTTTCGTGGCAACGTTCTCCCTGGTTTCGTGCGGGGACAGCTTTCTTACTTTAAAACCACAGGATATACTTACTGATGCCAACTTCTTTTTAACGGAATCCGATGCGCAGGCTGCTCTGACCGGAATTTACGCGATCCTGCAAAGAGAGGAAACGTTTAGCAATGTGCGTGATGCGGCGGATATCGAGTGGGCAATGGCAGGCGATATGTACGAGATGGACGGAAGCGCCAACCGCATTGAGCTCCATTCACTGAGCCTTCCTTCCAACAATACCATTCTGCGGGATGTATACTCCGGCGCATACCAGGGAGTGGGCCGGGCCAACATCGTCATCAATCGTGTTGGCAAAATGGAGAACCTGGACCCTGCTGTGAAAGCAGGTATTATCGCACAGGCCAAATTCCTCAGAAGTCTGTTCTATTACCGGCTGGTCAGCTATTGGGGCGGCGTTCCGCTGATTACCGAAGAACTGAATGCGTCCTCCAATCTGGAAATCCCAAGGTCTTCCGCCGCGGAGGTTTGGGCGCTGATTGAAGCTGATCTGAAAGAGGCCGCAGCCGTGTTGCCAGCTACCTGGAACGATGCAAACAAAGGCAGAGTTACTAAAACCGCCGCATTGGGATACCTTGTAAAAGCTGCGCTCTGGCAGCAAAAATGGACAGACGCGGTCAAATACAGTGAAGAAATCCTGGCCACGAACGCGCACGACCTGCTACCGAAGTTCCGTGATGTGTTCCGGGAAACCAATGAGAACAACAAAGAGCTTTTATTTTCAACGCAGTTCCGTACTTCTGTTGACGCAGAGGGTAACAATCTTGTCAAAAGAACTGCCCCACGGGGAGCGCCGGCAGCTTATACTGGAAGTGCGGCGTGGAGTAATTTTGTTCCTCAAAAACATTGGGTAAATGCATTTGAAAAGGATCCTTCAGGAAAAATAAAGGACAGCCGCTATTGGGACGTGATCATCGGACCGGGCGAAGCGCATCAGGATATCAGTGCATTTGTGATGCCGGCCAATGTACCTGCTGGCTGGTCAAGGACCGGGTACATTGTAACCAAATACTGGGAAGCTCCCGCGCTGACCAATAGTGGCGTGAATACGCCGATCCTCCGTTTTGCCGAAGTGTTGCTCAATTACGCGGAAGCATTGAATGAAACCGGCCAGCCTCAGAAAGCGATGGAGCTGGTGAACCGCATCAGAAGCCGCGCAGGACTGACAGCGAAACCGCTCACGCTCAGTAAAGAAGCTGTTTTAGACGCTATATTTTATGAAAGAAGAATGGAGTTTATCTGGGAGCCTGTCGGCGCATTCTCGGACCTGAACCGCAGAGGTCGCTTTGTTTCCTTTGTAAAAGCCAACCGGCCGAATGTCGCTGAGCTGGAAATTGATAAAAAACCATGGTTAAGCACAGTGCCTATCCTTTTCCCGATTCCGCGTGAAGCCTGGGATAAGAACAAAGCACTGGAACAAAATCCGCATTATACCTTTTAAAAAAACGCCGGCTGAATACACTTAGAATGTCCTAAACCATTTTTACCATGATCAAGAAGTATCAAATCGTTTCGCTACTGGTTGTTTTTGCTCTCCACGCGCATGGTCAGACCGGCGAGGAAAGACGAAGGCAATATCTGCGGGAATCGCTTCTGATCAACCAGCCTGCCGACCACCGTCACCCGATCAGTCGGCGGGTGACGGTACTGGACAGTACGTGGATGGATTGGCAAAAAAGAACGGGCGAGCTACCTCCCGACTTTGAGCAAATGCCCTCCTACCCCTTTTTGCCCGAGCCGCTGGTTTTTGAGAAAGATGGCAGGAAGCACCAGATTAAAACAAGCAGTGAGTGGGAACAACGGCGCAGCTGGATCAAAGAACAATATCAATACTGGGTATCCGGAATGCGCCCGCCAGCGCCGGCACACTTTAAGGTTAAGATCCTCGACGAACGCCGGGAAGGTTCTACAAAAATTCAAATGATAGAATTGTCGTTTGCCCCGGGATATCAGGCCAAAATGACTTTTGAACTGATGATACCCGCAGGTAAAGGTCCGTTTCCTGTGTACCTGACGCCATGGACGCACCGGAACTGGGCCCAACTGGCACTCAGGCGCGGCTATGTAGCCTGCGTATACGCCGGAGCCGACGGCAAAGACGATACCCAGGCTTACCAGTCGCTCTACCCCGGGTACGATTTTACAGCACTAATGCGCCGCGCCTGGGGTGCCTCACGGGTGATCGACTACCTGGTCACGAGAAAAGAAATTAATCCGAAACAAATTGCAATCACCGGGCATTCGCGTAACGGCAAGCAGGCACTTTGGGCCGGGGCTTTCGACGATCGCATTGCGGCAGTGGTTGCCAGCAGCTGCGGCACGGGCGGCATTACACCTTTTCGTATGAGCGATCCGCAGTATGTAAATCAGACGCTCGATGATATTGCCTCCAATGCAGCGCACTGGTTTCATCCCAGACTCCGCTTTTTCTTTGGCAGAGAAGATAAGTTGCCGGTCGATCAGAACTTACTCGTTGCATTGATGGCACCGCGACACATTCTTTTTCAATATTCAACTGTTGAACAGCAGCTGAACCCCTGGGTAAACGAGCAAACCTATCACTCGGCAAGGAAGGTATTTACTTTAATGGGCGTTGAAAATAACATCGCACTTTCGGCCAGAATGGGCGAACATGCAGTTGCCGCAAGAGACGTGGAGAAATGCATTGATTTTTTGGATGCAAGCTTCAAAAGGAACAATATATCCTGGACTACCAGCTTGAACTTTGATTATGATTTTGAAAAATGGGCGACGGACCATGCCGCGGAAAAGCAAGCAGCTTTGTCAATGGAACCCGTTTATTACAAAAGCTATGAGGATCCGGGAAAACGTAAAGAGCAGGACGACAAAATAAAGGAGCGCATTGACTGGCTTTTGGGAAAAGAACCTTCCGGTGTGAAACCCGCAGTAGTAGCTCCCACAGATCCGTCCCGCATTGACTGGATTGACAGAATCACCGGCAGGCCGGTTGTCAAAAACACGAAAACAGAACACATTGGCCCCTACACCGCCATTGGCGATCACTTACCTGCTACCATCTATTACCCAACTGATGCAGCAGGAAACAAGAAAACGGGCTTGAATGGAAAAATACCGGTCGTCATTTACCTGCATGAATACGCGTATGCGCACGGATTTGCACACGGTTATTCGCCCGAGCGACAAGGAAACAGCAGGCTTTTTCAATCGCTGACAGACAAAGGTTTTGCTGTGATGGCCATTGATTTGTTCGGCTTCGGAACACGCATGGAGGAAGCGCAGCATTTTTATTCAAGGTATCCGGAATGGTCGAAAATGGGGAAAATGGTTAGCGATACCCGTGCTTGCATTGATGCCCTGGAAAGCTTCGAGAACATTGATAAAGACAGGATATTCCTGCTAGGGAATACGCTCGGGGGACAGGTAGCTTTGTTCACGGCAGCGAAGGACAACAGAGTGGCGGGGCTGGTCACAGTTGCCGCATTCTCGCCGCTACGCACCTCCGATAGCCGGTATGAAAGCATCAGAACCCTTTCACATTCACATGGTTTGCTTCCTAAATTAGGCTGGTTCGCTGACAAACCCGCCAATTCCATTCTGGATTATCCCGAGCTCATTTCCAGTATTGCCCCGAGGCCCCTTCTTGTTTTCGCGCCGGTTCTGGACAGGTATAGCAACATTCCGGCTGTGAAGGAAAACCTTTCCACGGCGAAAAAGGCTTACGAAATGCACGGGCAGGCGGGAAACTTGCAGACTGAATATCCAGTTGATATCAACCGGATTTCTGAGTCATTTTATGATCGGATTACAACCTTTTTTAACAATATACCCGCCAGGCGCAATTCTAACTGACCTTGCTATATCTTGACCGGTATTCCAGTGGCGACATTCCGGTAACTTGTCTGAAAACCTGTCGGAATGCTTTCATATCAGAATAGCCGGAGTCATACATTACCTCTTTGATGTTTTTGCAGCCGACTTCGAAAGATTTTTTGGCAGATTCTATTCTCACGCGTTGTATGTATTCAATGGGCGTGTTGCCGGTTGCTTTGATAAATCTGCGATCAAAATTCCGTCTTCCGACAGCGAACTTCCCCGCCAGATCAACAATGGAAACTTTGTTCTGAAAGTTATTTTCAATGTAAACCTGGGCCTGCCTCACTATCTCATCGTCGTGAGACTTCTGTCCGGCAAAGATGATAAAGGGAGATTGGCTCACCCTGTCTATATCGATCTGAAATACTTTGGAACAAAATATGGCTGTTTGCCTGTCAAAATATTTTTCGACCAGGTAAACCAGTAAGTTGAGAAACGAAAACGCGCCGCCATTTGTGTAGATGCCATTTTCATCCGTAATCAATCTGTCGGCCTGCACGTCGATCTGCGGGAACATTGTTTTGAACGCATCCACAAAAGCCCAGTGCGTGGAGCAGGTTTTTCCGTTTATCAAACCTGACGCAGCCAGCAAAAAAGCGCCGGTACAAATGCTAGCGACCTCTGCACCACCTTGATATTGGGTTTGCAGCCAGCGGATCAAGTCTTCATTTTCATCGATTGCACGCCGGAACTGGTGATTTAAAGAGGGAATGATAATGAGGTTTGTCTTCGCTATTTCAGAAATATGGATATGAGGCCTTACAGAAAATAACCCATCGTGAAAGTCAACCTGTTTGGCTAATCCCGCCAGTTCAATCTGGTATAAGCAGGTATTGTGCTTTTCCTGATAGTAGGTATTTGCTCTTGTAAGCACCTTATAAGCACCGATGATACTGCTCAAATTATTCTGGCCGCTCGGGACAAGTATGGTGATTTTCTTCATTTTTTTAATGCAAGATAGGAACACAAACTGTCCAAATCAACCCGTGAGATTGTCCATTTCGCACTACAATCCTAAGCTGGGAACGGTGTACTTTTGTCGTAACATTTACAGTCAGGCAATCATCTAAAACCTTATAAACCAGCAGCAATGGCAGATATTCTTCACAGAGTCGGAATTAAGTCGTCGTCTTTACAAGACGTTTATCGAGCACTAACTACGGAGTCGGAACTCGCGGATTGGTGGACAAACGATACCCAAGGGGACGGAAGCCAGATCGGCAACATCATCGCATTCAGATTCGGGAATGATGGATTTGATATGGAAGTAAGCAAGCTTGAAGAGCCAGGCCTTGTCCAATGGGAGGTAATAAAAGGCCCGGCGGAATGGGTTGGCACGACTGTCAGCTTTGAATTGAAATTGGACGGCGACTACGTCATCCTACTTTTCAAACACAGCAACTGGGAGCAGCCCGTAGAATTCATGCACCATTGCAGCACCAAATGGGCTATTTTTCTGATGAGCTTAAAATCCCTGATGGAAGACGGAAAAGGCAATCCCCACCCTAACGATATCAAGATAGACAACTGGAATTAGGAAAAAGCCCATTCAGTCCCGCCCCGGTAACATGGCTTTTGCGAGCGTGCCCAGATGTTTAAGACTGGACTCAATTTGCGCATTCCACTGCATTCCGAAGCAGAGCCGGACACAATTTTCAAACTGGCTCTGTAAGGTAAACATGCGTCCGGGAGCAATGCTGATCTGGTGTTTGATGGCGTAATCGTAGAGTTTCGCGGTATCGATCCTTTTATCAAACTCTACCCAGAGGGAAAGTCCGCCCTGGGGCCTGCTCGTTTTTGTTCCCTCCGGAAAGTGCTCGGCTATTGTGCGGACGTATTTTTGATAATTGTCCCGCAATGTCCGGCGGAGTTGCCGCAGGTGCGTTTCGTATTTACCGTTATTCAAAAAGTTGCCGACCGCTTCCTGTGCGATCGCGGGAGATGAAATGGAATGCACAAGTTTCAGCTTCAATATTTTATCCTTGTACTTGCCGGGTGCAATCCAGCCCACGCGATAGCCGGGTGCCAACGTTTTTGAAACAGAACTGCACCATAGTACATTTCCTTCTGTGTCAAAAGCTTTACAACATTTCGGGCGTTGAGAACCGAAAAACAGATCTCCGTAAATATCATCTTCAATGAGCGGGATGTTGTGCTTTGCGAGCAGCGCGACTACCTCCTCTTTGTTTTCCTCGGGCATGCAGCTGCCCAGCGGCGTATTGAAGTTAGGGACTAAAAGACAAAGGTCAATTTTAGGAAGTACCTGCTTCAATGCGTCAATTTCCAGTCCGGTGACAGGGTGTGTAGGCATTTCGAGCACTTTAAAGCCAAGACCGGTTGCGAGTTGCAGCGTGCCGGGAAAGCAGGGACTTTCCATCGCGATGGTATCGCCGGGCTTCCCTGCGGCCATTAAACAAAAAGAAAGTGCGTTCATCGCGCCATTGGTCGTGATCAGGTCGTCTTCATGGAGGCTACCACCCCACCCCAGCGAGCGGATTGCGACCATTCTCCGCAACTTGACATTACCCTGCACAGATTCGTATGCCACTCCATTCCCGTGAAGTCCACGTGTAGCAGCCGAGACTTCTCTGGACAGTTTTTCAAGCGGCAACAGATCCGCAGACGGGACTGCAATTGAAAACAGTGTAAAATCCTTGCTTCCCATATTCGCGTACACCTTATCCAGGAGCTCGTCGGGCCCCTGCGTGCTGGCAACAGCCGACGGCCGGCTCACTGCCGGTAACGGGAGTTTGGCATGCGGCCGCAGACTTACGTAATAGCCGGTTTGCGGCTTGGAATTCACCAGCGACAGCGATTCCAGTTCCAGAAAAACGCGTTTGGCTGTGTTCATGCTGATCCCGTATTCGCGGCACAAAACCCGCACGGAAGGCAGTTTGTCACCCGCCTTCAAAACGCCTGTCGAGATCTGGTTCGCGATACCTCTTGCAATTTCGGTGTATAGGAAGTCTTTGTTCATGCATAAATATAACTGTACCCATTGAAATACACAAAACTGGTACTGTGTCTGCCTGTACTGCGTACTTAATTTTGCCTGAAATCAATAAAAGGCATCTGCATTATGGAAAGCACCAGTAAATCTCTCCCTTACAATTCAAAGGAAAGCAGCTTGTCGGGCTGGGTGAACGGACTTTTGGGCGTGTTGATATTCAGCGGCTCGCTACCGGCCACGAAAATGGCTATCCTGGATTTCGATCCTATATTCCTGACAGTGGCGCGCGCCGCCATTGCCGGACTGTTGGGACTTTCCATTTTGTTCATTTACAAAGAAAAACGCCCGATCCGGCAGCAGATCTTCCCATTGATGATCGTCGCGCTGGGTGTGGTAGTCGGGTATCCGCTTTTATCGGCACTGGCCTTGCAATACGTTACTTCGGCTCACTCCATGGTTTTCATTGGTTTGCTACCTCTTTGTACCGCAATATTTGGTGTACTGCGTGGCAGCGACCGCCCGCATCCGGCTTTCTGGCTGTTTTCAATCCTGGGAAGTTTACTCGTAGTCGGCTTTGCCTTTGCGCAGGGTATTTCGGCTTCGCCAAAAGGTGATTTACTGATGCTATTAGCGATAATTCTGTGCGGACTAGGTTATGCCGAGGGTGCAAAACTTTCGAAAACGCTGGGAGGCTGGCAGGTTATATCGTGGGCATTGGTGATTTCAATGCCATTTACGGCGCCGCTGATGTTCTTTTTAATGCCTTCATCACTCGAACTGATTTCCGCTCCCGCCTGGATCGGTCTGGCGTATGTCACGCTGTTCAGTATGCTGATCGGTTTTATATTCTGGTACCGCGGACTTGCGCAGGGAGGCATCGCGGCCGTGGGACAATTACAATTGCTGCAACCGTTCTTTGGACTGGCATTGGCAGCGACTTTGCTTGGAGAAAAAGTAGACAGCAATATGCTTTTCGTTACTGCCGGGGTTATTCTGTGTGTCGCCGGTTCCAGGAAATTCACCAAGTGAAGTAGTTTGTTATCAGGTGCTTATCGGATTATTTTTGCCAAAAATCAGCTGAAAGCATTATTTCTTAATACGTTTTCATATCCTGCTCAACGATGGATTGGTGATGCCTAGAAAAGACGAAATGTGATATGCGGGGATGCGCTCTACAATATTCGGGTGTTCTTCCAGCAGCCTCAGGTAACGTTCTTCATGAGAGAAAAAGACAAACTCCTCAGTGCGCGTCTGGGCATACCGACCGTAGAACCCGATCAAGTGATGTCGTACTAAAATTCATTGCTCCAATGATGAAGTTCATCAGAAAAATCCGGAGACTTGGCTACGGTCTGGTGGTAATATTCTACTTTTCTAACTTCATCGATTCCGAAGCCAATGATGCGCCAAGTAACGGGTCTTAGAGTAAACCACGTATTCATTTTCATTTTTTCCTCGCTGCTCTATGCATTGTGTCAGATGTTGCTGAGTAACATTGTAATGGAGGACGATTTATGGGAAAAGTTTGCCGTGCAGCTGACGGCCCACTATATTGTTGTCTTGACGATGTGTATGGCGGATTACAGCCTGCTGGTTTTCCTGAACAAGCATCTACCTTATTCCAAAAACATACTGTTCCGCGTCATCGCCGATCTTGCCGGGCTGATCTTAATAAGTCTGACGCTGCTTTGGGTTTTCGATTTTATGATCTACAACATACTTCTTATTCCCCCGGCGGGACTGCCCTCGTTTACAACCAAATTTGCTTTGGGAATGCTCACCAACGCGCCCATACTGCTGGTCTTTGAGCTGATTTATTATTTCCGGTCCGAACAACAGGCCATCGCCGACTCGGAAAAGGCGAAACGCGAAGTATTGTTATTTCAGCACGAGGCATTAAAAGCACAGATAAACCCACATTTTTTGTTCAATTCACTCAATGTGCTCGCTTCACTCATTTACCTGAACCCGCAGAATGCCAACAAATTCACCAAGGCGCTTTCACGAAGCTACCGCTATGTGCTTTCCCTTCACCAGCAAAGTGCAGTGACAGTCGCAGAAGAAATGGAAGCGCTTGACTCGTATATTTTCCTGATGCAGATGCGGTTTGAAAACGCTTTCACCTTTGAGGTTCACAAATCAGGCGCATTTGAAAACAACAAGATTGTGCCTCTTACCATGCAGCTTCTCCTGGAGAATGTGTTCAAGCACAATGTTGCGACCGAAGAATCGCCGCTCGGTATACAAATTACGATCGGACGCGAATATATTACAGTGGAAAATCAGGTACAGCCATCCAGCAACACAGACAAAAGCGGTATCGGACTGAAATACCTGAAAAAGCAATATCAGTTAAAAGGTAAGGAAATCATCGTGGAGCATACCGGCAATCAGTTCATCGTTAAAGTCCCTTATGTTCAGTCATGAAATACCTGATTGTAGAAGATGAGCGGTTTGCAGCCGAAGAACTGAAACGCATGATGACCGCATTGCGTCCAGGATACGTTTTGGAAAAGCAGACCAAGACCGTCATTGATACTATAGCATTCCTCAAAACATCAGAGGTTGATTTGATCCTGATGGATATCAGGCTCGCCGACGGCAGTTGCTTTGAGATATTCAACCACGTGGAGGTAACAACTCCGGTCATATTCACGACTGCCTATGATGAACATGCGATCAAGGCCTTCAAATTAAACAGCATCGATTACCTGCTAAAACCTTTCGAGGAAACTGAGCTGGAATCGGCACTGATCAAATTCGAGAACATCTTCCATAACCATTCATACCAATCGAATTTTGAGCGCTTTAAACAGCTATTGCCAACCAGCAAGAAAAACCGTTTCCTGATTTCGAAAGGAGAAAACTATCATTACATAGAAACGACCGATATCGCTCATTTTTACAGCGAGGACGGAGTGGTCTTCCTGCATGCATTCAGCGACAGGCGGTACATCGTTAATTACACGCTTGACCAAATTGAGCAGCAGCTCGACCGCCAGCTCTTTTTTCGCGTGTCCCGAAACTGCATCGGCAATGTTAAGGCGATCGAAAATGTAGCCAAATATTTCAATAGTCGCTTGCAGCTTTCATTTTCACCCGCCTGCCCGCATGAAGTGCTGGTGAGCCGGGTACGCGTTCCGGACTTTCTCAAATGGATGGACGACGTGCTGGAATAGATGACAAATAACGAGCACTCGAAAATTCCATTCTCCTTATTCTGCATTTCGCCCTGCTGATTCTGAACCCGGTGGTTTATGCCTTTCGCTGTTGCCTTGTTCAGCTCACTTTTGCTGAGAAATGAAACAAATGTAAACGCCAGCAAAAATCTAATTCATGAAATCAGCATCATTATTTGCAGCAATGCTCGGATCCTTATTTTGCCTGAAAACAAACGCGCAGCAAGTCTCTTTTAAAACAGAGCTCATCGGTAATTCGGGTTACTGGTTTCTGCCAAACGGGGACAAACCGAAAGAAAAGATAGGTGACAGCAAGGGGTCTTCCATTGTGTACCAGGGCGCGGTGAATATTCCGCTGTCCATGAAAATGACCGAAAACAACCGCCCCACCGCCTGGGGCGTAAGCCTTAGCGGTGCTTACGCCTCGCTCAGCAACGAGAAATTTAGCAGCGAGATGGTTTCAAAGATCATGAACCTGCAATTGGGCATTTACCACCTACGGCCGCTAAACGAGAAATGGTCGGTCAGGGCCGGTCTGGGAATGGGTGTATTTACTCCTTCCACCGATTTTTCCAAAATCAGATTTAAGAATATGCTTGGGAGTGCCGGTGTTGTTTTTATCCGGCATTTGAAACCGAACCTGGCAGTCGGTGGCGGTTTGGCATTGAACAGTTCCCTGGGTTATCCGATGTTATTTCCTGCCATCTATCTGAACTGGAAACACCAGGGGAAGTTTAATATCAGCGCCGAATTGAATGATGGCCTGGATGTCGCAGCCAGTTACAAGTTCAATGACAACCTGAAACTTTCTTGGGCATTTGAAATGAACGGACAAATGGCCCTGCTCGAAAAAGAGGGTAAAAATGTCATTTTCTCGCACCAATACATTGTCACCGGGCTGCGTCCCGAGGTAAAGCTCGGTAAGACCGGATTGACGGCGACTGCCATGGTCGGTCTGAATCTGTACCGGCCAGCTGCATATACCGACAGAACCTTAAAGGGAATGTTTGCTTCCAGTAATGATTACTACTTTTCTGCGTCTCCATATGCGTCCGTAGGCTTAAAATGGAATTTCAAGCTATGATTTCACAGAACAAACAGCATATGTATCGAAATCTTGGTGAGAAGCCACATCAGAATGTCTGCTTCATTGCTATTCCAGACGTTAAATCCGATTTGAGCAATCAGCAGTTTTTCAACTGTAATTTCGAGAATTGCCGATTTAGTAACTCGGATTTAAGTAGCAGTGAATTTATCAACTGCCAATTCACAAACTGCGATCTATCATATGCCGATCTTCGGGGTTCCGGGTTTCGGGATGCCGTATTCAATGAATGTGAGATCGTTGGAGTCGATTTTTCAACGTGTAACACTTCTATGTCATCCTTTATGTTCTTCCGGTGTGTTCTGGACTATTCTAATTTTGCAAGCATGCGAATGGTTATGACCACATTCAACAATTGTACGCTGTGCAATGCCAGTTTTATTGGAGCTGATCTGACCGCATCTTCATTTGACAATTGTGATCTTTCTGAGGCAAGATTTGAAAGTACGATTTTAGACGAGGCTGATTTCAAATCGGCATACAACTTCAATATCGACCCGAGGCTTAACCGCATCAAAAACGCTTCATTTTCGCACCTGAACATCAGAGGGCTATTGAATACGTTTGACATCAAGGTCGATGAGTCCCATTCATATTGTGAACAGATACTGGACATGCTGATGCCTTACTCGTTAAAATAATCTCGCCGTCACCAGGTTTCAGATCGCACTGGAATTCTCCGTCTTTGTGATTACGAATTTACCCATGAGGGGATGTGATTTGGATACTTAATCTTCTAGCCTCAGCTTATCATTTAATAAACCCGTTTTTGGGTGTTTATTATTCTTTTGGACTCGAAGTAGCAACCGGAAGCAATCTTACCTTAATCTAAATAAATGTCAAAATAATATCAATTGAGAGAGAAAAAAAATGACCCGCCGAATCGGACATTATTTATTTTTCCTCTACTCGATCGGCTGTGTAAGCGATGTGGTATTGATCATCTTTCAAGCAAACTATACGTTTGCTCGTGATTTTGAGCCTGGTCAGGGGAGGCTCAATCGCAAGGTACAGCTCGTCACCTACCTGAGGCAGTAGATATTCCGGCAGCGAAATTGGGTGCGCCAACTCGTTTCCGCCAGGCAGAGTTTCAAAAATTGTAATGTTGATTTTTTCCATTGATTAAGGTTTATTTTGCGCCTGCGGTAATATACCCTGCCGACAGAGCCAAAGGACGCATTGCATGATTAATCGGCACCAATAGGAGCGGCGGAAACCACATGCGGCTGGCAGGATGCTGCGAAGGGGCCTGCAAATCCATGCCGGGCTGCTGCCTATTTTTTGGGAGGATACTCCCTGGTATAGCCAGCCCTGCCATCTTTGATAACAAAAATCAACAGGACTTTGGTGGGATTCATCATATCCGGATTGCGCGTGAAAGAATGCAGGACATTTCGCTTTTCATGAAACATTTGTCCGGCCGTGAAGGTCTTTGGCGTCTCTTTATTCAGACCAACTTCCAGTTTTCCTTCGATGATATATCCAAAAACTTCTGCATCGTGGCGGTGCGCGACGGTATCCGTACCACCGGGAGTTACGGTCATGAGCTGTGATTCCCATTTGTAGCTTTTGAGATCGGGGTCTCCCAGGTATTCATTTAAAACCGGGCTAAATGTAAGCGGGTTCGCACTTTTTACCGTTTCGGCGGGGTGTTGATGCTGGGCTGTTACATAGGAGCTGGACAGCATCCCAACGGCAAAACCTAGTAGGATGCTGCGGAAAGATTTAAGGTACATATCGTAGTGATTAAAGTAAAACCCTTGCAAAACTAATTAACCAACAATCTGTAAAGTAGTCCAAATCGATTAAAACGGGTAGTCCGATTTGCCCGACCGCACTGAATTGGCTTTACATAGCAGCCGATATCTGTCCCCTGCCGCCATTGCTCCTGGTTAACCTTCTTTGACGAAATCGATCAGGTTCCGGCCAATGGCTACAATTTTCGGCAGCACCAAACTAGCTCACTTAGCTCCCACGCAAATGCTATCCGCCAGTTTATCATCTGGCCACTGGACATCTAAGACGACAAATTGACCCGGCAACCGCATGACTGCTGAATACTCTTAAAAAACTGCATTACTAAGTAGTATTAACTTCTATTGATCGCCTTACTTATTGAATTACTTCTATAAAATTAATTAATGAACTTTATGAAACGTTATTTGCTTTTTTGCCAGCTGGCACTACTCCCTTCTGTTGCAGCTTTTGGCCAGTTTGCGGCAGGATCCGTTGGATTTCATGTGGTCGAAAACACACAAGTCGCTATTGACGGCCTGACCCTCAACCCTACGGCGGATTTTACCATTGCTTCCAGGACGCTAACCATTTCGCCCACACCCATTAGCGGTTCTCCTGCCAGTATTGCCAAGGTGTACAATTTTAATGAACCCGTTAATTTCGTGGGCAATGTAGGTTTCTTTTTTCTTCCGGCACAATTGAATGGAAACACTGAAAGCACACTACAGCTTTCTTATGGAACGGCATCATTTGTGACTACGCTCAATAGCTTTGTGGATGTAAACCAGCATTATGTTGCCAATGATCTGCCGGTTCTGACCAGTTTCGCTTCGGTTACCGCAGCGCAGGAAGGTGCATTGCCGGTAATGCTGGTTTCATTTGATGTAACAAAAGCTGAAAACGAGGCAGTGCTGCAGTGGCAAACCACGTCAGAAGTGAACAGCAGTTTCTTCGAAATCCAGCAAAGCAACGATGCAAAAAGGTGGAATATACTGGGATCGGTGGAATCTGCCGCTAACAGCAAAACACTGAAACGCTATTCCTTTAAAGACGTCCTGCGGAGCGGAACCAATTATTACCGGCTCAAAATGGTGGATCTGGATGGTAGTTTTGCTTACAGCGCGATCCGCAATTTAAGGAACGAACATTCGGAAATGGTGACGGCCTATCCCAACCCGGTGGAGGACAAATTACAGGTTGACATTTCAAAACTGCAAGAAGCTGCGAGTATCAGCGTGTTCGATATCTCAGGGCGGGAATTTTACAAATCCTCCCGTTTACAACCTGTGAGCGACGTCGACATGCAGGAATTTCCATCTGGAACTTATCTCATTCAGGTAAAAAAACGGGATGGAGGCAGCGAAACAGTTAAAGTCGTTAAACAATAAAAACTTAATCTAAATGGTACATAAATATACTTTCAAGACATTTTTCGGCATTAATAGTGCTATAACTGCCTGCATATTAGCACTATTCTCCCTCCATGCGCAAGCACAAGTCGGGGTAGGGACCACCTCGCCGCACCCGACAGCACAGCTCGAAGTCCAGTCTACTTCCAAAGGTGTGCTGATTCCCCGGATGCTGGATACAGAGCGGGCTGGAATCAGTGATCCTGCAACAGGCTTGCTCGTTTATCAGACCAACGGAGCTGCTGGTTTTTACTATTATACAGGCAGCGAATGGACTCCGCTGAAAACAGAGGCACCTGCGACAGGGGGGACCATTATCCCCTTTGCATCGGGCACTCCGGCTGTGATTACTACGCTGGGCAACGGTTTAGCGGGAACGTCCACCGCTTTGGGATTTGGCAACAGTGTCACCGGCGTCAACGTCTCTGGCGGCTTAGTCGATGCCACCATGTTGAACAACGTTGCATTTTCGGTTCCCCGCAATGGCACGATCACGAGCCTGTATGCTTTTTTCAGCAATAGTTTAGCATTGGCGCTCCTTGGCACAGATATTAATCTCAGAGCAGAATTGTATGTGGCCCAACCGGGCAGCAATTCCTTCACTCCGATCGGCCCATCTGCTGCCCTTTCGCCCTCCTTTTCAGGGATAATATCAATAGGAAGCATTGCCGAAGGCAATTTGTCAGGTTTAAATATCCCGGTAACTGCGGGCCAGCGCATCATGCTGGTGTTTTCAGCCGATGCTAACGGAATTTCACTAGTCAATACGCTCGCCGGTTTTGCCAGTGCGGGTATAAATATCAATTAATATGAATAAAGGCTTTGGAATAAGTCCTTGTCACTAGCTCGAAATCAGGATGCCCGTTAGATGTACATCCTGTTTCAATTTCAGTTATTGGTGATCAACAGGGGCGAATTCGAAACTGATTCCTGAGCGCTTTTCAATCTCTAATTCACCCCTTCGCTTTTGTTAAATTTTAAGAATTTGTCATATAGCGCCAAATCTTCAAAAGCCCGCAAATCAATGATTTGCGGGCTTTTGAAGATTTGGAAACGTGTTGGAGTCGAGGTGCAAATACACATTTTTTGCCACAACCCCTGTGATGATTGAAAGAAAGGAAGTTGCGGAAAAAATGTTCGGGGAACTTTGGCAGTACCCGATCAGAGTTCCAGCTTTTGTTTGTCCTTCAACAGTTGCGTTTTCAGTTTGGCGTAATCTATGTCCTGCACTGCCACTTTGCGGTCTATCGCCTGCACTGCCGCTGTGGCCGCACTTTGCCCTAAAATCATGAACACAGGCTCCATCCGGATCGAACCGTAGGCAATGTGTGAGCTTGACAAACAGACCGGCACCAGCAAATTTTCGCATTCAGCTTTTTTAGGGATGATGGACGCATACGAAATGCTGTAAGGTTGCTTTGGATGCACGCCGATATCACCTTCATTCTGTACAAAACCATCTTCCTTGACATAACGCTGCGCATTATGGGCGTCCAGCGCATACGAGCCCATGCCGATGGGTTCCGATACCGCTTTTTTGCCCAACGTTTCATTTTCAGTCATTACGCCGTGGCCAATCATGCGCCGGGCTTCACGGACATAAATCTGGTGCGGCCAGCCGCCATTGTCTTTGAATTCATCTTTTGGCAATCCCCATTTACTGGCTTCCGCACGCACGTCAGCCGGAACAGCCGGATCATTGGCGATGAAGTACATCAGGCCTTTCTGATAAAGCTCGTGCTCCCTGATAATTTCTTTGCGACGCTCGTAAGTAGCCTCGGGATAATCGTAGTTCTGACCAATGAAATCGGTGCTGAACGGGCCGTGGTTATTGGTATCTGTCTTCCGGTTGGGAATAGGATCGTATTTTTTGAACGTCTCTGTCCAGCCTGCTTTGTAAACGCGCGCCAGCAGCTCATATTTGGCAGGATCGTAACCTTCCGGCTTGGTGAAAGCAATGCGGTTATCGGGGTGAGATGACAGGCACATACGGAAGCAATAGGCCTGGATTTTATTATCACCATCGCCGTTTTTGCCTATTTTTTCATCCGAAACATAAGGCAACAGTCCGCTCTTTGGATCACCTTCTACCTTGTAGGGACTTATATTTTTCTGGAAATAATGGTTATGCTGAAATACACCCGCCTGGATACCATTCCATTTTTCATTGTAAACACTGTTCGCTTCCCGGCCCACGTGGTATTTTACTTCGGCAGCAGCCATCAAATCCCCTTCATAGGTAGCGTCGATGAACATTTTACCTTTGAAAGTTTTGCCGCTTAATGTTTTCAATGAAGTAATGCGGCCCTTGTTTTTCTGAACCCCAGCTTTGCTGCGGTCGAGCCACTCTTCGCGGTATATTTTAATTTTGTTTTCCTTTACAAAATCCTCAAAAACCTGCTCTGCCACGTGTGGTTCAAAAATCCACATGGTACGCTCGGCCCCATCCATCGCGGGTGTCCCCTGGCCTTTGTTACCGTATTCCTCTTTCTTTTGCCATTTCCAGGTTTCAGGCTTGTCGTATCGCATGTATACACGATGATAGAACTCGCGCGCCAATCCGCCGATAACCGATTTGTCGCCGGTGTCGGTAAAGCCCAGCCCGCCGGACGAAAGCCCGCCCAGATGCTTGTCGGGAGAAACGACCAAAACGGTTTTTCCGGATTGAACCACCTGCATAGCTGCCGTAACAGCTGCCGAAGTTCCCCCGTAAACGATCACATCAGCCTCAAAAGATTGTGAAAAAGTGGACGTCCGTATTCCTGTGAAAAGGATACAGACCAGTATCACCGATCGTATTATTTTTATTTTCGAAAACATAAATTCTGATTTGTGTTAAATAGCTAAGAGCACGCGCATTAATAGCCGAGCAGCTTTTTCAGGCGCGCCGGGTAGCTGCTGCCTTCCACCTCTCCTCCGCCATTGGTAATGCTGTCACCAAAGCAGACGAGCCTCCTGTAAGGTGCATTGATCGAGACCAGCTTTTCGTAAACTGCCACAGCAATGGTCCGATAACCGTCGGACGTAGGGTGAATACCGTCGTTTTTATTGCTGTTGGCAATATTCTGGATCAGGCTGCCGGCATCTTCGCCCACATTGCCCACTTTGTCGAAGACGTGATGCAGATCCAGAAAATGCAGTTTTAATTCTTCTGCTACATACTTAATCGTCGCATTTACCTTCGTCAGTCTGGACTGATAACCGTCGGGCTCGTAAAATGCCTTTGGGTGACGTGTGAAAAGATAAGGTTCGTATCCCGGTAAAATGGTCATCAGCAACACCTGGCTGCCCGAGCCGGTGATCATCCCGATAATCTTCCGCAGATTTTGTTCAAACTCCGGCAGTGGAATGTGTTTGCGGCTGTTCATATCGTTGGTACCAATCATCAGGATTGTGAAATCCGGCTTGTGCGAGAGACAGTCTTTTTCAATTCTCGCAAGCAGGTCAACCGTATTGTTCCCTCCCACTCCCGCGTTGATAATGAACGGTTCCCCGGCTGCTGATTGTACCGGCATCGCATTACCGGCCAGGGCTATGGCCGGTAACGCAAATGCGGTATGCAAAAAATGTCTGCGATGCATATCAGTACCCGGGGTTCTGTGTCAGGTTTGGATTTACGTCGCGTTCCGTTTGCGGGATCGGCAAAAGCAGGTGGTTTTCCGTAACCTGGATCGTCGGGTTTTGCGCTTTAATCGCCGCCACCAGCTTGCCGGTGCGAACAAGGTCATACCAGCGGTGCCCCTCGAAAGCCAGCTCCAGCCTTCTTTCCAGCAAAATTGCATCGCGAAATGCAGCCTGGCTGAGAGATGCCGGAAGCGCCGCCAGTCCGGCGCGTGCGCGGATTTTGTTCACGGCTGCAAATGCTTCGGCATTTCCAGCACCCAGCTCGTTGAGCGCCTCCGCATACATCAGGAGTACGTCGGCATAGCGGATTACCGGGAAATTGTTACTGCCTTCTCCATTTGCAGTGGCCGACGGATCCAGGTATTTGTACACATAGCCTGGAAAATCAACGCTCGCGGGAGCTGCCGGCGTAGTTGTGGCCGAATAAATGCGGATGTTCACGTCCCGGCGCTTGTCAGCAGCGGTGTAGGTTTCGTAAAGGTTTTTGGTAACCGGGTCGTCGCCGAAGCCGGAAATGTTATTGACGCGGTCAAAGTTCGGGCGCATATAACCCTGCATCCAGCTTCCCTCACCGAACCCGCCTCCGAGTGCCTGCACTTCAAATACCGCTTCTTTCCCGTTTTTATTGGCAATCGCGAATGCTTCGGGATAAGTAGCCCACAGATCATAAATGCCTGAGTCGATTACCTCTTTTGCCTTCGCAGCTGCTTTTGTCCAATCCTGACGGGTAAGGTATACTTTTGCCAGAAAGGCCGTCGCTGCTCCCTTGGTCGCGCGTCCGCGGTCCGCACCCGAGTAGGTAGCCGGAAGTACCGCTTCCGCTTCGGTGAAATCCTTGATGATTTGGGCATACACTTCCTCCTTCGGTGTTCTCGCTATTTGCAGGTCAGTCAGCGAAGTGGTTTCCGTCAGTGTCAGCGGCACATCCCCGAAGAATCGCACCAATGTGAAATAGTAAAACGCGCGCATAAACTTGGCTTCCGCGATCAGGCGGTCCTGCAATGCAGCGTCCATTGTAATCGCGGGAATACGCTCGATCGCCGCATTTGCCCGGTTGATAGCTTTGTACTGCGCGGTCCACGTCGACTGAAATGTGCTGGTAGCCGGCGTAAACGTGTATTTGTCTAGATCGTTTTTCGCCTGGTTCGCAGTAGAGCGTCCGCCGCCCCATTCCGCATCGTCCGTGGCCTGGTCCTGAACAATCCACATCACCTGGTTATACAGGTCCGAGGTGTTCAATTGGTCATACACAGAGCTGACTGCAGCGATGGCGTCATCTGAATTTTTATAGAAATTGGTTGGAGTAAATGCTGATTCGGGTACCTGGTCAAGGACGTTGCACGACGATACGACCGACAGTGTTACCAGAAATACTACTATTTTCTTCATGTTGATTCTGCTTTAAAATGCTTTTGAACTTCTTAAAAACCTACATTCAAACCAAAAATCAATGTTTTGGCTGCCGGGTAACTCGCATAATCGAAGCCCTGGCTGCGGCTGTCCTGACCGAAGCGGTTCACCTCCGGATCATAACCCGAGTATTTCGTCCAGGTCAGATAGTTCTGCGCGGAAACGTAGAAACGCACGCCTTGCAAATGCAATGCTTTCGTCGCGGTTGCCGGCAATGTGTAGGCAAGCTGGATATTTTTCAGGCGCAGGTACGAACCGTCTTCAATCTGGCGTGTCGAAATACGGTTGGCAGGGCGCGTGGTTGAAGCTCTCGGAATATCCGTATTGGTATTTTCCGGTGTCCAGCGGTTGAGCATATCGCGGCTTTGGTTGTTGGTTCCGTTCAGGTATTCAAGTTCGAAGCGGTTTGCATTGAGGATCTGATTCCCATAAACACCCTGGAAAAAGACAGTCAGGTCAATGCCTTTGTACGAAAATGTATTGCTGATACCACCGATAAATTTGGGCTGTGCACGACCTATTATGGTACGGTCGTTGTCGTCGATCCGGCCATCAGCGTTCAGGTCCTTGTATTTGCGGTCACCTATTTTGCGGGCGTTCGCATCCACGAGTGCTTTGAGCTCCTCTTCGCGCTGGTAAAGTCCATCGGTTTGGTAACCAAAAAACGATCCAAGCGGCTCCCCTACCCGGATAATGCCCGAATTGACATTCTGCGCAATATTGGCAACCCCACCTGCAAAGATCTGCGGCGCACCACCAATGTCAAGTACTTTGTTGCGGTTCAATGCATAATTGAAATCGGTTTTCCACTTGAATGCACCATCGATATTGTAAGACGTGATACTCAGCTCGATTCCCCTGTTTTCAACCTTTCCAAGATTTTGGATGGCGCTGGAAAAACCGGAAGTGCTCGGAATCGTTACACTCAGGAGCAGGTCGCGGGTGCGTTTGATATAAGCGTCGGCTGTAAAGCTCAGACGGTTCCTGAAAAGGCTGAGGTCGATACCAATGTCCGATTGCGTGGTAGTTTCCCAAGAAAGGTCCGGATTCGCAATCTGGTTAGGCCCTATACCCGTCGATACATTGTTTCCAAATACATAATTCTGTGTTCCCAGCAGCGAATAAGCCGGATAGTTACCAATCCCATCCTGGTTTCCCGTAGAACCGATCGTGGCCCGTACTTTCAATTCACTGATGGACTGAATGTTTTTAATAAAGGGTTCCTCCGAAGCACGCCATGCCAATGCAACCGACGGGAAGAAACCATAACGCTTGTTAGCACCGAAGCGGGAAGAACCGTCCGCACGGAAGGATGCTGTCAAAAGGTATTTTTCATTAAACTCATAATTCACGCGCCCCAGATAAGATTCCAGTCCCCAGGTACCAATGCCCGACGACGGTATCAAAGCGACAGAACCGGACCCAATGTTGCCTGTACCCAAATTGTCATTCACAAAATTCCGCGAAGCCGCAGAACTGTTTTCAGTGCGGTTGGCCTGCTGTGTATAGCCTACCAGCAAAGTCAGGTTATGCAGTTTGTTAAAATTTTTGGTGTAGGTCAAAAGGTTCTCGTTCAGCCAGGTAATCGACTGTCCGTTATTAATTCTACCCACTCCACCCTGCGACAAGCCACTCGAAACGCTTCTGGGCAGGTAGCTATCCTGCTTCTGCATAATACCATCAATACCAAGAACAACTCTCAGGTTCAGCCCCTCGATGATCTGATATTCACCGAAAATATTCCCGAACACACGGTAGGCTGTATTCTTGTTTTTGCTTTCCCGCGCCAGCGCAGCCGGGTTATCAGCTGTAAAATTCAAAGCGGGGTGGTTCATCAGGTAGGATCCGTCCGGATTGTATACAGGCAGGATCGAAGGGAACTGAAGGGCGGCCATCGTGACAAGGCCAGCGCTGCCCAGGTCACCATCAGTGCGTGACTGGTTGGTAACAGTACGGTTGACGGTCAGGCTGTTGCCTACCTTGATCTTGTTTGTCAGCTTTCTGTCCAGGTTTACACGGAAGGAATAACGGTCGAAGTCCGAGTTGGTAACGATACCTTCCTGCTTATAATAGCCCCCGGAAAGTGCGTATTGCGTTTTGTCATCTCCGCCGCTCATGGAAAGCTGATAATTGTACGTTGGTGCGCTGCGGAAGATCTCGTCCTGCCAGTCGGTGCCTTCGCCGAATGCTTCCACCTGCTGAGCAGTATAAACCGGGTTGCGGCCCTCATTGGTATTGGCATCGTTTACAAACTGAGCATATTCCCGCGCATTCAGTACAGGATACTTGCGACGAACTGTTTGCACGCCATAGAAAGCGTCCAGGGTAACTGTTGATCTGCCCGCCTTCCCTCTTTTTGTAGTGATGATCACCACGCCATTTGCTCCTCTTGAACCATAGATGGCGGTAGAAGAAGCATCCTTCAGAATCGTCATCGACTCAATGTCGCTCGGGTTGAGCGTACTTAGCACGTTGAAGTTCGAGCCGCTGTTGGACGCGTCATTTTTAAATGGGATACCATCGATCACATAAAGCGGTTCATTGTCGCCCTGGATCGAGTTTCCTCCGCGTATACGAATTGTCGTTGCACCGCCTGGTGCGCCTGAATTTTGCGTGATCTGCACCCCTGCCGCCCGGCCTTGCAAAGCCTGATCCATCGAAGTCACCGCTACTTTTTTGATCTCATCAACAGGAATGGTCGATACGGAACCTGTGAGATCACTTTTCTTTACCGAACCATAACCGACGACTACCACTTCCTGAAGGGATTGATCTTCCGGCGCCATACTTACATTGATCGCACTCTGAGTGCCCACAGGCACTTCTTTAGTCACATAACCCACGAAACTGAGCACCAGTACCGCATCGTCGCTTTCGACATTCAATTGAAAAACACCTTCCACATTGGTGGTCGTGCCGGTTTGTGTGCCTTTGATCACTACGCTTACCCCAGGGAGCGGCTGATTATTTTCATCCGATATCTTCCCAGACACCTGCCTTTTGACACCTTTTCTCTCAGCCGGCATTTCCATTCCCGGAGCGTCCAGCCTTTTCAGTATTATGATTTTGCCTGAGATTTCGTATTGAAGATCGAGCGGTGTCAAAATTTCATCCAGGACTTCGTAAAGTGGCCTATCACTAGCATTTACAGTTACTCTTCGGGTGGATTTGATAAGTGTTGAGCTGAACACAAATCGGACGTCGACTTGTTTTTCCAGCTGTGTAAGGACTTTCCGGATTTCGCTGCCGTTGGCAGAAACGGTAATTTTTTGAGAAAGAAGAGATTGTCCATGACTGTCGTGCGCATACCCTGCACCCATAAACATGATCGCAAGCATCAGCTGTGTAATTGTTATTCGCATCGTCCAAAGTAATACCCAGCGGTATTTAAAGGGTTTTTTCATAGATTTGATTGTTTTGTAAGATTGAAAATCTGGCAAAATAATCCCTGCCTCCTTCACAGGAGGAAATGGCGACGAACCAATCGGGGATATTTCGGAGCCGGTGATGCTGGAACATTGCCGGCTCTTTTTTTATAGGTAAGCTTTCTGTTTTTTGTTAATTGAGAGGTTTATGCGTGATGAAATTGGTTAATTCTTGCACCCGTTGCTATGGATGATTACCTGCCCGTCGACGATCTCATAACTTGATTCGACAGCCTTGCAGATGATATCCAGCTTGTCGTGAAGTGTGAGTCCCTCAAGAAGGGCTGTGAGCAGGCAGTGTTTTAAAAGCGTGGTATCATAGATAATATCAATACCATAAGCCTTTCCCAGCGTGTTCAAAACGTCACTTGCCGGGGTATCTTCAAAAACAAATTTTGGAGTTTCAGATATAGAGACGACTATTTCGGGCTTTTCAACCAGGGTTTTCACCATTTTAACCTCCTTGCCGGCGTAAATGATCTTCTGGTTCGGCTTCAAAATCGTCCCCTGCAGTGCCTTGTCTTCCAATTTCTTGTACGCATGCGGGTCAGCTTGCGCAAATACGGCCACCTTACCCGTCTTGACTTCAACCGTGACCTCTCCCCTGTCTTCGGATGCTTTTACCCGAAAGCTGGTTCCTAATACCTTTGTTATCAGTCCGTTTGCAAATACCAGGAAGGGCTGGTCAGGATTTTTCCTGATGTCAAAAAACGCTTCTCCGGTAAGATGAATTTCCCTTCTTTCCTTTTGGAAGGGCTCGCTGTACCGCACACTACCTTTCGGGGCCAGGCTAATATGGCTGCCATCACGCAGGGTAAGCTCCATGGTACGGGTGGTCGTATTGGTTTTCTCAACAATTGAATAATGTGCCGCTGGTGCAGTGAGTTGTTCTTCGACTTGTGATTTTTCCTTTCTGTTGACCAATACAGAGTAAGCCGTCCAGCCCAGCAATGTTACCAGAATAATTGAAGCCGCAAACCGCATCCAGGTGCTGAAAGGCGCTGATACATTTCGGTGGGTCAGTTTTTGGATTTTCGTATTGGTGCCGTCATATAAGCCGACAGTTCTTTTTACAATCTTATTGATCTCTTCATCACTGATTTCAGGCTCTTCGATCTGCATGGAAAGCAGGATAGCCCGGGCCCGCTCCACTTTTTCCGTCATTTCGGAATGGGCGTCGAGCCAGGTATTCCAAAATGTAATACTGTCATGATCAGGTGACAAAATCCATTGACGAAAGTAATCGTCCCAGACAAAGTCATCAATAGAAAAGTTGGAGTAGCGGTCCATGCCAGTTGATTGTGTCTATATGATTATAGACGAAAATCCCGGCGGGATACCAATAAATTTTAAATTATTTCTAAAAAAAAGGAAAATAAATACTGGATCGCGTAATGATCAGCGTGTTAGGAGCAAGTGCAGAAGAACAACTATTAAATAGGCTACTTTCTGGCAGTGTTTCAGCTGTCGGATAGCAATTTGAAGAAGATTGGAAACCGTTTGAGGGGATATCCCCATTACTTTAGCGATCTGCTCGCGGCTTAATTCCTGGAAAAATTTCAGGTAAACCACTTCTTTCTGACGCTGCGGTAGTTTGCTGATGAGGTCCCGTATCTGCCGGGCCCTGGCAATCGTCATTTCATCGGCAATAAATTGTTCTTCCACCGAGAATTCAACGTAGAAATCATACTCCACTTCCTGCAAAAGCTCTCCGTCAAAACTGCGGGCAGCGAGCTGCCTGCGCATCAGTCTTCGGAGCGAGGCCATCAGATAGGGCTTCACTGCCGCATCGGGATTCAGATTGCCCCTTTTCTCCCACAAAGTCATGAAAAGGTCCTGGATGCTATCCTTTACGAATTCTTGGTCTTTGGAGAATTTGCATCCATATCTGAAAAGCAGGCGAAAATTACCTGACATCAGCGTTTCAAATGCTTGCACGTCACCGTCCAAGAAATCCTGCCAAAGCAAAAGGTCTTCGGGATTAGTGGACGCTGATTTCATAATTGAGTGAAAAAGATTACTAAATAAGTAAATCTTGATCGCAAACCCAATTTATGCTAAGAGAAAAGTTTTATTCAATCCGTGTATCATCCAATTACGAAATTCCAACCCAACAACCCTGTTTTATCATGGTGCTGTGGTCAGCAAACGCACCGGCCCCAGAAGACCGGATGGGGTCAACTGCCAGCTATCCAGTACGGTCACATTGGTTTTAGTCAACCGCTTTTCAACAGGCTTTGTCCTGTCCCCGATCAATCTGTTGCGCCAGGTATTGATGACTTCTACCTGCAGTTCATTGTCTTTCTCGCGTAAAATCCCGCTCACATCAACTCTGAGTGGTGGTGCCCACAGTATCCCGAGATCCTTTCCATTCAAAACCACTTTTGCGATCCCAATGTCCTTCACCTCTCCCAAATCCAAAAAAGCTGATTTGCTTGTCCTCAAAGTCTGGCTTGCATCAAATTTTTTTGAATAAATAGCTTTACCCGAGTAAAATTTGATCCCCGCTTCGTTGCGATCGGTCCAGCTGGTAAGCTCGGTGAAAACCGCCTTAGCCGGACCACCCCAGCTGGTATCAAAAGCCACATCCCAGGCGCCGTGCAGTGTTGTTACAGGTTGGTATTCCTGAAAATTAGTTTTAGCAACGCCATTGTCAGCTTTTTCGATATCCTTTTGAAAAACAACAAATACCGAACCATACGGATCGAATTGGAGCGGCACATAGGTAATGCCGTCTTTTTGGGTAAATGCGGTAGCTGGTCTCGTTTCTCCTGTCACTGCATTCCATAGTTCCGGTTGCTTGCCCGCAATGCGGAATGCAGCGGTCATTTTCGAAGCCGCACGGTTCTGGCTGCTGATAAAATAAAGGTCCGTATCCGGCGTACTGCGGTGAATGTAGTCATAGCGACTGCCCGATTCTTTTTCCACGATTTCCATATCAAAAGCCACACCTGCCGAACGCAGGTATGCAGCCGCATTTTGCCCCCAAACCACCAGACCTTTTCCAACATGGCGGGACCCGCTCGGCTGGCTTTCATTACCCCAGAGGGAGTCAGCGATTTTCCTCAGACTTTGCTCAGAAGCAGGGTACTTCACCAGACTTGCAGTAGTAACAGGTTTGTTGCCAATGACCACCGCACCTGCTTTTACCAATGATTCAACCTTTGTCAGAGCTGCCAGCGATAATGTTTTATGGTCCGGCAAAGCCAGGACACGATAAGAAACGCCGTGGGGCAAAAAAAGCTTACCTTCCCTTACTTCAAGCGCCAGAAGCCTGTCTTCATTGATCAGATCATAGTCGAATCCCGGCAATGCCCCGGCCGGATCATCCTCTTTTAATCTTCCTATATTCGGTGAATGGTCGCCATAATAGTAGAGTACGTCGGCAACGGAAGTCCCCTGCTGCAGCATGTACTGGCAGCGGGTTAGATATTTGATAAACTCAGTTGAATGGTTCCACCAGGTCACATTGGGGTTAAAATGCGTTCCTGCAAAGTATTCCTGCCCCGGAAGTCCCATTGTTTTGGGCGAGGAAGTGAAAGTGTGCAGGTAAACGAGGTTAAGGCCGGCGCAAAACTCGTGATCTGCACTTGGTTTCATATCCGACCACATGACATCGTTCCAGTGGGGACCAATAGTGGTGAATGATTCAGCTCCAACGATTTTTTTATTGAATATCTTCGCAGCGCTTCCCGCTTGTTTGACAAAAAAGCGATCGACCGGTCGGGCGCGGTGCGGCGAAGGCGACCAGAATTCGCTCATCATAATTTCGCTGTGCCCATAATTTTTCAGTCCGTCGAATGGCCCGGCATGCGGTCCTGCCGATTCCGGTTGCAGCCCGATCCCGTGCGCACTGGCGCGTTTTGCAAACGTGCCATAGTGTTTTTCGGAAATCAGATCGCCGAGTGTTTTGCGCAGGTCCGATAGAAAACGGTTGCTCACCTCGCGGCTTTCGATGATTTTGCCAGCCAGCACAGGTAAATAGGGAACAGGGTCATAACCACGGTATCTGATAAATTCTTTCTCAAAACCTTCGGTCCAGTTCAAACCGCCCGCTTCAAAACTGTCGGTCTGCAGGTACCGCAGCGTTTTGCCTGCCATCGGGCCAATCGCTTTTAGCAAAGGCTCCACATGCGTATCCCAATAGCGGTTGAAATTCTTCTCGCTCAGATAATCGATCACGTGCCCCTGCCATTTTCCGCTTGATGTTGAAACTTCCGCATCCGTGGGCGTGAATCCCATACGGAGGATCGTCCAGTCGCCCGCAGGTGCTTTCCAGTTAAGTTTGCCGTTGTTAAAATGTTTGGTAATGTTAAGTACCTGCTTCAACCGGGCATCTTCCTCACCCGGGGTGCCGGGAATATCGGTAAGTAAGCGCCGCGTTTCCGGCGCAGATCCACCGACCTCGCGGGTAGCTGCTTTATTGGCAAAATCACCGATCGGAGCCCGGTTTGTAAAGGCTTTGGAAGGAATAGCGAGTATCACAATGTCGCGGTAATAATCATAGCGCACTTTGGGCATCGGTAATTCAACATTTACCGTCGCACCACCTTTTACTCTCGTTTCTGAAAACACCACCTGTTTTGCAGTTTCGGCTGGCGTAACATCTGGCCCGCCCAGGTTCCAGCCGCTCTGGATACTCATCGACATGATCAGTCCCAGCCGGTCTGCTTCCTTGATGGCGTGCACATAAAGCGCTTGCCAGGCCGCCGACCCAAAGAGAGGTCCTTCCGGAACCTGACCATTCCCACGCTGCTCAGCCCCACCCGCATCAAAAATACAGGCGCCGCTGAAACCTTTTGCCTTCATTTCTTCCAGGTCCCGCGTGATGGTTTCCTTATCAATATTTCCATTCAGCCACCACCACCAGCAACGGATGCCATAGTTCGAAGTCGGGTTTTGAAACGCCGGGGCTTCGATGATAGCGGTACTTTTTTGAGAAAACGCAGATGCGCATGATAGCACCAACAATGCGGCGATCAGGCAACATAAACTTGATTTGCTAAACATTTAAAATTTGGTGGGACAATCCACAAAGATCTTCATCTTGCTGCTCTTAAAACCTACTTTAAAATCAGCCGCGTAGTTCCGGCCTCACTTAGTGACACTACCAAACTTGTTCAAGATCTTTCGATGAATATTTGTGATTTCTTTCAACGAATACAGAACCTTTAACGCCGCGTTTAAGTGACAGCGGGTTTTTCCTCCCGAGTTTTGCGATAGCCGCAACGGGAAACAGGATTACGAAGAACACAAGTGACAGCAAAATCCGTCCGTTGATGAAACCTAAAACCTCTGCGATTTTGTACCATCCTTTGACGATCAGGTTGCCCGCGGCTGGGATTGCAATGCTTAACACGCCGACAATCGCTGCCGCTATCAGAAAATATTGTGATTTGAAAATAAAGTATAGAACGACCAGTCCGGTAACAATAACCAATTGTGCTTTGGCCTTATCAGATTCACTCATTAGAATATTTGAAAGATTGTAACATGCAGTGATTTGAATCTCAATAAAAATTCAAAATCACTGCAAAAGCTAAATTTGTTTGACTTGTCAGATCAGAATAAGGTGTAAATAAATGGAGCAACTGCTGAGCCTCCTCCGATTACGATCAGTACACCAATCAGAAGCAGCACAATGATCACAGGAGCTAACCACCATTTTTTCCGTTCCTTCATAAAGGCAAATAAGTCGGTCAAGAAATCCATTTTGTTCGTTGTTTTATATGCATGAAATGATTCCAGAAAAGCTAACCATTAGGTATTCGCTTATATTTAAGGACTTGACTGTTAATCAAGTACAAATTCTTCTTTCCAATTGTCCTTTTCCAGCCATTCGGGTTGCTGCTTTTTATCAAAAATAAAATTGCCGACAACAAGATAGTCCATCTCCGTACGCATGAAGCACCGGTAGGCATCGTTTGGCGTGCAGACGATCGGCTCACCGCGAACGTTGAAGCTTGTATTGACGATAACCGCATAACCGGTAAGCGCCTTAAAGGCATCAATCAGCTCGTAGTAACGCGGATTGGTTTCCTTGTGGACAGTCTGGATGCGAGCCGAATAGTCAATATGCGTAATGGAAGGTAGGTCAGACCGTTCAAAATAGAGCTTTTCACGGAGGTCCATGGCGCCATAATTGGCTGGTACCGGTTTCCGTCTTTCTTCTGCAACAGGATGTACCAACAGCATATAAGGCGAAATTCCTTCATAATCGAAAAATTTTGCACAGTCCTCTGCCAGCACGGAGGGTGCAAACGGACGGAAAGACTCACGGTATTTGATTTTCAGGTTGAGTTTCTTTTGCATTTCGGCGTTTCTGGGATCACCGAGGATGCTCCGCCCACCTAATGCGCGCGGCCCGAATTCCATACGCCCCTGGATCCATCCAACTACATTCCCTTCCGAAAGTAACTGCGCCGCTTCCTGAGACACTTCCTTAAAATTTTCGTAATACCTGTAAACCGCTTTGTATTTTTTTGCCGTAAGCGCTACATCCAGATCTGAAAAAGTAGGCCCCAGATAGGAGCCTCTCATGGCATCGGCCTTCCAGGTTACCTTTCTTTCCTGTCCAAAGAAAATGTGATAAGCAGCCTGAGCGGCTCCAAGCGCCCCACCCGCATCACCGGCGGCAGGCTGGATAAAAATGTCTTTGAATATATTTTCCTTCTGCAGCTTTCCGTTGGACACGCAGTTGAGGGCAACACCGCCGGCCATGCAAAGGTAATCCGCTCCCGTAAGGCGTTTTGCTTCCTTTGCCATACGAATTACTGCTTCCTCGGTGATGTTTTGGATTGCAAGGCCCAGGTTACAATGTACAGGTTCAAGCGCATCCTCAGGTTTTCTGGTTTTGAAACCGAATAATGCCTCCCATTTGTCCTCATTGACCATTTTCAGGCCCGTTGCATAATCGAAATAATCCTGATTAAGCCAAACGGAACCGTCTTCATTCAATTCAATCAGGTTTTTGAGAATAAGATCTTCGTATTTTTTAATATCGGGAGAAGCAGGGTTACCGTAAGGGGCAAGACCCATTAACTTATACTCTCCGGAATTGACGCGAAAACCAAGGAAATAGGTAAATGCAGAATACAGAAGTCCCAGTGAATGCGGGAATCTCAGTTCTTTCAAGATGCTGATATCCTTCCCCTCTCCCAAACAAATGGAAGCCGTTGCCCACTCCCCGACCCCATCAATGGTAAGAATAGCAGACTTTTCAAACGGCGATGGATAATATGCGCTTGCGGCGTGGGAGAGGTGATGCTCGGGGAACAGGAGCTTCACTTTCTTCTTCTTATCGTAACCCAGTTTAACCAATTCTTCATTGATCAGACGCTTTAAGAACATCTTTTCCTTGATCCAGACGGGCATTGCAGTCAGGAACGATCTCAACCCTTTCGGTGCAAATGCGTAATAGGTTTCGAGCAGTCTTTCGAACTTGAGCAGCGGCTTGTCGTAAAAGACAATCGCGTCCAATTCGTTCAGGGTAAGTCCGCCGTATTCGAGGCAAAATGCAACCGCATTCGAGGGAAAGCCGGGGTCGTGTTTTTTTCTTGTAAAGCGCTCTTCCTGAGCGGCTGCAACAATTTCACCATTATCAATAAGAGCTGCTGCTGAATCGTGATAAAAGGCTGAGATACCTAGAATTTTCATTTAAAATAATGTCATGCTCGGAGAGATCCATATCCCTTTGTGGGACGGTCATTCTTGAAAAAAGCTAAGCAATTGAGTAGTATCTGCTCTTCAAATACGATTCGAAATCACCTGCTGCATAGCTGTACAAACTTCTATCAAAATTGCCAAAGATTTTCTTATATCTGTTATAGTTACAATAAAATAATTTCAGCTGTACCCATCCGATATTGCTCTGGCTTACCTGTCAGCCCGAACAAAATCGCCGCAGAACCACGCGGAGACTCGCCGGCTAGTATACTAAAATGATTTAAATTGTCTAATTTGGCTGCCTCAACATAAAGTAATACTACTTTTTTCCTCTATTGACTTATCTCCTGAATTTAGTATGGCTACTAAAATATCCAGGTTTGCGTTCATCGCTTTTGCGTTGGCTTTGATCTGCACTACACTTGGCCTCTCCTTCCTCATTTATCTTTTCGAATATGCATACGGAAATGCCGACGGGATTTGGCGGGACAGAAATATAATCCAGGCAACCTATAAGCTACTGCTGGCTGAAGCACTCGTTATCCTCATCGTCGCCGGGCTATTTTATACCCGTAAAACGGTCAGTTATATTCTGTTTTTAACGCTTTTTACGCTCCTGCTCATTTTTGGACTGGAAAAAGCCAGTCTTTTAATTGTAAACCTTCAGAGCAAGCAAGCCGTTAAGACCAATATCATTTCAGTAGAAAGGCAAGATCATGAATTATCGGTTGAGCCGGATTCGATTTTAGGCGTCAAAGCCCGCCGTAACGCCAGTATCCTATGGTTACCACGCAATAAGAATACCCGGTTTGACTCTGTAAAAATCAATATAGACAGTCTTTCCCGCCGAATCACTCCGGCATCCTCCGACACTTTCCCCGACAAATATGCTTTGTTCCTGGGCTGCTCGTATACTTTCGGTGACGGCGTTTCGGATGATCAAACTATGCCTTATTATTTTCAGCAAAATTCACCTGCATTCAAAGCATATAACCTGGGTTACCTGGCCTATTCCCCTCTTCATGCATTAGCCCGCCTTCAGCACGAATCGCTGGAGCGTCAGGTCACGGAGCAGGATGGTGTCGCTATTTTTACGCTTATCAATGACCATATCGACCGGGTTATACCTGCTACGCGCTGGATCGCATTGACAAAAGGAAAACTCCCTTATTTAAATACGGAAACGATGCAGACAGAAGGTTTGTTTGCAGACCGGCGGCGTGTCTACACGGATATGATACTTGGATCTGAAACGAGCGGAATCAAGCAGCTATTCAAGTTGGGGTACCCCAAATACCATACTGAAAAACACTATCAGCTGGTGATAGATATCCTCAAAAAAACCGAAGAAGAATATATCAAACGCTTTAAAAAAAACCGTTTTTACGTCGTGATTTTCCCCGGCAACCCGTTACCAGTTGAGATGAAAAAGCTACTACAGGATAGTAAAATCAAATATTTCGACTATTCCGGGCTGACGAGTACGGATGACAAAATGCTGCCATTCGACAATGCACACCCTGCTCCCGTTTTGTATAAAATGGTTGCCAAAAAGTTATCTGAGGACCTGGCGTTGATTGGGGGCATTAACAATTAGGTGACAAACGATCCAACTGTTAGCCGGGCGGATTACGGTGCAATGGCTGAGATCATTCGTAATGGCTTAATAATAGTTTAAGTCAGTCCATCCGTAGACAGAAACACTCAGTCATTCCAAGAATGTTTTACTTTTAAACGCTGCAATTCTTCCTCCGGGATCGCGACGAGGCCAAGTAGAAAATTGCATTCAGCATACTTGTCCGTATCGCCGAGTACCCGGGCCAGTTCGCTACGGATCACCAAGGCTTCGGCCCTTTCTGTCTCTGTGATTTCACTTTCCAGCTTTATCAGTTCATTATCCAGCACTTTGGCCGCGGCTACATAATCCTCTTTGAAGTCGCGTAACCGCAATGCAAGTGCGATTGCCTTTTGCATGGCTGACAGACTTTCCCGGCTGGCCTCCTCGTAGTCAGACTGGTCTTTTTCACCGATCTGAATGAAAATGACCGGGTTACCTGATACATCGGTAAGCGTAAAGCGGGTTTGTCCGGGCCTTATCCTTGAAATTCGCGGGATGCCCGTTAATGGAACCTTTCCCAACTGCATTTTCAGAGAAGCACAGAAATCGCTATGGACTTTCTGAATGTCCTGCACCATAATCAGACAACCTACCAGACTAAATTCCACGCCCTTTACTCGGATAAAATGCAATTGATGACCACCCTGCTCGACCACGCCATATTGATAAGGCCTGTCATGGCGATAAGTAGTGGTGAAGCCGATGTTTTCCCAGAAAGAAAGCGTTTCGCTAATTGCACGGCAGGGGAGCACGGGTGTGGTAATCCAATTTTTTGTTTGCATAAAAACGAGCTTTTATTTGAAATGGCAAACCTAACTGAATGCTATTTAAAATGCCCTTCATATACTTTTTTGACGATAAAGGCGTAAGCCAATAAGCCGGCTCATAATCCCTTAATTTGCGTATGCAAGATTTCATTTACGAAAACCGCGTTTATTACAGCCCGATAGAATTCGCCATGTCCTATCTCGGAGGTACCTGGAAAATTCCAATAATTTTAAGCCTCCGTGACGGAGCACTTCGGTATGGAGATTTGAAGAAAGCAGTTCCACACATTACCGATAAAATGCTCAATACAAAAATCCGGGAGCTGGAAAGAAAGAAAATGGTCCTGCGCATAATTTATCGTGAGAAACCGCCGCGCGTTGAATATTTATTAACCGACAGAGGTCGCCAGGCGCTCCCAGCTATTGCCTTACTGATGACTTATGGACAGGCATTGATGCAGGAAGAAAGTGAACATATCCGGCCCTTAGGCAGTGAATAGCGGCTCAACCAAGCGGACATCACCGCATTTTTTGCAAATAGTTTGAATTTGGTAAATTTACCGGATGCAAAAATCAGAGAGTCTCGAAGAATTTTACCGTTTCCATTTTCAGGAAGTTCCTTCGACCCTGAAAGTCGATATCGGACAGGCCAACGTTTTCCGTCTGGAAGACTGGATGGCGCCAAATTGCGGGGAAAAGCCTTATAGCCGCCGGGATTTTTATAAAATAACCCTGATACGAGGCCATAATGTATACCATTATGCTGACAAAAGCATTGAGATCAAAGGGCCGACACTCGTTTTCTTCAACCCACAGGTCCCTTACACGTGGGAGCCTCTTTCCGACGAGACAAACGGCTTTTTCTGCATTTTCCGTGAAGCATTTTTTCAGGGAAGGTTCGACAACGGACTGAGCGATCTGCCTGTCTTCAAGCCTGGCGCCAAGCCTTCTTACCCGCTTAATCCGCAGCAAGACAAAGAAGTGACCGGCATATTTGAGAAAATGCTGAATGAGATCAATTCCGATTATTCGCTCAAATATGACCTTGTGCGAAATTACGTTTTCGAGCTGATTCATTATGCCTTGAAAATGAGTCCAACCGAAACGCTTCACAATCAAACGAATGCGCGTTCGCGTTTAACGGGGATTTTTATCGAGTTACTGGAACGGCAGTTTCCTATTGAAACACCCTCGCGCAGGTTCAGCCTGCGCTCCGCGAGCGACTTTGCGTCGCAGCTCTCCGTGCATGTCAACCACCTTAACCGTTGCGTGCGTGATACCACCGGTAAAACAACCACCGACCACATCGCCGACCGCCTCGCCAGCGAAGCCAAAGCATTGCTAATGCATTCAGACTGGAACATCGCCGAGATCGGTTACAGCCTTGGCTTTGACGAGCCGGCCCACTTTACTTACTTTTTTAAAAAACGAACCGGTATGGCGCCCTCTGCTTTCAGAATTGTTTGAATTTAATAAGTAACGAATTGATTTCCGTAAACAACTCCCTTGTCCGCCGTCCTAATTTTGTATTCGTCAAACAAACAAATGAAGGACATGGACAATCAAAAAGTTTGGTTTATCACCGGAGCATCAAAAGGTTTCGGTCTGGAACTAGTTAATCAATTGTTACAACTCGGCCATAAAGTCGCAGCTACTTCACGAAACCTGGCGGAATTGCAGGATGCAGCCGGCGGTGAATCCGAAAATTTCCTGCCGCTGGCACTTGATATTACGGACGAAGCCGCAGTTTCCAATGCAATTGAAATCACCGTTGTGCGCTTTGGCAGCATCGACGTGATTGCCAACAATGCCGGCTATGGTCAGCTTGGCGGGATTGAAGAGCTTACCGACGCGGAGTCACGCAGCAATTTTGACGTGAATGTTTTCGGCACATTGAATGTGATCCGTCAGGCGTTGCCGCAGCTTCGCAAACAGCGTTCCGGACATATTCTTAACATCTCGTCGATTGCTGGTATCACGGGAAATTTCCCTGGCTGGGGCATTTACTGCGCCACCAAGTTTGCGGTCGAGGGCTTATCCGAATCGCTGGCGACCGAAGTTGCGCCGTTCGGGATCAAAGTAACCCTGGTAGAGCCGGGTTATTTCCGCACCAACTTTTTGAAATCGGGCTCATTAAGATTGCCTGCAACCAGGATCAACGAATATCAGCTGGTCCGCGACTCAGAAGCATACCACGCACAGCTTGAAGGCAATCAGCCCGGCGACCCTGTCAAAGGGGTAACCGCGATCATCGCCATCGCCGATGCCGAAAATCCGCCTGTCCACTTCCTGCTGGGGCAGGATGCAAACGATCTTGCCGAAGCGAAGATCAGCGCTTTGCAGGACGAAATGGCCACCTGGAAAAAACTTTCTGTAGAAACGGCTTTAAATTGAAATTTGAGGAATTAACCCTATTTTCCAGGGTTAATTCCTCGTTTCTATTTTAGCCATTTATGAAATCCTCTTGCTCATTCCCGACACTGTCATGCACTTTGATCTTATCACTGATTTTTCTGTTTAGCTGCGGCGACAGGGTCGACTGCCAGGCTCCTCCGCCGGTATTTTATTTCCAGGTCAAAGCAAACGGTGTCACCTATCCGAATTCAGGCAGCACATCGGATATTAGGATTTTTTACGCTGACGGGGCAAATTCCAAAACGTACATCAGCGACCTGGACAGTTATGAAGGCATTTTCACTACCGGAGCACTTATTATGAAGTCGCATGCTCTCAACAATCCGGAAATCACCGTTGAACTGAGAGGCGAGCCTTTTGCGAAGCTTCGGCTGGAAACTTTCATTAATACTGCAAAATGCCAGGGCTGGGCGACTGTTTCAAAGGTTTATCAGGACAACAAACCACTAACACCATCTTCTGGAAATATTTATATTATAACTGACTAAGCAGTTAAGGACCGGGGCGGTCAAATAAATATTTTTTTATCTCATACAACCAATTTAACTCTTCCCTGCCACTTTAAGCCGAAGTTCTGATAAGCTGGCATGGCCTTTCCAGGTAAACAATTTACCAGCCTGCAGATCGGTCAGAGTATGGAAACTAACTGTCAACAATAACCCGCCCTAAGTTGAGAAGATACATTGCTGTTTTCGGTCTGTTGCTTAGCTGCGCTACTGCGTATAGTCAGGATAGTACAAACATCAGTTTCAGCGAAGAACCCGACACGCTGAGAAAGCAACGCTTCATTGACCGGTATGAAAATGTGTTTATGACCAAGGTACCGACCAGGAATATGTTCAAATTAGGTTTATCGCAGTATTACCAGGCTGTGCCCTATCCTTTAACGGACGATAAAACCTTGAATAATTTGTCGCTGCACGTTGGCTACGAGGTTAAATTTCTGCCGGCTTTTTCATTGGCATTGTCGGGTCACTTCCCGCTTTATGGTATTCAAGCGCCTGTGAAAGAGTCCTTGCAGAATACCGTCATGGATGCGCAGCTTCGCTGGTTTGTAGATATGCGCCGACGGATCAAGAAGGGCAAAAGCGCAAATAATTTCAGCGGCAACTATGTCGCACTTTTTTATAATATGCCGGGTACATTTGATAATGATCCGAAGGCTGGCTTTAAGCTCGGGTTCCAGAGGCGGTTCTTGAATCATGGCTATATGGATTTTTCTTTCGCCGTATTTAAGTCTGTATATGACTATTCGTACGGCCTGACGGCGACAGGTTTGCAATTCTCCACGCAAGCGAGCTTTGGCTTTGCCCTCGGGGACTGGAAAAAATCAGCAACCGCTCGTTTCTGTGACATCCTGCTTTGTGATGAGTTCCAGCACCAGCAATGGAAAATACGCCTGCCAGAGCTCACCGTTGGCTATTATCTAAACAGGATCAGGACCGGCGTGGCTTTCGAGCGTAAAATTAAAACCTCGCCATGGACCATCAATGTGCAGCTGGACGCAGCCATGAACAGGGGTTTCAATTACCTCAGGTATGATCATACGGTTGAATTATATGACGGGGAAAAGGTATCTGAGTATACATTCAAATACGCCAGCGTTTATTCCCGCGAGAAAATTATAATTTTTTCTGTGCAGCCCAGGTATTATTTTTTGCAAAAGCGCCAGCGGCTTAATGGGAAGGGCGGAAACGGTCTTTCGGGCTGGTATGCCGGACTGAACACGGAATACAATTACTACAAAGGCTGGCACGGAGGCTGGGAGATCGCCGGCCGTGAGTTTGAAAGCGAAACCAATACCATTCAAGTCGGGCCGCTGGCAGGATTCCAGCTCAGGCTATTCCGCCGCGGTTATCTGGATCTGAACACATCCTATAATTTTAAGAGCCAGTTAGGTAATAACAAAACGTCTTTCGGGCTAAGATCCAATATCGGCGTCGGCCTGGCCCTTTAAAACACAACGTTACGAACCCGCAAGCACCTCGCTTCTTACAGCGAGTGACGTCCTCTTCTATGCATGTCAGATTTATTTCCTCATGCGGGAGGAAGCGCAATGCCCATATTAACAATACATCGAAACCTGGCCGTCACTAATTATGCGGGTACAACATCGATTGAACATTGGCTTAAAGATTTTTCTGTTCGCCATGTTGATTTCTGCATTAGGTGCTTGCAGGCAGTTTGAATTCAGCCCTAATCAGGCGAGTGACAAGCATTCTGTGACGAATTCAAATGCGAAGAATCTATTAAAACTGAATGAGCAGCCCCTCGACGACACGGTTTCGATCGTTTTTGTCGGGGATTCGCAGCGCTGGTACAGCGAACTGGACAGGTTCGTTGATAAAGTCAATGCGACCGCCGGCGTCGATTTTATATTGCTGGCAGGTGATATATCTGATTTTGGGCTTTTGCAGGAATTCGAATGGGTAAACCGCAGGCTTTCAAATTTGAACAAGCCCTACTTCGGAGTGGTTGGAAACCATGATCTCGTTGCCAATGGCGAGCAGGTTTTTACGAACATTTTCGGCCCGACCGACTATTCGTTTGTCTATGATAGCATCAAATTTATAGCGCACAACACCAACAGTCTGGAATATTCGAAACGAAAAATCCCGGACATGGACTGGTTAGCCTCAGAAATGAAGGATTGCAATGCAATTAAACACATTATCACCGTCTCGCACGTGCCACCGTTCAGTGCTCTAGAATTTGACCAGGACCTGTTGGTGCCTTATACCAATTTATTGAAGCACCATCCGAAGACGCTGCTATCCCTCCACGGGCACGTGCACCAACACCTTGACTTCTTCCCTTTTGAGGATGGTGTCAGGTATATGACCAGCTATGCCTTTAATCAAAATGCATTTGTCCTGCTAAAAATCGTGGACGGAAGAGTCTTCAAAACAATCGTTGACTATTAGACCATGAAAAAAAACTTACGGATTTTGATCCTGCTCCTGATTGGAGCAGCAGCCCCGCTGTGCCATGCACAATCAAAAAAAGGTGCTTATCCCGATCATATCACTGCACAATATGCCGGAAGTACAGGGTGGATGTCAGTTGGTGCGGGCTACGATTTATTCACACAACGTGCCAGGGTTGGCCTGCAATATGGCGTTGTACCAGAAGAAAAAGGCGGAAAGCTCCACATATTGTCGGCCTCGTTTTTTTATAAACCTTATGCATTGAATGTTTCGGACAGGGTCAGCCTCAATCCGCTTGATCCAGGTTTGAAAATCAGCTACCATTTCGGGGAACAATTTTATCTGAACTGGCCCTCACGGTTTCCGAAGGGATATTACTGGTGGAAGTCGGCGCTGCGACTGCACCTGGCGACAGAATCATCGATAACTTACAAGCTAAAAAGCACGGCAAAAGTTAAATATGTCACGACATACCTTCAACTGAACTCCAACGATCTGTATATGGTTAGCTACATTCTGAACGCCAGATCGCTCTCCTTACCGGACATAGTCAAAGCAGGAATTGGTGTAAGGCTTGGGATTTAGTTTTTATCATTCATAAATGAATTCTACCTGATCCATGGGAGCATGGTTCAAATCCGGCAACCAATACTGAGCAGGTGATGAGTTACATCCGAATCCTGCATGATAAGCACCCTCCCCTTAAAACTGAAAGAAAAACAGAGGTTATGTAGCCTGCGTACCAGCTAATGAGCAGAACGCCCTGCTTTTCTCATCAGTTATAAATAACCCGGAATGCCGGGCTTAATCAGAAATAACCTCCCTTATCCGTGATATCCTGAATGGACTGCCCTTCCTTTACCCAACCAAAAATCACTTTTTCGTTTTCAATGATCTCCTCGGCCCGCAGCAGCACATCGTAAGCAATCGTCCGGGGTACTACCAGCACGCCATCGATATCGCCTAACACGATATCACCCGGTTTGATGGTAACGTCACCTATCTGAAGTGTAACCTGGTAGTGCGTAATCAGGCAGCGCCCCAGGCTGCCGTTTGAGATTCTGTATTTATAAAACATCGGAAAATCCGCTTCCAGGATCTGGTGCGTATCCCGGATACCACCGTCGATGCAGGCCGCCTTTACTTTTTTCGCTTTCGCGGTTGCGGTCATCACCCCACCCCACAACGTTGCTTTTTGGTCACCCGTCGTATCCCATATCACGAATGCATTTTCATGCATTTCGTCGAGCATTTTCACCCTGAACTCCATTTCGCCCCTGATCATCGCATTGGGGGCGCTCTTAACGGTGAAGGCAAAGCCTGCCACCGTCCGGTATTCGCGAAGCGGCACAATATGCCCGGGCAATGCCTGGTTGAGCAGGCAAAATTCACGTAATACATCATTTACAGCACCGGTATAAAGCCGCTCGAAGCGTTCGAGCATCTCCTGGTCGCTAACCGGAAAAGGGGCCACTGACCTATCCTCCCGGAATCCGATGAGATTTTCCAGGTTCATCATTCCAACCTCCTTTTTATACTGATCTACACTCATGTTTTCAAAATTTATTGTTAATGTTTGTCTGTCTTTTTTGTTGATTTTTGTTCGATCATTTAACAGTCATATCAAGTTCTGTCTTTGCTTCATTCGAATTGAAAGCTTTTACTGTTACGACAGGGCGGCGCGCTTCGGAAGGATCCCTCCAAAGGACTTCGAGATCAATATTTCTGGACTCGCCGGCAGCCAGCCAGAAGTAATTATCGTCGGCCACGATAGCCCGTTTTGCGCCTGTAATATCGATTTTGGTCATAAACGCAGGTACCGTACCGGTGTTGGATACCTTCACTTTAACCCTGCTGGTATTTCCTGAACCATTTTCCGAGGTACCGGCAGAAACTGTTAATACGGTCTGAGGCGCTGTTGCCACTGAAGTTTTCAGCCACGGCCCTTTTTCCAATGCGATCCAGGGAATTGGTGTGGTTGTGTATTCTTTGTAAAATGCAGCATCATCCATTTTCGACAATACCCGCGGATAATAGAAAGACCTGGAAACCAGCTTTCCCGAAGCGTCCTTCAATTCTGCGAGCACGAGCAAAAAACGGTCACGGTAGCCGGCTGGTATTGTAAACTGCCCCATTTCCACAGCGGTGACCGACGTTCCCGCGGTAACTGCCGTCGTTTTTTCATTCTCCCACAACACTTTGAACGAATCGTCCATGACGCGAACCAGGACTTTCGAGCCCTTGATTGCGCCAGGTAAAGCGTGGGTGATTTTAACCGGCAGCTGCATCACTTCACCCGACTTCCAGAGCAGCCTTGGAATATCTACTGCCACGTGCGTTGCCTCATAAGTCCTTTTCAGAAAATAATAAGGTGCCCCGGCATGGCCGAACCAGTCCATCATCTGAATCGCGATCACCGGCCAGTGGCGTTTGAACACCCATGGCATCAATCCTGCCGTCACCGGATAATTGCCTTGGATCTTTTCGGAAAACACCTGGTAAAACTCTCCTGCGCCAATCTGTGAGGCTTCTGAAATATCGTCAATCGTCGGATCAGCCACATCCACGATATGGGAAGCGCGGCTCAGCATTCGCGGGACCCTGCCGGGACCATATTCTGTAAAGTGATGGATAAACTCAGGATGGTCTTTTGCGAAAGTTTTCTCCCACATTTTGCCCAGGCCGGTAAATTCCGTGCTGTCGACCACCTCGCGAAAGACCCCGGCCTCCGGCAGGGAGTGCATCCCTGTTTCCGAGACCCACGGCACCTTCGCATAGCTGCGGTTGTACCACACCGGATCCATATCCGGATAAGTGTGAATAGCCCCGTGATCAGGCGTAGTGCGTTTGAAAGGACGGCTCGGGTCAAAGGTTACCAGATTACGCTCCAGAATTCCGATAGACGATGCATTGCCTAAAGAATACGGGTTGAACTCATTACCCCCACACCATATCGCAAGGGAGGGGTGGTTGCGAAGCCGTAAAATATTTTGCACTACCTGGGCCTCCCAGACGTCCTGAGGGTATCCGGGCGTGTCCTGATTGCCGATCGGAAAATCCTGCCATACCATGATTCCCAGCTCATCACATATATCGTACAGGTGCTTCGATTCAAGCAATCCGCCTCCCCAGATCCTGATCAGCTGAACACCCATTTTCTTCGCCGCCTGCAGTGTCCAGCGGTAGCGCTCATAGGAAAGGTCGAGAAGAATGTCCTGAGGGGTAAAATTCATTCCTTTCACAAATATTTTCTTTCCGTTTACCACAAATTGCCAGTTATCCCAGCGGTCGCGAGTACGTGGCCCGGCAGTCGGCAGGTAAGCAATTGTGCGGATACCGTATTTAAATTGGATCTGGTCCAGTTGGATATCGTTGTTCAAAAGCAGGATCCTGACGTCGTAGACATCTGCATTCCCGAGGCCGGTCGGGTTCCATAGCTTCGGGTCGGGAAGTTTAATATCCTTTTCAAGCCAGTTCCTACCCTGCGTCAGCTCTGTTTTCCAGTCTTGCCTGTGTACTGTTTTACCTTGAAAAAGAAGCTCCATTCTGACCTGATAGTTACCTTTCACCGCCTCGAATTTCTGTCCGAAATTGTCGGGATGATCAATCTGGGCATTGTTCCAGGGGTGCAGTGTCAGGCTCGTGGAAGGCTGATTGGCGAGCACTTCCAGGGATAAATGGAGGTTGGCCTCTTTTTCCGAACATTGCAGCGTAGTCATGAACGGACGTTCCAAATGTACCCTGGGCACTATTTCCAGTCGCACCCCCTGCCACATACCTACGCTGAAAAAAGCTTCTCCGCCCGAACCGCCTGAGATAACCCAGGGTTTTATAATTTTTCCGCTCATGCGGGGGTTAAAGCCTTTTCTTTTGGAATAATCCAGCTCTCCGGAAGCAAACCTTGGCAAATCCTCTATCCTGGTGGCTTCGTTGCCCCAGTTGCCCGCCCTCACTTCAACAACGATCTCATTATCACCTTTTAAATACTTGCTTATTTCGACCGTCGGCCCCCCGAACATCCCTTCGTGCACGCCTATGAGCGAATCGTTTACCCAAACTCTGGAGAAATAGTCGACACCGTCGAAACAAAGGAAAACGTAGTTATCTCCGGCATTTTGCGGCATTTTAAAGGAACGCCGGTAATACCACGCCTTCTCGTCAAGCCAGTTGTATTGCTCCGAGTTCTTATGGTAATAAGGATGCGGCAGCTTTCCTGCCTTGTAATATGACCAATGGACCGAGTTGGGAACACTGGTGGCAAAAACGTCTTTTAATCGCGACAGCCCGGCGATATTGCTGACAGGCTCGTCGGTGTGGCCGAGCGCCCAGCCTTCTCCCGACAACTCTATATGTTGTGCACCCGTGCGCTCCGTAACCCTGTAAGGCTGCCAAAGCGTCTTCTCCGCCGGTTGCGCGTCAGCCGTGGTTTGCGAACAAAGGCAAATAAGTAGAATGAATAGACTACGTTTCATAAGCATCAATGTAAGTTTTCTGGATCATAAGGCCCGGGTTTTCCGTAGCCACGCATCAGTAATAGCCCCCCGTCGATGGTGATGGATTCGCCGGTGAGATAACTGCCTGAGATCAGCAGGCTGACCACCACGGAGGCGACCTCCTCTGCCAGTCCGAACCGTCCCATGGGGATACCTTCTGTCACTTCTTTCAGTGTAGCCGGATTACTCCTGGCCTCTCTGGTCATATCTGTTGCAATAGCACCGGCGGCAATGGTATTAACCTTAATGTTATGGGGTGCCAGTTCAAGGGCAACTCCCTTCATAAGTGTTTCCAAAGCACTTTTGGAAGCCCCATAAGCACTCTGGCCTATTCCCGGACGTATTCCGTTCACCGAGGTAATGGAATAAATGGCGCCTTCAATGGAATGCTTCACCATGTTTCTGGCAATAGCCTGGGTCAGGAAAAAAGTACCCCGGTAGTTGGTATTGATAAAAATGTCGACATCCTCCCGGGTCGTTTCCAGAAAATGCTTTTTATAAGAGACCCCGGCATTGTTGATCAGAAAATCTACACCGGACATGGTTTCCCAGGCATGATCTGCCAGCGCAGTTACCGCATCCAAATCCGTCAGGTCGGCCTGAAAAATGTAAGCAAGCCCGTTTTCCGACCGGATATGTGCTTCCAGCGCCTGGGCTTCCGCTTTCTGATCCAGGTAATGAATACCAACTGCGCAGCCCTCCATAGCAAGCCGGAGCGCTATCTCCCGCCCTATTCCCGAAGAAGCACCGGTAACGAGCGCCCTTTTTCCTGCTAGTCTCTTCATGGTTTGCTGATTTTAAATACCGCCCACTTTCGGGTACCACTCGGGCCGGTACGGGTCCTGGTGGAATCGCGCATAATAGTCGCCTTTCTCTTCATAATATTTTTGGTAAAATTTCATTTTGTCTTCGTCCAGCGACACGCCGAGTCCGGGACCAGTGGGTACTTTGATGCAACCATTCACATACTCCATTTTCCCGCCTTCAATAATATCGTCGGTGAGGTAATGGTAATGGGCATCACCTGCAAAAGTCATCGTCGGAATGGTGGCTGCCGTGTGGATCATGGCTGCGAGCTCGATTCCAAATTCTGCCCCGCTGTGCATGGCTATGCCCATATTGAATGCGTTGCAGACGGCCACCAGGTCCTTCACGCCGCGCGGTCCTTCCCAGTAATGAATGTCGGTGAGCACAATATCCACCGCACCCAGGCGAATAGCGGGTGCCAGATCGTCAAAGCGCGCCGGGTACATATTGCTCGCGATAGGGATACGGATCTGCTGGCGCACCGATGCATTCCCCTGCAAACCCCACGAAGGATCTTCAAAGTATTCGATGCCGAGCTCTTCCATCCGCTTGCCCATTTTCACTGCGGTACTAACCGACCACACGCCATTTGGGTCAATACGCAGGCCGAAGTCACTGCCAAGCTTCTGGCGGCAAAGTTCAAGCACTCTCACTTCCTCTTCGGGCTGCATCACACCTGCTTTGAGCTTCATCGCATTCACGCCCAGGGTCTGGTGCAGTTCCACACAATAATCCGCAAGGTCTTCGGCAGTCTGGTCATGTTTGCCGTCGCCGGGACGATCGTAACGCCAGAAAAGGTAAGCGATGAACGGTACTTCATCCCGGATCCGGCCACCCAGCAAATCGCTCATGGGCCGGTTCAATACTTTGCCCTGAATATCCAGACAGGCCATTTCCAGCGCGGCGTATAATCTGGCATTCGACATATAATAGATACTCCGCAGCACTTTCAGTTTCATCACTTCCAGCTGAAACGGGTCCAGACCGATGATCCGCGGTTTAAGCTTTTGCAATGCGCCGCACTGGTCGCCCCCGCCCACTTCCCCCAGACCGATAATCCCTTCGTCGGTAACGAGTTCCAGGATAGTCCTTAAAAAATAGCCCGGATGCACCCCGGTATTATGCCTGAGCTGGGCATTGAGGGGAATGGCAACGCACCGGGTTTTGAGATCAATAATTTTCATTTATAAACTGGTTTTTTAAAAGACTTCGTGACCTGTTGGTGATTATTTCGCCCGATCAGATATCAATAGACAATTCGTTTTCTACTCCTTTTTTAATCATGAACTTCTTTTCGATCACCCGTTTGCCGGCTGTAATTTTCACCGCATATTCTCCGTAGAAGCCGCGGAAGGCCATCGTGCTTTGATCTGTACTTTTAGTAAAATCCGTTTTCCATTCCTTATTGATCAGCTCGTTAAGCACGAAATAGGAAGGTTTTGGTGTAAGGTCTTCATTCAAAAATCCTCCCCTCCATTTGTCCTCCCCGGCCACCGCGGTGCCATCCGAAACATTCCACCAGATAATACCTTCCACGGCCTCGTGACTGAACCAGGCCCTGTAAAAGTTCTTTGTCATCTTTGCCTGGTTCTGCAATCCCGTCTCATTATACGGCAGTGTGGGGATCGTGATTTCAGAGATGTGAATGGGCACTTTGTGTTTTCCGTAGAGATCCAGCACATCGAATACCCGCTGAGGCGTAATGCTCTTTCCGGCAACGACATCATGATGAAGCGCCTCGCTGAAAAAGTGAAACTGCAGGCCGATCCCGTCAATTTTAGCGCCGCTGCATTTCAAATTTTCAATCAGCTGATTATAAGGGCTGTATTCGCGGTGATAGTTGTTCCAGATGCTGGTGGTCTCATTGATGAATCCCCTGGTTGTTGCCGGAAAGCTTTTGGAAAACTGCCCGAACGCTTTAGCTCCGTAATCATCCGGCATTTGAATGGCGTTGGCATGATAGGAAAGCAATTCATTGACCACATCCCAGGTTTTAACACGATTTCCGTAACGCTCGCCGAGTTGACGGATCCGCTGGCTGATTTTCTCCGAAATGATTGCGGTATCCCTCGGCAGCCATTCCGGTGTGGAGTGTGCCACATTGTCCCAAACCAGCGTGTGCCCCTTCGGTGTGATCCCTGCCTTTTCACAAAAATCCAGTACCACATCGGGAGGCGGACGCCGGTATATCTCTTTGCTTTCTACGCCATAGCGCAATTTACCCGGCTCCGGTTCAAGGGTTTTCCAGTAAAACGGCACACAGGCGGTGTTGAACAAACTTTGAAAGACTTCTTCATAGCGGCTGTTTTGTTCCGGCTTTTTGTAGCCATTGAGCATGAAAATGTTGGACCCAAACTGAAAAGCGTGCGTCAGCTGTTTTACTTCGACGGTGACGTTCTTCGGAAGACTGGCACTTTTCCGGTTCAGCTTAATGCGCGCGTCACCCTTGCGATGCTTTTCAATTCCCTCCCGGATCCGCTGCTCAACACCGGGGTCCGACCAGAGTGAATCATAGCGGCTTTGGCCGCATACCGCCGTGCAGGCAAAGCTCAGGGCCAGAAAGAAGATGTATTTTTTCATTGTAATCCGATTTGATCCTTTTTAAAAAATAGCAATGCTGCAATAATGATCAGCACGCCGCCCACTATATAGGCGACTGAGAGTAATGATAATCCCAGGGAAAGTCCGAGGGTAGGTTTGAGTACTCCCAGCAGATAGGGCGAGAATGCCCCGGCCAGAAACGCGCACATCAGCATCAATCCCGAGGCGGACGAGCGGATTGCAACGGGTACGACTTCATACAACGAAGCGAAAATATTGGAATCGTAAGCACCCCGAAAAACGCCGAAAAGAAACAGGGCCCCGTAAGTCACATACTCCGTGGTTGCAGCCGCCATCCAGAATATGAAAGGGGAAGCGGCCAACAGGGCCACTCCCTGAACAAGTAACCGGGCTTTCCGGTCTTGGAGCGAGAGCCTGTCTGCCAGCTTACCTCCCGCCAATACGCCTGCCAGCGCCCCGACGTGGTGATAAAAGAGCGCGCTAAAACCTGCACCAGCAAGCGAAAGACCGAATTTGGTTGCCAAAAACGACGGCATCCAGGTCAGATAGGCCACATTGACAAAAACCATGCAGGCAAAGCCGCCGGTGAGCAGGATAGCGGTTGGTTTCTTTAGGATAATCCCGGCAGTCTTTAAAATCGCCGGCTTATCAAAATTCGCGGGCGGCATATCTTTCCTCAGCCGTACGAAGATCAGGGCACCGACAATGATGCCAAAAAACCCGAAAACAAAAAAGGCATTTTGCCAGCCGTAAACTTCTCCGATATATCCTGCAATCACGCCACTGAGGATGATGCCAATGTAAACGGCCGACTGATGCAGCGACAGTGCGAAGGAACGGGTAGTGGTATGGTGGTGGCTGATCAATGCATTCGCTGAGGGCGCATAAAAGGCTTCGCCCCCGCCCGTGGCAATACCCCTCAGGATCACGAACTGGATCAGAGTGGTGCAAAAACCCGTCGACAGGGTCGCAATGCTCCAGAATACCAGACTGGAACCGATGATCATCTTTCGTGAAAAACGGTCGCCCGCAAACCCTGCGACCGGGACAAGCAGCCCGTAGGTCCATACCAGCGCGGAGGCGATAAGGCCCAGCTCGGCATCAGTGAGCCCGAGATCCTCGCGGATGAGCGGCAGTACGACACTGAATATTTGCCTGTCGGCCTGGTTGAGAAAAAAAGCCAGCCAGAGTAAAGCCAGTAACTCCCATTTATAACGCTTCTCAGGTACCCTCATGCGGCGTTTGTTTTTAAAACAATCATCATTTCTTTAATGCCAGTGTGGCACTCATTTATTACGGGATTGATTACTAATAAACAGAAGCGATAAAATCATCCAGCCTGTTTTTCATTTCTTTCCAAACTGAGATAGCTCCTTAATTTCATGGTCTGCCAATGCCCGGTTGAAGACAGCCACACCTCCGATCAATCCCTTGAAGAAATTACCCATTCCTGCTTTCAGCAAAACAGCACCCACCGTAAAGTCGGATCCATTGTTCCCTATTCCGTCGGTAAACAGATAAGGATTTTTGGAATGAACAATTCCGTCCGGATACCCCTCGAATCCTTTCGTATGGGCAATCAACTCCGGCTGCCGGGCCTCAAAGTCCCCGTTCAAAAACGATTTAATATATTTTCCATCGTAGGTGAAGGCCACAAAGGACCATTCGTTGGCAGGAACCCGCTGTTTGCTTGCCGAATAATCAAGGGAATACGGAAAAGGCGGGGTCGGTTTTCCTGTTCTGGATATGTGCCCGCAAACCTGATTTCTGCCATTGTAATAAGGCAGAGATACAAACAAGCCGTACTGACGTTTTCCCCCATCCTGGTACTCATTCCACATCCCTCCTACGAATCCCGTCTGCTGGCCTGACCATTTCACCCAGGCCAGTACGGTCACTCCCTGACCTGCTCCAAAAATATTCAGCTCACGCGTCTGGCTATGCGGTAATGAAAGAAACGCATTACCATCAAACTGCGCTGAAAAGCCTGAAACAGGCCCTTCGCTGATCCTGGGAACCGATCCGTTTTGCTCTTTCAAAGAAAATGCGGATAAGCCATAGGCGGTTTTGTCAACGCCCTG